>JALZUS010000065.1 GCA_023299885.1 Bdellovibrionales bacterium | reverse complement strand
AAATTAAATAAAAAAATTAAATAAGGCGTAAGTAAAATGGCAAAAAAACAAAAGTTTATTTTTATTACAGGTGGTGTTGTTTCATCTATTGGTAAAGGGCTCACAGCCGCAAGCTTGGGGACTTTACTAGAATCGCGTGGTTTAAAAGTTAGCCTTATGAAGTGTGACCCTTATATTAATGTAGACCCGGGGACAATGTCTCCGCTTCAACATGGGGAAGTTTATGTAACAGCTGATGGTGCAGAAACTGATTTAGACCTTGGCCACTACGAGCGTTTTACAAGTTTATCTTTAAGCAAGCATAACAGTATAACTGCAGGACAAGTTTATGAGTCTGTGATTGCTAAAGAGCGCCGAGGTGATTATTTGGGCGGCACAGTGCAAGTGATCCCGCATATTACAAATGAAATAAAAGCCTCTATAGAAAAATCAGCTAAAGGCTCTGATGTGGCCATTATAGAAATTGGTGGTACTGTAGGCGATATAGAAGGGCTTCCGTTTATTGAGGCTATAAGGCAAATGCGTACAGAGTATGGTTCTAAAAACACTTTATTTGTTCATGTAACTTATGTCCCTTATATCGCTGCAGCTGGCGAGTTAAAGAGTAAGCCTACGCAGCATTCTGTAAAAGAATTGCGCCAAGTGGGTATACAGCCAGATTTTTTAGTATGTCGTTCTGAAAAAGTTTTAGATGATGATATTAAAAAGAAAATTGGTCTGTTTTGTAGTTTGGCCTCTGATGATGTTATTGCTGCTATGGACTCTAAGTCTATCTATGATGTGCCTCTGGCGCTACATGAAGAGGGTTTAGATAAAAAAATTATTAAAAAATTATCTCTTAAATTAAAGCCAGCCCAAATGGCCTCTTGGAAAAAAGTAGTTAAGGTTGTTCATCAGCCAAAATTCAAAGTAACTATTGGTGTTGTTGGTAAGTATGTAGAGTTAAAAGAAAGTTATAAGTCTTTACATGAATCTTTAGTGCATGGCGGAGTGGCTAATAACACTGCAGTCGAAATTAAATATATTGATTCTGATAAATCGACAAACTTAACAAAAGAACTTAAAAGTGTAGACGGTATATTAGTGCCTGGTGGTTTTGGTCCAAGGGGAGTTGATGGTAAAATAAAAGCTATCAAGTACGCTAGAGAAAATAAAATCCCATTTTTCGGTATTTGTTATGGAATGCAGTTGGCTTGTATCGAGTTTGCTAAAAATGTTTGTAAACTTAAAGGGGCAACAAGTAGAGAGTTCGGTAAGTCTTCAAAGCCAGATTACATCATTGACTTAATGACAGAACAAAAAACAATTAAAGATAAAGGCGGCACTATGAGATTGGGTGCCTTTGATTGTGATCTTGTTAAGGGCACTAAAGTTTATGGTAGCTATAAGAAACCAAAAATTTCTGAAAGACATAGGCATAGATATGAATTTAATAACCATTACAAAAATTTACTAGAGTCTAAAGGCTTAATAGCTTCTGGTATTTGTAAAGAGCGTGATTTAGTAGAAATTGTAGAGCTTGAAAAGCACCCATGGTTTGTGGGGGTTCAGTTTCACCCAGAGTTTCAGTCGTCGCCTTTAAAGCCTCATCCTTTATTTAGCTCATTTGTAGCTGCATCTTTAAAGAAGGCTCCGAAGAAAACAGTAAATAAAAAAGTATCTTGTAAAAAGTAACAAGCAAAAGTAGGTCTTTATGAGTATTATTGCAGAAGCTAAAAGAGTTTTATTGGTAGAAAGCCAAGCTATAAATAATTTTTCAGAAAAACTAAATGATAAAGTGATAGAAGAAGCCTTCATTAAAGCTGTTGAGTTAATAGTTAATTGTAAGGGTAAAGTAATTTTAACAGGCATGGGTAAGTCGGGACAAGTAGCTCGTAAAATTTCTAGCACACTCAGCTCTACTGGCACCCCTTCTTTATTTTTGCATCCAGCTGAAGGCTCTCATGGCGACATGGGTGTTATTAGTAATAGTGACTTGGTGATAGCTATCAGTTATGGCGGTGGCTCTAACGAGCTAATATCACTACTTAAATTTGTAACAAGAAAGTCTGTACCACTAATAGCGCTTACAGGTAATTTAAAAAGTGAGCTAGCAAAGTCTGCAAGTGTTTGTATAGACGTCTCTGTACTTGAAGAGGCTTGCCCATTAAAGTTAGCGCCAACTTCAAGCTCTACCTTATCGTTAGCTGTAGGCGATGCATTATCTATGTGCGCCTTAAAAGAAAAAGGTTTTAAAAAAGAAGACTTTGCTGAATTTCACCCTGGTGGGTCTTTAGGTAAAAAACTACTCACTCGGGTAAGCGATGTTATGCATACTGGTGAAGCTTTACCATTGGTAACTGAATCCACTTCTATGTCTGAAGTATTATCAATTATGACGGCAAAAGAGGTTAGGGGTGTGGCAGGTGTAGTAAGTGTTGATGGCATGCTTGTTGGTGCTATTACTGACGGTGATATCAGGCGCTCTTTAGAGCGTAAAGAAGACCTAATAAGCTTAACAGCAAAAGACTTGATGAATATTACGCCTAAAACAATAGATGCTAATGAATTGGCTCAAAAAGCTTTATTTATGATGCAAGAATTTAAAATTCAGACTTTATTTTGTATTGATACAAGCTTAGAAGGGCCTAAAAAGACGGTGGGCCTTATACATATCCAGAATTTATTACAATTATAGGGAGCTAGGGCTTTGGCCGAGGTATCGCTAATGAAAATAGTAAAATATGCCGATAAACAAGGGTGAAGTCTCTACGTATTTTTTTATTAATTTTTTTTAGTACGTTTAGCTTTGTCCAAGTTTTTGCACAGACTATTTTAGATAATCGCATTGTAAATATAGCAAGCGCATCTGAGCGCGATGTAAAAGTATTTCTAAAGCGTCATGAAGTTGGTGATTATTTTGGGCACTATTGTGATTTTTCTGGGCTTAATTATTATTCACTTTGGAAAAGTGATAAAACTAAAAATATAGTTGAGACATTGCCAGTACCTTGTCTTAAAAAGTTTATAAAAGAATCTACAGACTCATTTAAAGGGTTAAGCTTACCTAAAAGCTGCAGCGTAGTTTCAAAAAATAAAGTATGTCGTCATTATCAGTTAAAAATTAGTCCCTATTTGCGTTGGATAGAAGGGCTTAATGATAGCATTTATTTTCCAAAATTGGGTTTGGATAATTCTTTGTTTTGCTCAGTGAATACAAATAACATTGTAGATATAATAGAGGCCTCTGAGAAGTCATTAGAAAATTATTATTGCAGTGAAATAAAAAAAGGCGAGAGCAGGGCTTTTAATTCGAGTCAATTAAGCAAGGCTAGGGTATCCATTAGAGGTGGGGATTATAGACTTAATAGAGTTTCACCAACTGAATATAGAGTTGATATCCCTATCGACTTTGACGCCTCAGATATACTAAAAAAACATCAAGATGAAGTAGATGTAAAAATGAAAAACCGTATTAAAAAATGCTTTTCTTTAATGAAGCCAGGTTTTCGTGGCCCTGACGGAAAAGTACTACATATAAATATCGTTGATAAAGTAGAGAATTTAGAGCCGTCAAAAGTTAAAATTTCTTACAATGATCAAATTATTAGGGCTAATGATGAAAACTGGAAGTTGATACAGCGTTGTTCGGTAACAATACATGAGACATTACATTTGTTAGGTTTATCTGATGAGTATGAAGAACATGATAGTCGGTTTGGCTATAAATATGTTAAAATTGATGGAGATAGAGTTAGGCTTACTGAGTCAGATTATGAAAGAAATAAGCTTTTAAAAAATGTTAAAAGCTATGAGTCTGCAAGCATGGGGGACTGTAGGCTTAGTAGGGATAGCTCTATAATGACAGACCAGGCTGAGAAAATTAAAACTAGTATTTTTGGGACAGAAAAAGAAGATAAAACGCTTTTTGAAACTACGGGTGAACCAAAAAAAGAAATTAAAGTAAAAAGTAGCTTTTTAAATAAAGACCATTGGAATAGTCTTATATATCGTGGCTGTAATAAAAAGAATAAAACATATAACCTTTGCACTTCATTTGCTTACAAAACATCAATATTGCAGACTAATAACAAATGCCCTGAAATACCAAAAGAATGCGTAGAGGCCGGTTGGAAGAGGTAAGTCCCAGACCGAAGTGCTAATTTTACTTAATTAACTCGCAGTTCAGTTATCTCTTGTCTATATTAAAAAGACTTAGGGAGTTTATTATTAAAAATTCATTACTAATTATTTTATCAGTGTTGATGTTGGGCGCAGGCACAGCTATGGCAGATACTATAAAGCTAACTCCTGAAGAGCTTTCTTTGGAAACTGTTTTACCAGTTTTTGAATACCCAGCAGTTGTTAAAAATAGACGTGTACCAATAAAAGGTCGTTTTGAGCTTGGACTAATGGCGGGCTTTATTTTAACAGAGCCTTTATACACAAATACAGGTTTTGCTTTGTCGGGGACTTATAATTTTACTGAAAAACATGGTGTAAATCTATTTGGACTTTTCCTTTCTGGCGGTTTGTCAGCGAATGGTGAAAGACTTAGGAAGGGTGGCTTCAGTAGAGAGTTTGACCCATCGTTAGCTCCTTTTTTAGAGAATATAATATTAGCTAATTATGTTTATACGGCTTACTACGGAAAAATGAGTTTATCTAAAAAACTTGTTGTTAATTTATCTTTATCTGGATTGGCAGGTTTAGGAATGGTGGGTTATGAGGACTCTCAATTTTTAGCTATGCAATTGGGTGTTAGCCAAAGGTTCTTTTTTAGTAAGCATTGGGGTATTAACTTTGATATTCGCTTGCTGGGTCACCAAGGGCCAGACCCAACATCATTAGACTTAAGTTCAAATGGTAACATAACAGAAAAGCAGCCAAGTGATGCTTTTGAAGAAACCTTCTTTTTGAAAACAACACTAGCCGCAGGCCTAGTCATTTTATTTTAATTTAAATAATCATAAGACCTTCCGTCTAGTCTGGCATTAAAGCAGTAAAAAAAATCTGCTATCCTCTTGGAATGAAAAGCTTTTTTCAAATTTTAATATTCGCACTCTCTATGTCTTTAATTTCTTCTATGTCATTAGCGCAAGATAATCCAGAATCTGTTTATGATGACTTTGAACTAGAGCTAGAGCCTATTAACGAACCTCAAAAAAAATCTGTAAAAAAGAAAAAGAGAGTTGCTAAGAGAAGGCAAGCTAAGCGTGGCAAAGTTAATTCTTTAAAGTTAGATCCTTATAAAGATATTGTAACTTTACAAAGAAAGTATTTGCCTAAAACAGAGCGCTTCGAGCTTTATGGGTCTTTTACTTATGGTCTTAACAATGCCTTTTATAATAATATCGGTGCCCATATAAGTGCTGGCTATTATTTTACAGAAAAGCTTGGCATAGAGGCTAGCTATGAATTTTTACTAGATAGCGAAAGAGAAATCACTAAAGGTCTTGAAAAAATTGATATTGATACAAGAAGTTTGGTAATTCCAGAAAGCTATTATGGGGTGGCTTTAAAGTGGGCTCCTATTTACGGAAAGTTAGCTTGGCTTAACGAGCAGATTTTACATTTTGATTTTTATATTGCCCCTAGTATTGGTATGACCCAAACGGCAATTGGTGGCAGCGAGCTTACTTATGGTTTCTCTATGGGGCAAAATTTTGCAATTAGCCAATCTTTGGCTGTGCGTTGGGATTTAAGGGTTGGTCTTTATACTGCAGAGGTTGAAGAGCTAACTGCAAATTCAAATACTCCCGTCAGATCATCTTCTCCGACAGAAGATGTGCTTTTTTCAGTGGGACTTAGTTACTTTTTACCAGAGGCGAAATATAGATGAAGTACATAATAATAATTTTAGTGTCGCTATCTTTTACTTTTACAGCTAATGCTAACGAGCTTAACAAAGCATTACGTTTAGTGCGTTCGGGAAAGCCTCTAGAGGCTTCAGCTAAGCTATTTAACTTGGCTCAAAATCCGCAATATAAAAGACAGCAACCGCAAATAAGATATGTTTTGGGTTTAATGCTAGAGAAGATGGACTTAAAGCAGCTGGCAGCCTTTCAGTTTATTAGCGTAATTAATTCTAGTAATAAAAAATACCTTCCAAAAAGTTTAGAGAAGTTATCATTAATTGCTAATGATTTAGGTGATGATACTCTGCTTAATTATGCGCTTGGAAAAGTTACATTAAGAACTTTCCCAAGGCAGCAAAAAAATATGCTTTATTATAGGATTGGCGAATCTCAAATAGAGGCTGGAAAATACAAAGAGGGCATTAAGAGTTTAAGAAATGTTTCAAGTAATAGCGACCAGTACTTTAAGGCAAAGTACTTAGAGGGTTTGGCTTTTAGTGAATTGGGCCGCCCAGATAAAGCTATAAGAGTGTTTAGTAATATTGTAAGTGCAAGAGGTAAAGCCTCTGCTAATGATGATGTTAAAGCTGCAGCTCGAAGTGGGCTAGCGCGTGCCTATTACCAAAATAAAAAATGGGATAAGGCGATAAAAACATACGTAAAGATACCTAAAGATAGTCCTCTTTGGCATGAAGTCGTTTTTGAATTGGGATGGAGTTACTTAAGAGCTGGTAAGTTTAGGTCGGCATTAAGCCAGTTCCAAACTCTTCACTCTAGTTTTTATGATGACTTTTATCAGCCAGAGTCTTTGATTTTAAGATCTATCGTTTATTTGTATATTTGCCGTTATGATGAAATGGAAAAAGTTTTAGATAAGTTTAATGAAACCTATAAGCCAGCTTTAAAACAAGTTAAAGGATTTAGGGCCTCATCTCCAGGGCCTATCTCAGCTTTTAATGAAGTTAGAAATTCACTAAAAAAATACAAAGACTCTAAAGGGGTTATTAAAGGCGGTAGCAGTAAACTTCCTTTCTTGGTTATTCGTAAATTAGGATGGGATAAGTATTACGTTAAGTCTGAAAAATATATTAAAAATATTGAGGATGAAATTAGTCGTCTTAAATCTTTTCCATCTAATTACCAGCGCGCGGGTATTGGTAAGTATGGTTTGAATGTTTTAAAAACAAGAATACTTAAAGCTAAAAAGCGTTCAGGAAAACAGATTCTTTCAAGGCTTTCAGATATCGAAAAAGAAATTTTTGACCTCACAGAGCAGGAAGGCTTTGCAAGGTATGAAATGCTGAATTCAAAGCGTAAAATTTTAAAGCAGAAGATATCAGGTAACTACCAAGAGCAAGAAGTGGACGAAAAACGTTCGAGAAATTTTTATGTTAAAAATGGTTATGAGTATTGGCCTTTCCAGGGTGAAAACTGGATTGATGAGCTTGGTAACTACCACTACCTTGGAGGCTCTAGTTGTCGTTAATAGCAAAGCCAAAAAAATCATTCTATCCTTTTGTAGCTATTGCATTAACACTTACAGTTGGGAGCTCTGTCTCTTTTGCAAGAAGCGGTACTCTTGGTGATTTATTAAAAAAAATTGAAAAAAATAAAATTTCTAAATCAAGGACAGCTATTCCTGAGTACAGAAGTTATAATCCAAAAGCTAAGCCTCGCTATGTAAATAGGGTAAAGCCACCGGGCAATATTAGCCTTTATTATGAAAAAGGGACGAATGAAGCTGAGCTTGAGCAGATTTTAGATAAAGGTATTAAACAGCTTTACGGGTTAAGTCAAAAATACAAAAGATCTCCTCAGAGGGGTGAAGTATGGCTAAGGCTGGCAGAGCTCTATACAGAAAAATCAAAAATTATAGAATTTAAAGTTCAAAATGATTATGACAAAGATTTGAAGGCATATTATGAAAAAAAACGATCAACAAAACCTAGTATTAGTTTAAAAGCTTCACAGTCTTATAATAAGAAAGCCATTCAGCTTTATGATTGGTTTTCTAGAGATTTCCCGAAAGACCCTAAAATCGAGCAAGCTCTTTTCTTTTTAGGTTTTAATAATTTTGAATTAGGGAACACAAAAAAAGGTGAATCTTATTATAGGCAGTTGTTAAAGCGCTACCCTAAAAGCCAGTACGTGCCAGAGTCACGCTTTGCACTGGGCGAGTATTATTTTGATGAAGAGGATTGGTCTAAGTCAGAGGCTTATTATAAGGCTGTTGTTGGGTCTAAAGATCCGATTATGTCTTCGATGGCTAGATATAAGTTATCTTGGGCGCAATTTAAAGGAGCTAGATATAAATCAGCTCTTAGTAATTTACAGAAAGTTATTTATAAGGGCAGGTCTTCAGGCTCTAAAAAAAGTAGAACTGCACAGATAGCAAAAGAAGCTATAAAAGATATGCCGATGTTTTATGCTGAGGCTGGCGACTACAAAAAAGCAAGATCTTATTTCAGTAAAGTTGTGGGAACTAAGAGTGCTGATGGCTTAACAGAAAGACTGGCTTACCAAATGGCTAATAAAGGGGATAATGTTGCCTCAGCAAACTTATTAAAGTCATTAATCTCTTCAGGAGTTAAGTCATCAAAAGGTTATGACTTTCAGAAAAAAATTGTTGAGAGTTTTGCAAATGACCCTAGAAAAGGTGTTTTCCAAAAAGAAATGCAGAGTTGGTTAAAAAGTTTTGGCCCTAAAAGCTCTAATGCTACTCAGGCTCATACCGATGAGATGGAAGGTATTTTAAGGAAGCAGGCTTTAAACTCACATAGTATCGCTCAAAAAGCTTTAACAAGAGACTCTATGGAAAAGTCAGCACTTTCTTACAAGCTTTACTTATCTCATTTTGCCACTCATAAAAATGCGCATGAAATGAATTTCTTGTATGGCGAGTTGCTCTACGATTTAAAAAAGTATAATGAAGCTGGTAAGCAGTATGAAATACTCATTACTCGATTTCCAAATAGCCCTTATTATGAAAAAGCACTTTATAATACTATAATTTCTTTAGATAAAGAGCTTCCAACAGCTGCTGAATTTGAAAAACGCGTAGGTAATAAAAAAGAGCCGATCACAATGAAATCTGAAGTGGTTTCATTTATTAACGTGGGTAATAAATACTTAGCGAAGGCTCCGGAGTCTAAAGACACACTCAAAGTAAAGCATAGGATTGGTGTTTTGCACTATTATCATAATAACTTTGATAAGGCGTTGCCAATTTTTGAGTCTATTATTAAATCAAGTCCATCTTCTGAGTATGCAAAATATTCTAGTAATTTAATTTTAGATATTTATAAGCTTAAAGGAGATTATGCAGCTTTAGAAAAGGCAGCAGATTCAATCTTAGTAACACCAGGTTTGAGTCAATCGGCTGACTTAGCTTCAGAAGTTAAAACAGTTAAAGAGACGGCAATACTAAAGCAAGCAGAAGCTTACGAGAAATCAAAAGATTATGTAAAGGCTGCGCAAGAGTATGCTTCTTTTTATAAAGCAAATCCTACAAGTAAATATAGGTTTGAGGCTTTATATAACTCAGCCATTAACTATACTGCAGCCAAAGACTTAGATAAAACAAATAGTACATACTTGGCGCTTTTAAAAACACAAGCTAAGCCTGAGCTAAAAAAGAAAGCTCTTACTTATCTTGCTGATACTTATTATAAAATGGGAGATTACAGGAGCGCTGTTGGTCTTTTTGAAAACTATGTGCAAAGGCATAGGCAAGACCCATTGGCTCAAGATTACTTATATAATGCAGCCATTATTAGGTCGGCGCTTGGTGATACTCAAAAAGCTGTAACTCATTATAACTCTTATTATAGCAAAACAACAAAAAATGACCGTGCAGATGTATTGTATGAAATTGCAAAAATATATGACCAGCAAAAGCAAGCCTCTAATGCAAGAAGTTACTATGAGAGATATGTTGCGGCAGCAGGTGCAAAGCCTTCAAATGTTATGACCTCTATGTATAGAGTAGCAGAATCTTATAAAGACCAACGCCAGACAAGTATGGCAGACACGTGGTACAGGAAGCTATTGTCTGAACGTTCAAGGCTTGCGCGCTCTGCGGGAAACAAAAGGCTTGGTTATCCTGAGGCTGCAGATGCCGAATTTAACTTTGCTTTGCAAAAGTATGCCCAGTTGAAGTCTATGGTTATACCAGCTGACCCTAAGTTGCAGGCCCAAGTGGTGCAAAATAAGTTAAAGCTAGTAAATTCATTACGTGATGATCTTAAAAAAATTATTAAGTATGACAGCGGAGAAGCTATTGTTAAGGCTTTAAGTCTTCAGGGTGATATGATGAAGCATTTGGCTGATTCTATTTCAGGTGCCCCTTTGCCTCCTAATTTAAACCCAACAGATCTAATTACTTATAAAGAGGGTGTTGATAAGGTTGTAAGTCCTTTCTATAAAGAGTCCAACGAAAGCTATGTTGCGGCTCACAAAAAAGGATATGATCTCAATACTTATGGTCCTGCTTTAGATGCAGTTTCTAGAATTGCTAAAAATATTGATCCAAAATTAAGATTAAAAAATAGAGGAGAATACTTTTTTAATTTACAAAGGTTTGAGGCTCCTAATATTGCAAGCTTAAATGTAGCAGAGCTGCAGAAGGAATTATTAGTAAAGCCAGAAGACAAAGAGCTTTTAAGTAAGCTGGCTTATTATTATTTTAAAAAAAATGACTTAGGTTTATCTAGGTTAAGTATAGAAAGGGCCTTATACTCTTCAAAAAATGACTTAACTTTAAAAACAAACCTAGCTTATATAATGCAAAAACAAGGTCAGGATAAAGATGCTTCTGTACTTCTAACACAAATTTTAAAACGAAATAGCAGCTTTGCTCCAGCATCACTAAATATGGCGACAATAGCTATTAACAATAAAGATTATAAAAGAGCATTGCGTTTACTATCGGTTTCTAAGAGTAATTGGCCTGCAAGGGTTGAGGCTAAAAGTTTGAAAGCAGCCCAAGAAATTAATAATTACTCACTTTTAGAGAGCTCTGTAGGTGATAAAAAGGCTGGAGTTAAGTCTATAAGTTTAATAAAACCATTTCTAAACTCTGATAGAGTTTTGCCTTATTCGTATGCTCTTATTAGCTTTTATTACCAAAATAAAAAGAGTACAGCGCTAAAAGTATTAAAAAATATTAAGCCAGGAGTGGGTCCGGGAGACCTAGATAATAAGATCAATAACCTTAAAAACACTATAGCAAGGGCAAAGTAATGACTTTTAAAAAAATAGTTTTCATATTAACGCTTTTTTTATTTCCTTTAGCACTATGGGCTCAAAGTCCAGGAGGAAAAAAGATTGAAACTTTAGATTTTGGAAATGAGCTTATTCAGGGTGATTCTACAAAGCCTGAATTTCTTTACCTTTTGCAAAAAAAAGAGTTTAATTTAAATAGGTTAATAAAACTAAGAGAGAATTTCTTGCCAGAAATGAGAAATACTTCTGAAGTTATAAAAACAAGGTAGTAGTGAGGATACATTGCAAGATCCAGTAGTAATTAAAATATTTAAAAATGGCGACCTCGTCATGGTAAAGCAATTTGTGTCTCCACAAATTGCTATTGGCAGTATTGAATCTGCACAAATATTTTTAGAAGGCAATGAGATACAGCCTCTTCACGCAGTTATTGAAAACAATGAAGGTATTTACTCAGTAATGGATTTAGGTTCTGAGAGTGGTACCTATATCGGCGAAGAAAAAATTGTAAAAAACAATATTAATTCTGGTGAAATTATTGGGGTTGGCGATTATGACCTTCATTTTTATATAGGTTTGCCAACAGTACTTTCAGATATTTCGCCTTCAAGAAGAAGACTGAAGCAACAAGAGGCTAATAAGCCTGCTGTTAGTGAGCCAGTTATAAATAAGCCAGTTGTAAGTGAACCAATTGTTAATAAGCCTGCAGCTAATAAATCGGCTCCAGTTATTGAGAAAGAAACTATTGAAGAGCCAGCTGCAGAAGTTGCAGCGCCATTGCCAATGGAGCCGGTGACAGCTACATCAGTAGAACCAGAAGTGACTCAGCCAATAGCAGAAAAAAGTAAAAAAAGCCCTGCGCCGACTATAGAGACAGTCGTGGCTGCTGGCGGTGCAGTTGTTGCAAAAACGGCTAAAATTATGCCAGTTGATCTTGTTCCTGGTGATGGAAACATTATTGAAGTGCTAGTGACTTGGGGTGACCGAGTTATAAGTGCTGATTTCTATGACGAGAAATCAAAAATTAGTGTTGGTACAGATAAAGATTGCGACATTATATTTCCTTTAAGTGGTAAACCTAAAAAGGTAAATCTTATTGATTACGCATTAGGTGCAAAAGTAAGTTTATCAAATGGATCTCAAGGAAATTATGTCTCTGGTAAAGAAAATTATTCTTTAAGTAATTATTTGATGTCTGTTGGGCATACTCAAGGTCAGTATCAGCTTCCTAAAGGAGATATGATTAGTCTTGAGGGTGACAATGAAGACTTAAGATTAAATATAAGATATACAGATAAGCCTCCGGTATTAGCCTCAGCGCCACCAGTAGATTTTAGTGCTACAGAAGTAACAGGTATTATTTTAGCTTTAATGGTGTCGGCTCTATTTAGTTTGTATATGTTTATATATAAGCCAGTTAATTTAGAAGATGATGCTAACTTACAAGAAGAGCTTTTAAGAAAAGTTGTTATTGAATTTAATGCTCCTAAGCCAAGACCAAGGCCGGCGATTGTCGAGCCTCTTCCTGAGCCGCCTAAAGAGCCGGTAAAGATTGTAAAAGTATCAGATAAGCCTAAAAAGACAGTAGCTCAAAAGGCAAAGTCTATTAAGAAAGCTGGCAAACCAGGTGTCGCTCAAGGCTTAAAGAAAATTAAAGAGCCTAAAAAAACAAATGAATTTGGATCACAGAAAAAACAAGGTGGAGCTGTTAAAACTTCAGAGAAAAGTGGAGCTAGTGCAGCCAGTGAAAAACCAGATCCTACTAACTCAGGTATTTTGGGTGTTTTTGGTTCTGGTGGTGCACAGTCAGAATTAGCTAAAGCTTATGATGGCTCGGGTGCACTTATTGGTGATGCTGAAGGTGCAACTGGAAGTTCTGGTTTTGGTTCTAACCGTGAAGGCCAGGGCTTAGGCGGTAAGCTTAAGCAAACTGGTGGTAGTGGTACTGGTAACTCAAGTGTGGGTGTCCCTGATGTGGGCACTAATGGCAGGGGTGCTGGAGGTACTGGTTATGGTACTGGTGGGCTAGGTTCTAAAGGTAGGGCAACGGTAACAGTTGCTGGTAGCGATGGTACTTTTGGTGGTGGCATGGATAGAGGTGCAGTTTTAAGAGCTATCAGAAGTCAAAGAAGACAAATTCAGTTTTGTTATGAGCGTGAGCTTAGGTCTGATTCTTCTTTAGAAGGAACTATAAAGTTAAGGTGGTTAATTAACGCCGGTGGTAAGGCTTCGGGTTTTAAAACTTTAGCTAATGATTTTGGAAGTAGTAAAATACCTAATTGTGTAACAAGAGTTTTAAACAGTATTGTGTATCCAGAGCCGCCTCCAGGCAGCGCGGGCGAAGTATCAATACCGTTTACATTTGGAAAATAAATATTTAGAAAATAATTTTTAAGGAGAAAAAAGTGGAACATAGTAATTGCGAAGCATACGGTAACTTTTTAGCCAAAGCTTTTTGTGAAGGTGGATTTGTAATGTACATCATTGCCTTTATTGGCTTGTTGGCATTATTTTTAATTATTGAAAGATTTATTTCTTTAAGCCGATTGACTATTAATAAATCAAGCTTAAATGAAAACTTATATAGCCTTATTTTAAGGGGTGATATTAAGCAAGCCATAGCTTTTTGTGATGGTAAGCCAACACCTTTAACAAATACTTTAAAAGCCGGTCTTATCCAGACATTGAATGGTAGGTCTGATGAAGAAATTCAGGTGGCTATGGATGCGGCTGTTTTAAGAGAGACACAGAAGATAGAAGGCTGGACATCTTTCCTTGCTGTTTTTGGTAACGTAGGTGTACTTGTTGGTTTACTAGGTACTATTTTTGGTCTTATTCGTTCATTTGGTGGTATCTCAGAGGCTGACCAAGCTACTAAAGCACAGATTTTATCAGCAGGTATTTCAGAGGCCCTAAACTGTACGGCCTTTGGATTATTCGTGGCCATCATGTCTATTGTTATGTTTGGTTATTTCCAAATTCGTATTGGTAGAGCCATTAACGATATGCTTGAGAGCACTATGAATTTAATGAATCTTGTTGTTGCTAATAGAGATAAGATTAAAAGATAAAGGATATTTGAATGGCTCATGTAGATGATGGTGGTGGAAATGGAAAGCGCTCAGCAAATGTTGATGTAAACATTGTTCCTGTTATTGATTTAATGAGTGTTCTAATTATCTTTCTTTTGATTAGTGCTGTTTGGACTCAAACATCTATGATTCAAATTGGTAGTTCAATTTACGGCAGAAAAACATCAACTGATGTTGCTCCTCCAACTCCTAAATTAGAAATCCCTTTAAGGATAGATATAAAAGATTACGGTTATAGATTGCTCATTGGTAAAAAGATTAAAAACTTCCCTAAAGTTGGCGAAGAGTATGATAAAAAAAGTTTGCGCGATGAGCTTATAAAAATTAAAGAGCTGTATCCTGATAAGGTTGACAGTATTATTACTATCTCAGACCACCTACTTTATGATGATCTTATCAATGGGATGGATGTCGTTATTACTGCAGGTTTTGCAGAAGTAGGCATCGCTACAGCGGGGGTTAAATAATGCCTATTCATGTTCCAGGTAAAAGAAATAGACGTAATAAGTTATCGGGTGGCAAAAGAAGTGCAGTTGCTGTTTTATCACTAACAGCAATGGTAGATATGTTTACAGTTTTAGCTGTATTTTTATTACAAAACTATGCAACCACTAATCAAATTTTAGATATGCCAGATAAGGTAGAACTCCCACAGGCTACATCTACAAAAGAACTAAAGCCTTCTAATGTTGTTATTGTTTCTCAAGAAGGAATTATTTTAAATAATGAAATTTTAGAAAACTTTAATGAAGTGACTGGCAGTGAAGAGTGGATGATTGAGCCTTTAAGGGTTCAAGTCGAAGAAATTATTGCTAAAGGCCAAAAAGAAAAAGCGAGTATAGGAACTAGAATCCAAGACGCTGTCGTTCAGGCTAGGGTTGGTGAAGAGGCTATTAAGCCAGAGCTTGATTCTTTTTTAAAGATGACTATACAGGCAGAAAAAACAATAGATTTTTTAAGTTTAAAAAAGGTAATGTACACTATTACTGAGGCAGGCATTGCCGAGATTAACTTTGCTGTTATGCCAAAGCCTGAAGATCAAGCAGCTGCTGAGCTTTAGATAGCTCGCGATTCTTCTGCTATTTTAAGCTCTACGAAATCTCTAATGATACTTTTTATTGTAGAGTTTGTGTCTGAAAACTGAAAGCCAGCCATTCCATCTTGAGTAATATACCTCACTTCTGCTTTTATTAAAAACTCTTGATAGAGTGATGAAGATTTTAATAATAAAGTGACATGATCCCCTTTTTTTATAGCTGTTACTCCGCTGGCAGCACATCCGCCTTCACTCACAGACCTTAACTGTCCTAGTGTAACAGCTTTTTGATCTTTAATAATTTTTAAAAAGCCATCTATGCTAGCCCGTGGAAATGATCGCTTACTGATATTGCAGGCATGTAAAAGTTGATCATTATTAAATATTTCATCCCACTCTTTACCTTCTTCACTTTTGTAAAGTAGATCTTTGAAGTCTTCAATGAGCGCTATCTCGTTAATCATTTGATTTTTTTGCATAGGCCCGTGAACTTTTTGTTTATGAAAGTAAAACCATGTTTCAGGGTCTGCCTTAATATCTGATTGAATGGCTAAGTTTAGTTGATGGCTGTTTGTATGCCACCACTCTGGTTTTTTCCAGTTTGTTAGTTCTCGGCACCAAACCCTAAGTGAGTTATCACTATCGTTTTTTTCTAATCGTGAAGTGATCTCTTCAGGAGTATAAGGTCCAGTTACTATGTTTTGTCTTAAAATAAACCAAATCTTTTCCATACTCATAAATCGGACTTAAAGGCTTAAAACTTAAGTCATATTGAGGTAGTATGGGCTCAGTCGGTTATATTTGATTTGAAGGGTTGTAGTGAAGCGATTAGTACTGAGTTTAGTTTTCTTTTTAAGTCTTGTGATCATCGGTTTTGTCTTTTGGGGTCCGATTTCGTCTGTGCCAAAAGAACTACCTGTTGTTAATAAAGCATCAGAGCAGGCTCAATTTTTAAAAAATATTGTACTTTACGAATCTAACACTTCAGAAAAGAATTGGACACTTCGAGCCGTAGAGGCTTCGGCAAATGAAAAATGGCTGCAGTGGGATTTAGATGATGTTTCTATAAAATTTTATAATCAATCTTCTAAAACATTAGATGTAACAGGCGATAAAGCTTCTGTTGATTATGAAAATAAAAAAATAAATATGAGTAAGAATGTAAAGGCTGAAACAGCTAGTGGTTATCAGCTAGAAACTCCTACAGTTTCTTATGATACAGAGAGCAAAACATTAACAGCACCTGAACTTGTAGAGCTTAAGGGGCGTTCAAAAGACCATAGGAGTATTAAACTTACGGGTGGGTCTATGAAGGTGTTAATGGAGAATTCCACGGTGCAAATCTTAGGAAAACTTATTGCTTCAAGCTTTTCAAACACTGGTGAAAAAGTAGAGTTTAGTAGTCGTAGGGGCGAACTTTATACCGACAAGCAGACAATAAAGCTTTTGGATGAAGTGGTCATAAAATATATGGACAAAAAAATTACCGGCCCAGAAGCCATTATAGAGTACGATGAAGATAGCCCTTCGTTAATTAGTAAGCTGATTATTAATGGTGGAGCCACTGTTTTAGATTTTGAAAAACAAGCAAGTTCAGAAAATTTAGAAGTGGATTTTAAAGAAAGAAAATTTGTTTTTAGAGGGTCTCCTCAGATAAAACAAGGTAAAGATACTATTACTGGCGAAGAGATTGTATTTTTAGATAATGGTAAAAAAGTGGTCATTAATAATTTAAAAGCTAATGTTACTGAAGAGAGCCTAGAGGGAATAGAATGAGTCGTTTAAGTGTATATAAAATATCTAAATCTTTTAATGGTCGTAAAGTAGTAAATGCTGTTTCTTATGAAATCAATAACGGAGAAGTGGTTGGTTTGTTGGGGCCAAATGGTGCGGGCAAAACAACAAGTTTTTATATTTCAGTAGGGCTGTTGAAAACAGACTCGGGTTCTGTATTGCTTAATGATACTGATATTACAAAGATGCCCATTTATAAGCGAGCTAGACTTGGGTTGGGGTATTTGCCTCAAGAGGCCAGTGTGTTTAGAAAATTAACAGTTGAAGACAATTTGCTGGCCGCTTTAGAGTCACAGGACCTATCTGGGACAAATAAAAGAGAGAAGTTTAAACAATTAGCCAAAGAATTCCGAATAGAACATATACTGAAAAGCTTTGGGTATTCTTTGTCGGGTGGTGAAAGACGTAGGGTGGAGATCGCTAGAGCTTTAGCAGGAAAAACTAAATTTTTACTTTTAGATGAACCTTTTGCGGGTATCGATCCGATAGCGGTTGAAGATATTCAAGAAGTAATTAGAGAGTTAAAGAAAAAGGGTATAGGGGTTTTAATTACTGATCATAGTGTGCGAGAGACATTAGGTATTTGTGATAGAGCTTATATTCTTAAAGAGGGAAAGATTGAATTAGAGGGTACGCCAGAAGAAATAGTTTCTTCTGAGGTTGCTAGAAAATTTTACCTCGGAGAAAATTTTAAATTATAGCCATTAAATAAGTGCTAGAGGGATAAAGAATGAGTGGTTTAAAGTTATCAATGAAGCTTTCGCAACAGCTGCGAATGACGCCTCAACTTCAGCAAGCAATTAAAATGCTTCAGTTAACTCGTTTAGAGTTGCAAACGACAGTGAGAAAAGAGCTCGAAGAGAATCCGGTTTTAGAGGAGTATCAAGAAACAGTAGAAGATGATATTGCCGATAGAAAAGAAGGTGCTAATGATGAGCTTAAAGCTGTTGAAGATAGAAGCCTTGATGATCAAGACCCTACAAAGCAAGATGAAATGGATTGGCAAAATTATTTAGATAGCCACTCAAAGCCATTGCCTTCTCACACTGGTGGTTCAGAAGAAATAATGAACTACGAAAATATTATTAGCACAACCATGAGCTTAAAGGATCATCTTGATTGGCAAGCCAGCCTCGCAGGCTTCAACGAAGAAGAAGAAGAGCTTGCTCATTTAATTATAGATCAGATTAATGATGCTGGTTATATTTCAACATCATTAGAAGAAATAGCTGCAGCCGAAGAAGGCGTAACAGTTAAAGACCTTGAAGAGATGCTTCCTTTTATTCATGAGTTTGATCCAGCGGGTGTGGGGGCAAGAGATTTAAAAGAATGTCTATTGATTCAAGCTGCTCATTTGCAAGAAGATACTCATGATTTAGTTCATATTATTAAAAATCATTTACCAGATCTTGAAAAAAGAAATTACCCATCTATTGCAAAAACTATGAAGCTAGATTTACAAATTGTTGTTGAGCTTTGTGATTTAATTATGAGTTTAGATCCTAAACCGGGTAAGGCTTTTGCTACGGGTGCAGATACTCATTATATCAGCCCTGATGTTTATGTGCATAAAGCGGGTGATGAGTACCTCGTTTCTTTGAACGAAGAGGGGCTTCCTCGATTAAGAGTTTCTAATTTATATAAGAAATTACTTACACAAGAAAAAACAGCTGAATCTAAAGAGACTCAGGATTATGTGCAAGATAAATTGCGCTCTGCTATGTGGCTTATCAAATCGATACAGCAAAGGCAGCGTACTATTTTTAGAGTGACTGAAAGTATTGTTAAATATCAAAGAGAGTTTTTTGACCATGGGCCTCAGCATATTAAGCCTATGATTTTAAGAGACATAGCTAATGACATAGAAATGCATGAATCGACTGTAAGTCGTGTGACTACCAATAAGTATGTCCATACTCCGCAAGGTATTTTTGAATTAAAATACTTTTTTAATTCAGGATTAGACAGTGGCGATGGTGATACTATTGCGAGCTCTTCTGTTAAATTAAAAATTAAAGAGTTAATAGCTAATGAAGATCCTAAAAAGCCTTTGTCAGATCAAAAGCTTGTAGATATTTTAAAGAAAGATGGACTTAAGATCGCCCGTAGAACGGTAGCTAAGTATAGAGATGCTTTAAAAATTCTTCCATCTTCAAAAAGAAAAAAATATTTTTAAATTTAGTTCAAAGAATTTTTGCAGTTATTCAAAGAATTCATTTGAGCATTAATTTTGGTTTGGATATTTTCAAACCAACCCCTTGCAACAGTGTTCATTCTGACAGCATTCGATTGACTCACTTTATCATGAGCTCGTAAAGAGTTTTGAGGTGTAGTCCATGACTTTAGTAGTCCCATGGGCCTATTGGCATCGATAATAGTATTAAGGTGATCAATTTCTTTTTTTACTGCCGTTAGAGCTTTTTGTAAAAGCTTGATGTCAGAGCTATTGATGGTGGCTAGAGCAGCAAATCTACGAAGGCTTTGGCTTTCGCTAGTGAGTCCATTCTCAACAAAGGGTTTTAAGTTTTTAGGTATGTCAGCTTTTGATAAAGTCTTGTAAGCCTCAGCTGCATGATCGTTTAAATAGGTAAGCTTTTTATTAGAAAAAATTTTTAGGTAAGTAGGTATCCATTCTGATGCTGGATGAATATGTGAAATAGCTGCAGCAATTAAAGATGTGCTGTGGTTGTCGGTAGTAGCATAGTCGTTTATTAAAGTATTTATCAATGAGTTTGGAATTGAGTCTAACTCTTTTAGAGTTTTACCAATCTCATAATCGGTATGGGACTCAACTGCATAGCTAAAAGCATTTATAGCTACTAAGCGCTCAATAATAATTAACATGATTTCAGGTGTTGTTGATAAAGTCTGGTGGCTTATAGTTCCTGCGGCAGCGTAGATAAACGACTTGAGTACCTCTGTGTCTTCAATAGTTGTTAACTGAGTCATGGAAGTAAAGGCGGGTAAGAACCTATTGTCATTATTAAATTTTGTTAGCATAAGTGTTGCTAGCTCAATCTTTTCAGAGTCTATATTGATGGATTTTACAGAAAAGATTTTTTTTACAAAATTATTAATTTCTATAACTTCTTCTTTTGTATAGCCTTCAAGTTCATTATTAGCAGAAGTATTAACGTTAATTATAGCAATATCTTCTTTGATCGAGTTACTCAAAGCAAGCTGTGGGTTTGGCTGAATGAGGGCTTCATCATACCAGCGGCTAAGGTTTAATTGGGCAAAACAAAAAGTAGGAGTAATGAGCAAGAATAGCGCAATTTTTGAGATTATTAATTTCATAATTATCCTTTTTGAGATTGTTTTGGTTTATATAGAGTTTAAAGGGAGCCCTGTGCTTTAGGTATATAGATAGGCATTTAATGAAATAGATATAGGGTTTTATGAAGTATCTTCATAGCCTTGCCGGGCAAAAAAAAATGAGGCTGGTAAGGCCTCATTTTAAAACAAAACGGTTGGAGATAGTTAATTAAAAAAATTAAGTTAATTTGGCAATTGTTATAATGGAGCAAGCTGTGATTAACAATTGAAACAAAGTGATTTTCCAAAGTTTACCTTTGATCATCTTTTCGTTGTCTTCCTTTATGATTGCTAACTTCATCTTAACTCCCTTTGTTGAAGGCTTTGCCCTCTTACACATATATAAAGCAAGCAGTGTGCCAACCTATTTGGGGGCATTTTGTCACCTCAGATCCCTCTATATAGGTTTAGGCATGATGAGCTGTTTTTTGGTCTGGTGCCAAAAATTCTACCAAGGAAAAATATAAGTAAAAATAAAATTTGTTTGTATTGATTTGAGACCAGCTATAGGTGGTTTGGCTCTCTATGGTTTAAACTGCTAAGCAAGACTTTAATAGTGCTAAGCAATCGAGAGGAGCGTTGTATGTTATTAGATTGTAAATTTAAACATTTGGATTTTTCTGAGCCCCTATTTATGTATGCCCAGAGTAAAATGGAACACCTTATGTCGAAGGTGCCGCGGGGAATCCTTGGGGCCTCTCGAATGTATGCCACTGTGTCTAAGGATAACCATAGTAAAATTGTAGAGATCACAATTAAGAGCTCTGGCCGCCAATACCATATAAAGGCAGAGTCCGACGATTACTACTCTTCTATGGATCAGGCTTTTCAAGGTCTTAAAAGGCAGATTTTTAAGCAAAAAGATCGTATGTATGAAGGTCGAAGAGAGTCTAAGCGTATGAGGCGCACTGGATAGGCTTATATTGGGGGCAATGGCCCCTCGTAGATTGAGTTTTTCCTCCTAAACTGATAAATAATTGAGCTACTCTTAACTTAAAGGATAGCTCATGAGTTCCTATTTATTTACAAGTGAATCTGTTTCTGAAGGCCACCCAGATAAAGTTGCCGATCAAATAAGTGATGCCGTTTTAGATGCTTTTTTAGCTCAAGACCCTAAGAGTCGTGTAGCTTGTGAAACTATGGTGAGTACTGGGCTTGTTGTGCTTTCTGGTGAAATCACAAGTAAGGGCTCTGTTGATATAACTTCTATTGTTAGAAACAAACTTAATGAAATTGGTTATGACCATGCCGATAAAGGCTTGGATGGTAATAATTGCGCTGTACTTGCAAGTATAGATAAGCAAAGTCCAGATATAGCTATGGGTGTTGATGGTGATAACCAAGGCGCGGGTGATCAAGGTTTAATGTTTGGTTACGCTGTTAATGAAACTGAAGAGTTAATGCCTTTAAGTTTAATGCTTTCGCATAAGCTTGTGCAAAACTTAGCTCATAAAAGAAAAAGCAATGCCGTTGATTGGTTGAGGCCAGACAGCAAAAGCCAAGTGAGTGTTGAGTATGTAAATGGCCAGCCAAAAAGAATAGACGCTATTGTTTTGTCTACACAGCATGCTCCTCATGTGTCTTTATCAGAAATCCACGCTTACATCAGAGAAGAATTAATTTCGAATACAATACCTTCAAAATGGGTTGATGATAAAACAAAGTTTTTTATTAACCCAACTGGCCGATTTGTTATTGGTGGCCCTCAAGGGGATTGCGGCTTAACGGGTCGTAAAATTATTGTTGATACTTATGGTGGGCACGGAGCTCATGGTGGTGGTGCTTTTTCTGGTAAAGACCCTAGTAAAGTCGACCGCTCTGCTGCTTATGCTTCTAGGCATATAGCAAAAAATATTGTGGGTGCAGGCTTAGCTGATAAATGTTTAGTCCAAGTTTCTTACGCTATTGGTGTTGCAGAACCTACAAGTTTATTTATTGAAGATTACGGAACAGCAAAAGTAGATAAAGAAAAATTAACGGCTGCTGTTAATAAAGTTTGGGATTTAAGGCCTAAAGCCATTGTTGAAACTTTTGACTTACTAAAACCTCGTTATTCACCAACTGCAGCTTACGGTCACTTTGGCCGTAACGAAGAAAGCTTTACTTGGGAGGCTTTAAATAGAGTCGATCAATTAAAGTCATTGGTGTAAAACAAATATGGATCCAAAGTTTATACGTAA
Organism: Bdellovibrionales bacterium; assembly: GCA_023299885.1. Taxonomy (GTDB): domain Bacteria; phylum Bdellovibrionota; class Bdellovibrionia; order Bdellovibrionales; family UBA1609; genus JALZUS01. Next base: position 23,388 of record JALZUS010000065.1, on the reverse strand, counting down.
CTTTTCAATCATAGCTCATATTGACCATGGTAAATCGACATTGGCTGATGGCTTGCTTGCCCATACAGGTGCTGTTTCTGACAGAGAGTCTAAGGCTCAATTTCTAGATAGCATGGATATCGAGCGCGAGCGTGGCATAACAATTAAAGCCCAAAGCGTGCGTTTAGATTACAAGGCTAAAGATGGGAATACTTATCAAATTAATTTAATTGATACTCCTGGACATGTTGATTTTGCTTATGAGGTTTCAAGATCTTTAGCGGCCTGTGAGGGTGCTATTTTAGTTGTGGATGCAGCTCAGGGTGTTGAGGCGCAAACGTTAGCTAATGTTTATATGGCTTTAGAAAACGACTTAGAAATTATCCCTGTACTTAATAAAATTGATTTGCCGGCGGCAGACCCAGAGTCTGTTAGGCAGCAAATTGAAGAGGTGATCGGTCTAGATGCTTCTGAAGCTATTGAAGCCAGTGCCAAAGAAAAAATTGGTATTGCTGAAATTTTAGAAAGCATTGTTGAGAAAGTACCAGCTCCTAATGCTGATAACACTAAGCCCTTAAGAGCTTTAATTTTTGACTGTTGGTTTGATAACTATCAGGGTGTTGTGACTTTGTGCCGAGTTGTCGACGGCTCATTAAAAAAAGGCGATAAAGTAAAATTTATGTCTAATAATTCTGAGTACGAAGTTTTAAAGCTGGGTGCTTTTACTCCGTTTGCAAAAAACTTAGATACACTTGAGGCTGGTGAAGTGGGTTTTATTATTTCTGGTATCAAAGATATTAGGGATGTTAATGTGGGTGATACGATTACTCATGTTAAGAGCGCAAAAAATGAAACAGCAACAGAAGCTTTATCTGGTTTTAAGACTGTAAAGCCTATGGTTTTTGCGGGTATTTTTCCGGTAACTTCTCCTGACTATGAAAATTTAAAAGAAGCTCTAGAAAAGCTTGTGCTTAATGACTCTAGCTTGAGTTATGAAATAGAAAGCTCAGCAGCTTTAGGTTTTGGTTTTCGTTGTGGGTTTTTAGGCTTGTTGCATATGGAAATTGTTCGTGAGCGTTTAGAGCGCGAATTTAATTTAGACCTTATCTGTACGGCTCCTTCAGTGGTTTATAAAATGCATGATATGAAGGGTGAAGTGACTGAAGTTGAAAACCCATCAAAGCTTTTAGACCCTACTCAAATTGAAGCTTTAGAAGAGCCATTGGTAAAACTAACTCTCCATACGCCGTCAGAGTTTATTGGTGGTTTATTGAAGTTATGTGAAGACCGTCGTGGTGTACAAATAAAAATGGAATTTATCACAGACAGTAAAGTGATTATTGAATACAAGTTGCCTTTAAATGAAATGGTTATGGATTTTTACGATAAGCTAAAGTCTATCTCTAAAGGTTATGCCTCTATGGAGTATGAGCTAATAGGTTATGAGAAATCAGACCTAGTAAAAATGGATGTTATGCTTAACGGTGAGCCTATAGATGCGCTCTCTATTATTGTGCATAAGTCTAAGTCTCAATCACGAGGCAGGCAGCTAACAGCTAAATTAAAAGAGCTTATACCGCGCCAACAGTTTAAGGTGGCTATCCAGGCCAGTATTGGTGCTAAGATTATTGCCAGAGAAACACTCAGCGCGCTAAGAAAAGATGTGACAGCTAAATGTTATGGTGGTGATATTACAAGAAAAAGAAAGCTTTTAGAAAAGCAAAAAGAGGGTAAAAAGCGTATGAAGCAAATCGGTAGTATCGATGTGCCTCAAGAAGCCTTCCTCGCCATACTTAAAATAGAGGACTAAAAATTATGAATAAGAAGTTTTGGACAGAAGGCCCTGGGTCATTTGCAGTCGCTATACTTATTGCCTTAACTATTAGATGGGGCTTAATGGAGGCTTATGTTATTCCGTCGGGGAGTATGCTTCCTAGCTTATTAATTAATGATCATATTTTTGTAAATAAATTTGTATATGGCTTGCGTGTTCCTTTTACTAAAAACTGGCTCTATAAAAACAATGACCCTGAACGTGGTGAAGTGATTGTTTTTAAATACCCAGAAGATCCAAGTGTTTTTTATATTAAAAGAGTTGTTGGAGTACCAGGAGACAAGGTTCTTGTTGAAAATGGTGATCTCTACATCAACGATGACCTTATCGAAAAGCAAGTCCCGCAAGAGAAAAAATCAGAATATGATTGGTTACTAGACAGAGATTTTAATGGAACTTTAGCTTCTCATATTCATTGGGAAGAAAACTTAGATGGCAAAAACTATAGCGTCCTTTTAGAAAGACGCCGCGAAGGAAAGCTTCATGGCCCTTACTATGTTCCAGAAGATAGCTTTTTTGTTTTAGGTGATAACAGAGACCATTCAAAAGACAGCCGAGAGTGGCAAGAGACTAACTTTGTCCCTAGAGATAATCTAGTAGGTAGGGCTATGTTTGTGTGGCTCTCGTGTGAAAATAAATTACCTGTTATTGGTATATTATGTACACCAACAAGTTTAAGATGGCGCAGATTTTTTCACGGCGTTGAGTAGTACTAATTAGCCTTTTTAATTGTAATAGCTGATTTTTTTAGAGCTGATAAGTATTGCTCTAAAAGGCCAAGAGCTTGTTCTTTTTCTATGTCTTGTGCCTCTTCAGTCACTTCAACCAGTGGTATATTAAGGCTTTCAATAATTTGTTCTTTTTGAGAATCTGTAAGCCACTTGTCGCTGTCATTGATAAGCACAGTAGATAAAGGCATTTCTTTAATGACTGGGTTTAGTGTTCGTTCAGACCTAATGTCTTTATCTGTGTCTGGCCTTGGCAACACTATGTCTGAACCCACTCCTATAAATTGTGGAGATACTCCGTCGGCTAGGTGATAGCTATCAGTAGTTACTTTTAAGATTTCATTTTCGGGCATAGTCATAACAGCTTGGACAATACCTTTGCCAAAAGTAGTGTCGGACCCAACAACAAGAGCTCTGTTAAAAGCTTTTAAATTACCAGCTAAAATTTCTGATGCACTTGCAGAGTATTCATTAACCATAACAATAATAGGTTTTTTATATAAAATATCTGTATCAGTACTGTCTATATGTATATTTTGGTCAGCATCCATTTGTGTCATAACCTCAGTCTTGCCAATAAAGAAACCTAAAATAGAAAGTACTTCGGCCACAGAGCCACCGCCATTACTTCTGAGGTCAATGATAAGAGCATCAGACGCCTGTACGGTTTTTTTGTTAAGTTCAGCTTTTATGGCGCCAGCAGCTCCATCGTCACTATTTCGACTGCTTGGGCTAAAAAAGCTATCAAGCCTTAAGTAGGCTAAATTATTAGTAGTGATTTCAGAAGTTACAGACTCTTTTTTTGTAGGTACACTGCCAAGTTTAATTTCTACTATGCCTATGTTTTTACCGTCACGTTCTATTCCCAGTTTAACTATATCGTCAGATTGTTTTATTTTATTTACCATGTCTTGCGTTGATTTAGTGGTAACCTCTGTATCGCCATTAACAGATACAATGATATCGCCGGCTTTAAGGATTTTGTTTTTGTCTGCCGGACCGCCTGGGCTTATTTTAGCAATACGTATACCGTTATGTGCGTAATAAAGGCTAACGCCTATGCCTTTATAGGCGTTTTGGCTTTGCTGCATAAATCGGTAAGATTTATTTTTACTATAATGGTTTGTATGTATGTCTACAGACTGTAAGTAAGAGTTAATGAGAGCAGATAAAAGATCATCATAATTCACTTCTTTATTAAGTGATTCATTGACTCCTCTTAAAGCCGCTTTATAGCTGTTGATGTCGGTCTCATTAAAACTTTTAGAAATAATAAAATCTGATGCTATGGCCCTATTGATAACCCACAAAGCATCGTCAAAATTAGTAGTTCTATTCTCATTAATTTTAGCCCATCTTTCTTTAACTAATTTTGGGTCTTCTTCTAATGTTTCTTTGATTTTTAAAATTTGATTATCTATATTTTTTTCGCTATTTAAAATTGTGAAAATATTTTTTTTGTTAGCGTTAGCCGTATCTAAGTAATACTCTAAGAGGCTGCAAAAATCATTGCTAGTGGGGTTGTACTGAATAATAGAGTTTTCAAATGAGGTATACTCTTCGGCAGTTGTATAAATGCTATAAGGATCGATGCTTTCAGCAAATTTTTCTAAAATAAGCTCTTTTCTCTTTTCACTATTTAAAATTTCTTTTTTATCAGGGTTATTTTTTAAAATATGAACTGCTGAGAACACTAGCTTTGATCGAAAGCTGGCTATAGTGCATAGCTCTTTTGTGGGGCCTGCAGATGCAGTTGTTGATAGTAATAAAACGACTAGGCTTACTGGTAAGCTTATTTTTTTAAGTATGTTCATAAAGTAATCATAAGGCTTGGTGCTTATAATAGCTTATAAAAACTTAGGGAGTGGTAATATCTACTTGAGTGTAAAATATGTAGACAGTTGAGGGCTGCGAGAAAGTCTGCATTTTTTTCATTGGTCCTTAGGAGTTGTTGCTATTTATTGTGCGATGCATTAAATAAGTATATTCAATAACTTAGGAGGATATAAATGAAACAAATAATAAATAAATTAGCCTGTGCGCTTTCTTTAGTTGCTTGTCTTTCTTTTTCTGTAAGTGGTCACGCCGACTCTAGGGTAGGTTTTGATTTTTTGAAGAGTACAGCGGAGTTGAGTTCAAAATTGGTAGTCATTACTAGCCTACTTGTAGTGGTGGGCGGTGTATCAGCGTACTCTAAGCGCATTGTAGAATCTGCTGATAAAGAAGCAGCAGCTGAGTTAGCAAATTTGCAGTGGACTAAAATTAACACAGAGGTTGGCGAAAAGGCAGCTGTAGATTTAGCTTTGTTTATAGAAAACTGCCCTATCTTTATCAACCCGAGCGAAATAGGTATTACTGCGGATCAGCCAGAGGCATTAAAAGTAATCTTAGAGTTTAACAAAAACCGCAATAGTTACTGTAAGGAGCAGTAAAGGTGAAGAGGAGCTGTTTTAAAAGCTTTAAATTCTATTGTTTTTTAGCGATAGCTCTTCTTTGTTCAAAAGTTTTACTTGCAAACACTAATTATAATTTAACTTTTAAGCCAAATACTAGAATTTATTTTGGCTTTACTAGTAAAGGTAAAGGTTTAAGCTCCTTTGGACATACTTTTACTATTATTTCTGAAAATGGCCGGAGTCCTTTTTTAGGTAAGGCTATTGCTTACAGTGCAGATATTGATGGGCAAGAAATGTCTGAAAGCCCCGTTAAAGCTACCTTAAAACTTTTTAATCTTATGGGTAATGAGTCAAAGGTTACAGTGAGCCTCTATTTGTCTTCAAGCTACTTGAGGCATTATTATATTAAAAACCAGTCTGTTATCATTTATGAGCTTAATGCAGACGAAGAAACAAAAGCTAAATACATAACTAAATTAAATACTGACCTTAATGCAGATGAAGACAATCTTCCTAATTACGATATACTTTCTAAAAACTGTGTACTTATGCCGCTAATAAGGCTTAATGAAAGCCTGCTAAATCCTAAAGAAAAAATAAATATAGCTGGAGACAGAGACGAGTTATTTTTTCCAAAGTCTTTTAAGGGTTTTTTGAGTCACGGCAAGTCAAACTCTACTCGTATACCATTCTTGGTGCCTAAAATACTTTACGAAAGCAATCAGCTGTTTAAGTATCAGACTGTTTATATAGGTCTTCATCAAGATATTACTTTAAATAAGCTAAGAGGTATTAACCTAAGAATTGAAGAGCTGAATAAATGTTTAAAAGTATCTGTTCAAACTGCTGGCTATATTAAGAGTTACTTTCATAATTATTTGTATTTTGATTTTTTGTCAGCAAAATCATTTGATTACTCTGTACTTAATGCTTTAGAGGAGTTAGTGCTAAAAACTTCATGTGAAGCTTCCGGTTCAAAAATATTACAAAGTCTTTATAATATTATACCTAAAGAAGGCATAGAGCATAGAAAAAATATTTTAGCGCTTATAAATAAGTTTGGTGTTAGTTATGAGTAAAAGGTTATTACTTGTTTTAGGCTTACTTTTTTTAGGAAAGCTATCTTGTGCAAACCCTTGCGAAGAGGCCTTAGGTAAAGATTTTTATGCATCTAAGTTAGCTTCTGAAAATAAAATTTTCAGTATAGATGAGGCTTTAAAATTATTAACTCAAGCTAGTAATGGTTTAGTTGTGGACTATCAAGAGCTTGTGGCTGATAAGTACTTAGATATTTTTCCAACTTTAGAACCTGAAGGTTTTAAAATTAGTACAGTAAAGGAAAAGAAGGCTAAGAAAATTATAATTACTTGGCCTCAAGTTGAAATTAAGACAGCTGAAGAAATTAATTATAGACTGCTCTCTTTATACGATGCTTTGATTTATGCGAAAACATTGCGTATTGAAGAGGGGCTTCGTAGAAATGTGTATGGTAAATCTATAAAATCAGCTATTATAGAAATAGAAGCGCTCGCTGTAGAAAGAATTAAGCTCCAGGAGAAGCTTGCGCCAAGCCTTGGGCCTAAGCAAATTTATCAATTAAATACTAATATATTTAGTAAGCTATATGGACTTCTTATGCCCGGCAAGGAGTCAGTTATTTATGCTTCACTGCTTAAGAAAAAAATAAATAAAATAAGTAATTTAAAAAAAGAAAAAGCAGTAATGGGTTTTAAAAAGATTATGATAATCCAAACAGATGCGCTTGTAGCTCTTGGTATGTATTTATTTTCATCTTTAGGTATACATTCTTATCAAGCTGCCCAATTCTTTAGTAATACAGTGGATGCGCATATAGAAAACACATACGGAGCAAGCCCTAGCGATATGCCACAGAGTCATATTGAGCTTGAATGGGTTAATATTGAGCTTAGCCAAGATTTAAGTGATGCAGAGATTGTGTTTATAAAGTCTATTAGTGGTTCAGAGCAAGAGTAGCCTACATTTTACCTATACTTTCCCGATATTCCCAGCAACAATAAAGCATGTCTGAATTAGAGCGACTTATAAAATCTTTATCTAAATTAGGCTTTGCGCTTATAATTTTTATGTCGTTTAGATGGGTTTTATTTGAGCCTTTTGTTATCCCGTCAGGCAGCATGATCCCTACCTTACTTATTAACGATCATATGGCTGTCAAAAAATGGTCTTATGGGCTTCGCTATCCGTTTAGTAAAAAATGGATCTATGGGCCGAAGGTTCCAAGCCGTGAAGACATTGTCATTTTTAAAAATATTAAGAAAAAAGGCGTCTTTATGGTAAAGCGAGTGATTGGCTTGCCAGGTGATGAAATTAGTTATTTTGCTAATGGGCAAATGAAAATTAATGGCGAGTTTTCAACTTTTAAGCCTATAAGCATAGAAAGCTTTAATAAGAGGTTTCCTAATATTGACGAGTATGATTTGCATTATGCTTACGACAGAATACAGCTTAATTATGAGGGCAATAGCCAGTATGTGACTGTACTTAATAAGTTTAATCGATATCGAGATGCTGTTGATATAGTGGTCCCTGAAGGTCATTTATTTGTAATGGGCGATAATAGGGACCGTTCTGCTGATAGCCGTTCTTGGGGTTTTGTGCCTCTTGAAAATTTAATGGGTAAGGCTAGTTTTATATGGCTAAGCTGTGATGAGAGATTGAGCGGGACTGTTTGTGATCCATTACAGCTAAGATGGTCTAGGTTTTTTAAGCCAGTCCATTAGCATTTGATTTGAAAGCCATTGAGCACTCAGTCACTGAGGGTATTGATTGACCCTTTTTATAAGGCTTCTTACTATTAATTTTAATGTCACTAAATGGTCAATCTTTATTTACTACAGAAAACTTAAAAATAAGTGATATCCAATATCTATTTCAAATAGCTAAAAAAATAAAAAACACTCAAATGTTTCCACAGGTTTTATCTAATAAAATGGCGGGCCTTTTATTTTTAGAGCCAAGTACTCGCACTCGTTTAAGCTTTGAAGTGGCAGCTAAAAAAATTGGGTTAAATACTTTTTTACTTACAGATGATGGGTCTTCAAGTTTAACAAAAGGTGAGAGTTTAGAGGACACAATTGAAACTTTGCTCGCTATGAAACCAGATGTGCTTGTAGCTCGATATAAAGACATGGGTTTAGGTGAGTATTTAAGATCTGTTAAAACTCCTGTAATTTGTGGTGGTGAAGGGCAGTCGTTGCATCCCACACAAGCTTTATTGGATGCGTTCACTCTTGATGAGGCTTTAGGAAGTTTAAAGGGTAAAAAGTTAGTTATTGTGGGTGATGTAGCTCATAGTAGGGTAGCTCGTTCTAATTTTAATTTAATGAAAAAGCTAGGCGTTGAAGTGGCTGTTTGTTGTCCGGGTATTATGCTTTCAGAAACTGTTGAAGGCTTTAAAAGAATAAATACTATAGAAGAGTCTATCGCCTGGTGTGACGCTATTATGGTTTTAAGAGTTCAAAAAGAGCGCCATATTAATTTTAGCTTTGATGAGTCAGAGTATGTGGGTAAGTACTGCTTTAGAGCAAAGTATTTAAAACAAATGAGGGCTAATCAATTTGTAATGCATCCTGGGCCTTATGTTCCGGGTGTTGATATGGAGCCTGAAGTATTATTAAGCCCGCAGTCTTTAGTGAGGACGCAGGTTGAAAATGGTGTTTATGTTAGGGCCGCTCTTTTATTAGCTGTACTGGGGGAAGAATGTCTTACTTAGTTTTAGAATCTGGTGAAGTTTTTGAAGGCCAGTGGCATGGCATTAAAGGTGGCGATAGCGCTGGTGAGGTTGTTTTTAATACTTCACACTCAGGTTATGAAGAGATTGCAACAGACCCTTCTTACTACTCGCAAATTGTTGTTATGACGGCCCCTATGCAGGGTAATTACGGGGTTAGTAAAGAGTTTTGGGAGTCTGAAAAAATTTGGATTAAAGGATTTGTTTGCCTAGAGCTTCAGGACACAAAGAGAGAAAGTGGTTGGAAGGATTTACTTCAAAAATCAGGAGTGCCAGCTATGGATGAGGTTGATACTCGTAGATTAGTTAAAACTTTGCGATCTAAAGGGACTGTTTGGGGCGCTATGGTTAGTGCTGAAACTCAAGAAGAAGCTATAGCTAGGGCTAAGCTTTTAATTATAAAAGAGCAGCAAAAAGATAAAGACTGGTGTTATGCAACAACAACTAAAGACGTACAAATATTAAAAGGTAAAAAAACATCTGGACCGCGTGTTGCTGTTATTGATTTAGGCTGTAAGAAAAATATTGTAAGAGAGCTTTTAGATACAAGCTCTGAAGTGGGGGTTTTCCCAAGCAGGGTGAGTGCTCAAGAGATTATGAATTTTAAGCCTGATGGAGTTATGTTATCTAATGGACCAGGTGACCCAAAAGATGTGCAAAAAACTGTTGAAACAGTAAAGAGTTTGTTGGGTAAAGTTTATATTATGGGCATTTGCATGGGCCATCATATATTAGCCTTGGCATTAGGCGGGCAGACTTATAAGCTTAAGTTCGGTCATCGTGGCAGTAACCATCCTATTAGAGACGAGCTATTAAAAAAAGTTTATGTTTCTAGCCAAAACCATGGGTATGCTGTTGATCAAAAAAGTTTACCTGAAGGGATAGATGTGACTCACTGGAATATTAATGACAATACTGTTGCAGGGTTAAAGTCAGCGGCACAAAAATGTTTTAGTGTTCAGTACCATCCTGAAAGTCATCCAGGGCCCCATGAGGCGCGTGAACTTTTTACTTATTTCATGAGCGAGCTAAATTAAATGAATTTTGATCAGGTCAATTCTAAGCTCATCACTTTTTTTAATAAAGAAGAGTATATAGAAGATTTAGCAGTTGCTCGTAGTGAGTTTGAAAAAGCAGCAGGTATTATTGATGAAGATGCTGATAACTTTGAGTCTAAGACAAGACAATTTCATGATTGGTTTTTATACAGTGAAAATACAAAAACTGGAAACACAGCTATAGGTTTAGCTTCTGAAGATGGTCATTTTAGGGAAGAAAAAGACTTCTTGGTAAATGCGTCTGCAGCTAGGCACAGTATGTTTGAGCTTTTAAAAGTAAAAAAAGATATTATTAAAATAAGAGATTTATTTACAAAAGAAAAATTAAAAATTAAAAACAACTACATGGCTCTAGAGTATCATGTCGGTGATTATTTTGAAGCTAGAGTTATAGAGCACGAAAAAGTAATGCAATTTACTGGCTCTTTTTGCTTCCATCCTGATGAAGTGAAAAAGTATATACTCAAGCATATAAAGCCTATCCGTAAAATTAAAGATGATGATCTTAAAAAAGTTGAAATTAAAAAATTAATATTTAAGCTTTTTAGAATGAGACATAAATTAAATCAGTATAAGCATTTGTCGGCTGATAAAATATATGCCGATGACTCTCAGTTTAATTTGTAGCTGTAGACCTTAAGGAGGTAAGCGCTATGCCAAAAAGACATGACCTCAAAAAAATTATTATTCTTGGAAGTGGCCCTATTGTAATTGGCCAAGCCTGTGAGTTTGATTACTCCGGCACACAAGCCTGCAAAGCTTTAATGAAAGAGGGTTACGAAGTTGTTTTAGTTAACTCTAACCCAGCCACGATAATGACAGACCCAGAGATTGCGACAAGGGTTTATATAGAGCCTTTAGAGCCCAGGTATTTAGAAGAAATTATTAAAAAAGAAAAACCACAAGCTATAGTACCTACTTTAGGTGGCCAGACTGCTTTAAATTTAGGTTTACAGTTGGATCAGCTAGGTATCCTTAAAAAATACAATGTAGAAATGTTAGGGGCAGACGCTGAAATTATTGAGCGTGCAGAAGATCGTGAAAAATTTAATGACTTATTAATTTCTGTTGGAGCCAAGTCGACAAAAAATGTAATGGTTCGCAATTTTGATCAAGGACTGGAGGTAGCCAAGCAATTTGGCTTCCCGTTAATACTGCGTCCTAATTATACTTTGGGTGGTGGCGGCGGAGGTATCGCTTACTCGCTAGAAGAATACAAACAAAAGATTTCTTTAGGTTTACATGAAAGCCCTACATCAGAAGTTCTAGTTGAAGAAAGTATTTTAGGTTGGAAAGAGTACGAGCTAGAAGTGATGCGTGATGCCGCGGGTACTTTTGTTGTCATTTGTTCGATTGAAAACATTGACCCTTGTGGAGTGCATACAGGCGACAGCATAACGGTAGCGCCACAGCAAACCTTATCGGACCAAGAGTATCAAGATATGCGTGACGAAGCGCAAAAAATTGTAGAGGCAGTGGGTGTGCAAACGGGTGGAGCTAATATCCAGTTTGCAGTTTGTCCTGATACAAAAAAGCGAGTTGTTATTGAAATGAACCCTAGAGTTAGCCGTTCTTCGGCTTTGGCAAGTAAGGCCACAGGGTTTCCGATTGCAAAGATTGCAGCGTTATTGTCTGTAGGGTTTCATCTTGATGAAATTACTAATGATATTACCAAGACTACGCCCTCATGCTATGAGCCCGCTCTAGATTATATTGTGACTAAGGTTCCTAGGTTTGCTTTTGAAAAATTTAAAGGAGTTGCTGATGAGCTTTCTACACAAATGAAAAGTGTGGGCGAAGCTATGAGTATTGGACGTACTTTTAAAGAGTCATTTTCTAAAGCTTTTTTGTCACTAGAGAGCGCACAAGAGTCTTTTCCAGAAGTTTTATTTAAAGAAGAAAAAATATTAATTCCAAATAGCCAGCGAGCTTTATATTTAGTACAAGCTTTTCGTGAAGGCATGAGTGTCGATGAAATTTACAGTAAGACAAAAATTTCTTATTGGTTTCTAGAACAGATTTCAGAAATAGTAGCACTCGAAAATGTTATAAAAAATAATAAGCTGACTAATAAGTTATTGCTTAAAGCTAAAAGATACGGGTTTAGTGATTTTCATATAGCTCGCCTAAAAGATTGCGCAGAAATCCAAGTATTAAGCCAAAGGGAAGATCATAAGATTTTCCCAGACTATATGCAGGTGGATACTTGCGCTGGAGAGTTTGAGTCTGAAACTCCTTATTTTTACTCTTCTTATTGGAGCGCTAGAGAGAGTGAGTATTTAAAGTCGAAAAAGCCAGTGGTGGCCTTATTGGGGAGTGGGCCTAATAGGATTGGCCAAGGTGTTGAGTTTGATTACACTTGTGTACGAAGTGTAAAGCAGTTTCAAAAAGAAGGTTATGCTGTTGTAATGATTAACTCTAACCCAGAAACTGTTTCCACAGATTATGATACTTCTGATTATTTATTTTTTGAGCCGGTTACTAGTGAGTCTGTTGCAGAAATTTTAAGATACACGCAGCCAGAAGGATTTGTAGCTCAGTTAGGTGGACAAACTCCTATTAATATTTCGCCTTACCTTGTAAGTCAGGGTTATAAGATATTGGGTTCAAGCTTAGAGGCCATGGATTTGGCAGAAGACAGAAAGCGTTTTAGCGAAATCTGTAAAACTTTAGATTTTAAGCTGCCAGAGTCTGCCGCTGTTGTGACGTATGATGAGGCGCAAGTGCAGGCACAAGAAATTGGTTACCCTATTATATGTAGGCCAAGTTATGTGTTGGGTGGCAGGCGCATGGAGGTTGTAGAGTCAGACCATGATTTAGCAAGTTATTTTGAAAGACATGGTTATGTCATTAGTGAAAAAAATAAATGCCAAATGGAGCACTTTTTAGAATCAGCCCTTGAGGTAGACGTTGACCTTGTAAGGGGTGAAGGATGGACTTTGGTTGGCGGTATTGTTGAGCATATAGAGCGCGCGGGTGTGCATAGCGGTGACAGTATGGGAGTGTTGCCGCCACAAAGACTTAAGAAGTCTACTGGTAGAAAAATAGAAGCTTTAAGTAAGCAGTTGGCAGAAACATTAGATATCTATGGATTTCTTAATTTACAGCTAGCCATTAAAAATGACGAAGTCTATATGATTGAAGCTAACCCAAGAAGCTCTAGGAGTGTGCCTTTTATTGCGAAAGCGACAAGTAAGCCTTTTGTAGATTTAGGAGTACAGGCAATACTTAGAAAGCCACAGTCTAATATTGTTGGCAGTAACTATGATTGGAAAGATACGGAGATAGTATCAGTTAAGGGTGTTGTTTTTCCATTTAAAAAGTTTTCAAAGGCTGATTCTATTTTAGGGCCAGAAATGAAGTCTACAGGTGAGAGTATGGGGAGAGCGAGTAATTATGCTGATGCCTTAATGAAATCTTTTATTTCAAGCCATTATGATTTACCAGCCTCTGGAGAAATCTTTATGTCTTTAAGAGATAAAGATAAAGACTTATTACTGCCTTTAGCAAAGCAGTTTATTTTTATGGGTTATAGTTTGTGCGCCACCAAAGGGACAGCTGATTTCCTCGAAGATCATAATATAAAGTGCAAAACAGTTAAAAAGGTTCATGAAGGTCGACCTAATTGCGTAGACAGAATACGCTCTGGCGAAATTTGTTTGGTTATTAACACAACGTCTGGACGCCAAGCTATTGAAGCTAGCTTTGATATTAGAAGAAGCTGTATAGACTACTCTGTGCCATGCATTACAGAGAGCGATGCTGCAGATTCATTTTTGCTGGCACTACAGAATAGTCAAAAAGGTCTAGTGACTATAAGCCCTTTGTAGGGGAATTTTGTTTTTTGATATCAACCTAAGGTCTTAGATTTACTCGGCTTTTGTTGCATCAGAAATAATTTTTGTGCACCCTTAAGCTATGGAAGTATTTAGTGTTAAAGGTTTAAAGAAATCATTTCAAAAAAATTTTTATTCGCCTAAGCAATTAGTGCTTAAAGGTTTTGATTTTAGTATTAAAGCTGGGTCTATAACTGGATTTCTTGGAGCTAATGGTGCTGGCAAAACAACAACAATGAAATGTATGTTGGGTTTGGTTTTTCCAGATGAAGGTGAATTCAACTACTTTGGAGAGCCTGCTTTAAATTCAAATATAAAAAAGAAATTAGGCTTTTTGCCAGAGCGTCCTTATTTTTACCAATACTTAACCGGTCATGAATTTTTAGTTTTTTATGGTTCGTTAACAGGTGGAATGACTAAGAAATTATTAAAATCAAGAGCCGATGACTTATTAAAGAAAATGGGCTTATGGGGCGCACGCGATAAAGCCCTTAGGGATTATTCAAAAGGTATGCTTCAAAAAGTAGGTCTAGCCCAAGCTTTAATTCATGAACCAGAGCTTGTTGTCCTTGATGAGCCAATGTCAGGCCTAGATCCTGATGGACGTAAAGCCATGAAAGACATTATTTTAGAGGTTTCTTCTCAGGGTACGGCTATCTTTTTTAGTAGCCACTTATTAAATGACGTGGAAAAGCTTTGTAAAGAGCTAGTTATTTTAAAAGAAGGGGCTCTGATGTACCAGGGCGAAACAAGCAAACTTCTTAACAGCCTTGATGGTTCAGTGAGTTTAGAAGATTATTTCGTAAAAGATATTTTATAATTTTTGAGGTAAATAAATGAGATCAATTTGGGTTATTGCAGTTAATACATATCAAGAAATTATTAGAGATAGAATTTTATATGGCTTGCTTGTTTTTGCATTGCTACTTATTGGTCTGAGTCTGGCCTTAGGAAGTTTAAGCTTTGCAGAACAAGAGCGAATATCTGTTAACTTTGGGTTTGCAGCTATTCATATTAGCTCAGTTTTTATAGCTATTTTCTTGGGAAGCACCTTGGTGGCTAGAGAGATTGATAAACAAACTGTGCTGACATTGTTGGTGCGACCTATTAGTAGAACTCAATTTTTAATGGGTAAGTACTTAGGGCTTTTGTTTGTTATTTTAACGACAATGTTAGGTTTAGGTATTGTATTAACGGTTGTGGCGCTTAATTTAGGTTCTGAATTAAATTTTATGTATGGCATAGGTCTTTTTGGGATCGTTTTAGAGGCTATGGTTATATTAGCAATAGCTATGTTTTTTAGTACATTTACTAAGCCTGTTTTAGTAGTGAGCTTTACCATAGGGTTATTTTTAATTGGCCACTGGGTAGAGAACCTAAGATTTATTATAGGTAAAAGTGAGTCGGCCCTTGTAAAGTCTGTGGGTGGTTTTATGGCTGCAGGGTTTATTGATTTAGAAAAATTCAATTGGAGAAGTTTATTTGTCTACTCGGAAACCATTAGTGCAAAATATGTTATTTCTAGCACGATCTACGCTGGGGGTTGGATGTTTTTATGTATAACTGTGGCTAGCTTAATACTTAGTAAAAGAGACTTTGTTTAATTGGCATTCTTAGAGGCTTTTTACGTATTTTTTATTGGACTTTGTTTTGGTAGTTTTGCCAATGTAGTTATTTATAGGCTTCCTGCAGGCGAAAGTTTTTTTATGTCGCGTAGCCGATGCCCTAAATGCAAAAATCAAATTGCA
This sequence comes from Bdellovibrionales bacterium, assembly GCA_023299885.1. Taxonomy (GTDB): domain Bacteria; phylum Bdellovibrionota; class Bdellovibrionia; order Bdellovibrionales; family UBA1609; genus JALZUS01. Next base: position 8,037 of record JALZUS010000065.1, on the reverse strand, counting down.
TGGTATGACAATATCCCGGTATTTGCTTGGATCTTTTTAAAAGCCAAGTGCAGAAAATGTAAAGCACCTATAGCCTGGAGATACCCTCTGGTAGAGCTTTTAGTTGGCGTATTTACGTTGTTAGCTTTTTTAAAATTTGGATGGACTTGGCTTTTTCTAGAAATGGCTCTTTTCTTTTTCTTTTTAGTAATATGTAGCTTTATAGATTTTGATCATATGATTTTACCTGATGTATTCACATTAGGTGGGATTGTTATTGGGTTTGCTCTTGCATTTGTAATGCCTAACAGGACGGTTATTGAGTCTCTCTTAGGTATTCTGGTTGGGGGTGGTGGCCTTTGGGCTGTCGCTTACATCTACTATGTTTTGCGCAAACAAGATGGCATGGGCGGAGGCGATATAAAGCTTTTAGCTTGGGTTGGCGCCGTTTTAGGTTGGAAGGCTATTCCTTTTGTTATTTTTAGCGCCTCTATAGTAGGTAGCATTGTCGGTCTTGCTATTATGTCTAAAAAAACAAAAAAGCTAGAAACAGTAATACCTTTTGGGCCCTATATTGCTGCGGGGGCTATTGCTTACGCTCTAGTAGGCAAAGAGATTGCTTCTTGGTACTTTGGTTTACTTATCCCTGGCCTTTAGTAGTACTACCTATTATTCATTTTCATATTTAGCCACTGGTCTTTCAAAGAGTGGATAAATTGACTTTCAATTGCCCCTTAGGTCTAATTTAAAGGGTATAGAAAGCTATTGCAGAGTTGTATTTATTTAATATGACTAGGCTTTTTAGTTTTTTAAGGACCTAAGGAAGGGTTGATCGTTAATGTTCGGAAGTAAAGGATTATTAGGTTTAGATATTGGTACGAGCTCAATCAAGCTTGTTAAAATGTCTAAAAAGAAAAAAAAATGGTCTATTAATTCTTTCGGAATGATTCCAACTCCAGAAAAGTGTTTTGAAAACGGCGAGATAGTAGAGCCTGATTATCTAGGTACAATTATATCTCAGCTTGTAAAAGAGTCTAAGATAAAAGATAAAAACATTGCCTTAGGCTTAAGTGGCTCAGGCGTTATTGTTAAGACAATAACGATACCAAAAATTGATAAAAAATTAATTGCAGAGCAGATTCGCTGGGAAGCAGAGCAATACATCCCTTATGATATTAATGAAGTGAATTTAGATTATGAAATTCTGCCAAGTAAAGATCCTGAGTCGAGCACTATGGATATTTTATTGGTAGCTGCTGTTCATGACATGATTTTTAAAACATCCGATGTAATTACTCAGGCTAAGCTTAGGCCAAAAGTTTTTGATGTAGACGCATTTGCTTTGGCAAATTGTTTTCATGCAAACTATGGTGAGCATAGTGCAGGTGCAATAGGTCTAATTAATGTAGGCGCATCAGTAAGTAATTTTGTTGTCGTAGAGAGCGGTCGAGTTATATTCTCTAGAGATTTACCTGTTGGTGGTAATTTTTATACTAATGAGCTGGCCGCAGCTATGGAGATTAATTTCACAGAAGCTGAGGCTATGAAGTTGGCTTATGCCTCTAATAAACAGGTGCCAGAGCAGGCTGAGCATATTGTAAACAATAGCCATGAAGTTTATTTAGAAGAGCTAGCAACAGCTTTAGATTTTTTCATGAATACAAATCAAAATAGTGAAGTAGTAAAACTTTACTTGGCAGGTGGAGGATCACTTATGCCTGGTCTTGATGTGAGGTTGTCTCAAGTTGCTGACTGCGAGTTTCTAGACCCCTTCATTAAGGTAAAGCCTGCTGGCAAAAGCTTTACGAACCAATACTTGCAAGAGATTAAAAGTTTCTCAGCTGTAGCTATAGGATTAGCTATGAGAGAACTGGGTGACTCATGATTAAAGTTAATCTTCTTAAAACTAAAGCTAAGTTACCAGAAGCAAAAAAGCTGGGTAACGGAAAGATGGCGGCACCAAAAGCCGAGTTTAAAACTGAAGACTTAAAAACATTTGGTAAATTTGTAGGTGTACTTGTTTTGCCAGCGCTTCTTTTTGGTTACGAAAGATACAATCTGGGAGAACTAGATAAAAAAGTTAGAATAGTTGAAATGAAAAGCAATTCTATGCAGCAGGAAATTAATGCTAAAAAGCAGCAAGTAAAAATTGCTGAGGTTCATGAGAAAAAAGTGAAAAAGCTAGAGGATAGAGTTGCGGCCATCAAAGAGGTTTCAAAGAGCCGCTTAAAGAAAGTGAAAGTACTCGATTCGCTGCAGGATTTAGTTCCTGAACGAGTATGGTTTTCAAAAGTAGATTATAAGGGAAACCAGTTAACACTAAATGGATTTGCAATTAGTGATGATGATTTAAACCAGTTGTTGGCCGGGCTACAGGCAAAACCATACTTCTCAAGTGTGATTTTAAAAAAATCAAAAGATGCTACACAAAACAAAACAACAGTTAAAGATTTTGAAGTTGTTTCAACGGTGGGGGAGATAGATTGAGTATACAAGAAAAATTTGAATCTATAACTCCTGTACAAATTATAGTTGTAAGTGCTGTGTTGGCTGGTCTTTACTGGATGGGTGTTTATAAAGATGGACAGGCTCAGCAAAATAAAATTGCAGCAGCTGTAAAAAAACAAGCTATTTTAAAGCTTCAGCTAGAAAAAGCGATTGAAAGTGAAGAGAACGCTAAAAAGTATAAAATTTTAGAAGACGAGCTTGGCGATAAACTAGAAAAAATTGTTAAATATATCCCCTATGAATTAGGTGATGCCGATATAATGAGTTTAATTTCTAATAGTGCAAAGTTTGTTGGAGCTAATATTTCTAGTATACAAGGTAGTGGCGGATCTAATACAAATTTTTCACGTAATAATAATGGCGAAAATAAAAATCAAAATTTTTTAGAGAAAATCAATATACAGGTTTCATTAGAAGCTAGTTATTCTCAAATTTTATTATTTTTATCTGAGTTAACAAGAGCTGACAGGATTATTAATCCAGAAACTGTCTCTTTAGATATTGCAAAAAAATCTAGGGGTAATGACGGCGATCAAACGGATACAATCAATTTCTCTGGTAACTTTATTGCTTATAGATATAAAGTTGATGATGAAAATGAAGATGATGAATACTTACAAGGTTTACCAGGCTACCAACAGGGCGGCCTTCTTCCTGGCAGCCAGGGCGGCTATGTTGACCCAGATTTTGACGGCCAAGTTCCTCCGGGAGGATTTTAAATGATAAAGAGAGCTATTGCTTTATTTTCAGTTTTAATACTGTCTTCTGTGTTTAGCCTTGAGGCGAGTCAAAATAAAAAGAGCAGTGTTGAGGATGTTAAGGCAGATCATCAGCCGGGCGCTGGCCGTGGAGAAGTTTTTAAGCAGCTTGATAAGGCAAAAGCGGCTGCAGAGAAGCTAAAAAACATAGGTAAAAAAGTTGATGAGAAGACGATAGAAAAAAAAGAAGAAAAAAGCGATATTGTTGATACTGATGCCATCACACAAGATTTAGATTCTTTTTTTACAGCGTTTATCTATGATCCAGATAATAGGCGCGATCCATTTACAGCTCCAGCTCCACAGCAGGCGAGTGAAGAAAAAAAGTCAGAAAAAAAATCTAATGGAGTAAGAATCTCTTCTCCAGAGGCTTTAAAGTCTTTTGAGGCTAGTGATTATCAGGTTATTGGTATCATGTGGGGTGTCTCAAGGCCTAAAGCTTTGCTTTTGGACCCTAACCAAAGAGTTCACACAGTTTATAAAGATGACGAAGTAGGGAAAAGAGACGGCTATATTGCTGCTATTAAAGAAAGAGGCTTAGTGATTGTAGAGCCTGTTATCGATACCCGAAGAAATGCAAAAAGAAAATTTAGAACAATTACTCTCGAAGTAGAAGAGTGAGGAGTTATAGTATGAAGTATTTAATATGTTTGTTACTTGTTGTGAGCGTAGGTTGTTCTCAAAGTACAAAACAAAAAAAGAACTCCTCAGAGACAGCTTCTTTTGACCCTACGGTGATTGGTGATGATGCCTTTACTGATATTTTAGATGAAGAAGGTGTAGAGTCAGATGCCGATTTTGGTAGTAATGACTTTGACAGCGATAACTTTTCTGGGAATGACTTTGGAGATGAGACGGCATCTTTTGATGATTTTACTGACGAGGCGCCATCAATAGAATCTGATAATTTTAATAGTAATGACTTTGGGGACGATAGCTTTAGTGCTCCTGTGGTTTCTCAGCCGGCTCCAGTTTATGAAGCGCCTCAGGTTTATGCAGAAGCACCTCAAGTATATGCAGAAGCACCTGCAGCATCTGCTTCTAAAATTAATAATATCGAATACTTTGCTGACGGCCAAGGTGGTTCAGTAGTCGTATCTACTAATGGTAGCGCGAGTTATACATCACGATTTGATCCAAGCACACGTCAGTTAGTACTAGAAGTAGATAATGCCTTGTTGCCGAGCTCACTAAAAAGACCTTTTGTAATGAAGGATTTTTCAGGAGCTGCATTTGGAGCTTTAAATGCTTATCAGGGTTCGGGGTCTTCAGTGGCAAGGATTGTTGTGCAAGTAAAGTCTGACTCTGAGCCATCAGTATTACAAGAGGGTAACTCTATTGTTATTAAGCCTGGAAGCTTTGGTAGTGTAAGCTCTTTCGCCTCATCAAGTAATGTTAATGAGCCTGTTTTTGCTGAAACATACAATGAGCCTGTGCAAAGTGGAATTGGTGCTTCAGGGCAAGCATTGGGCGCAAGAACTATGGAAGAGTTTTTAATGACTAACCAAAAATTTTACGGACATCCTATTTCTGTAGAGTTTAGAGAAGCTGATATTAAAGAAGTTATTGATTTCTTATCTGAAGAAAGCGGAACTAATATTGTTTTATCAGGAGATGTTGAAGGTAAAATTAGTGTTAAGTTAAGAAGTGTCCCGTGGGATCAAGCTTTAGTCATAGTTATGAGGTCTCAAGAGCTTGGATACATTAGACAAGGTAATGTTATTAGGATTGCAAAAACAGATAGTTTACAGGCTGAGCAAGATAAAGCTTTAGCTATTATTGAAAGAAAGCTGCAGTCAGCACCATTACAGGTTCAAATGATTCCTGTTAATTATGCTGAAGTAGGTGAGCTCGTAACACAAGTGACTCCATTTTTAACAGAAAAGAGGGGCAAAATTGTTTCTGATGCAAGAACAAGTTCACTCATAGTGACAGATACTTCTGAAAGCATTCAAAAGGTTTTACAGATAGTTAAAGAGCTAGATGTGCCGCCATCGCAGGTGCTTATTGAAGGTAAAATTATTGAGGCCACTCAAGATTTTCAAAGCTCTTTTGGTATCAACTGGGCCGCCAGCGGCGATCAAATAGGATTAGGCTCGGGCACTTTAACGCCTAGTTTGAGAGTGGGCCCGGGTGATATTCCAGGGGCGGGTTTATTAAACCTACAGGCTGGTGTTTTTGATTTTATAGGTAACTTAAGTGCGCAAATTGGTGTGGCAGAGCAAAACAATGTCGCTAGAGTTTTATCGTCGCCAAGAATTACTGCTCTTAATAAAGAGAGCGCTAAAATAGAACAATCCACACAGGTTCCTTTTACAACAACAGTGAATAATGACGGTATTACAGAAGAGCAGGTCAGCTTCCAAGAATTTAGTCTTTCAATGGATGTGACTCCGCAAATTACTGCTGATGAGAGTATTATCATGGACATTAATGTTAATAGAAGTTTTCCGAGAGAGGGCTCTTCTGCGGGGAATGCTCAGTCTTCACAAGACAGTAGTGCTGATACTAAAGTTATTGTTAAAAACGGTGAGACAGCTGTTGTAGGCGGTATTTATCAGGGTTTAACATCTAATAATACATCGGGCATACCTGGGATATCAAAAATACCAGTACTGGGATGGTTATTTAAAAGTAAAAGTAAAAGCAATAATAAATCTGAGCTACTTATCTTTTTAACTCCAAGAATTTTAAATCAACAAAACATTCCTAATAAACTTTAAAGGTTATTAGGTTTAGATAACAAAAAAGCCAGTTTTTTAAACTGGCTTTTTTTATTAGTCAGTAGCTCTGGCAGTCATAGTGTTTCTATGTGTAAAGTTAGCTGTAGCGTCTCCAGTAAATTGAGTCTCAGAGAAGAAGCCTCTAAAGGTTACTTCAACATTGTAAGTAAAAATAGGAGTGCCAATATCTTCAGGCGTAGGCATGTCACTAAAATAAATAACACCATTTCTGCCTGGTCCGCTAAAGCTTCCCATATCAAAAGGCTCTATGGCTGCAGTGCTGTCTCCAGCATTAAAATCATCAGAAAAAGGAAATGTGATTGTTGTTGGCAAAAAATCATCATCATCAGGGGTGTCTAAGCTACCTACTGTAAAAATGCTTGATCGCGTGTCAAAGGCTCCTGCGCTAGTTATAAAATCAACAGAAACAGTAAGGCTGGTTACAAATAAGAATTGATCTGTATTGTTATTAATTTCAAAAAAGACTTGGAACACGGATGGGCTTAATTCAACAACTTCAGGCTCTCCGTTAGATGTCCTTATAATGGGAAATGTAGTTACAATAATAGGTGAGTTGTCGGGGCCAACTGTACTAGTTACTAAGTTTGAAAGCCTTTGGCTCTCATCTTCTTCGGAGCTACAACCTGCCAAATTAAAAATTAAAGCCATTGAAAGTAAATAGAGAGATATGGGCTTGAAGGCTTGCAAAAATATATTGAACATAGAGGCTCCTGTTATATAAGTATTATCGGTGAAAGCGCTTGATTTACAAAGTAAACACTAGACAAAAGACTGCTAGTTTAAAAGAAAGAACTGTAACAAATGGACCTTTTTGAGACTCAAGTATCAAATACAGACAAGCCTCTTGCTGAACTATTACGACCAACATCTGTGTCTCAGGTCTTAGGGCTTGAAAGAGTTTACGCTAAAAACCCTTGGCTTAAAAAACTAATAGAACAAAAGCAAAAACTACCCAATTTAATTATATGGGGCCCGCCAGGTACAGGTAAAACTACTTTTGCAAAATTGCTTTGCCAGGAGTTTAGTTTTGAATATTTAGAACTTAATGCCATAGACACAGGCGCTAAAAAATTAAAAGAAGTGGGCTTACAATCGAGAAATACAAAACTGATGTACCAAAAACAAACCTTAGTTTTTATTGACGAAATCCATAGGTTAAATAAAGCCCAACAAGATGTACTTTTACCTTTTACAGAGCGTGGCGATTTAATACTTGTTGGCGCCACAACAGAGCACCCCAGTTACGAAATTAATAAAGCTTTATTGAGTCGCTCAAGAGTTATTGTTTTTGAAGCTCATACTGTGAATAACCTAATAGATCTTATAAGTAGGGCTTCAAAGCATTATAACTATCAGCCAGAAGAAGTATTATCTGATAAAGCTCAAGAGGCTATGGCTATGGTTTCTGGCGGAGATGCCAGGTTGTTACTTAATAATTTTGAAAACATTGTAACTTTGTATGAGCTTAGTCGTGAAGCTTATACTTGGCCTTTAAGCTTTGAAGACTTTAACCAAATAATACAGGTGCCTCCAAGTGCTTACGATAAAAATGGAGAGCATCATTACGATGCTATTTCTGCATTTATAAAAAGTGTTAGAGGCAGTAGCCCAGATGCTGCTATTTACTATTTAGCAAAAATGATTCATGCAGGTGAAGACCCAGTCTTTATTGCAAGGCGCCTTATTATTTTAGCTTCTGAAGATATAGGTAACGCTGACCCAAAAGCCCTCACTTTAGCAACCTCTTGTTTAGATGCAGTAAAAGCTATAGGCCTTCCTGAGGCGGGGATATCACTGGCGCAAGCTGTTGTTTATATGTCTTGTGCCCCTAAATCTAATAGCTCTTATAGGGCTTACAAGGCGGCCTTAAAGTTTGTTTCTGAAGGGGGCGATTACGAGGTGCCTTTAGATTTAAGGTCTTCTAAAACACAGTTATCAAAACAAGTCGGTTACGGTAAAAATTATAAGTATTCTCATGACAGCGGTAAGGGTTACATAAAGCAAAGCTTTTTACCTAATGAGATAAAAGATAAAGTATTTTACGAGGC
>JALZUS010000064.1 GCA_023299885.1 Bdellovibrionales bacterium | reverse complement strand
TAATTGTTGGACTGAGGTTACATCCAATAAAGGCACAGACGCATGAAAAAGACATTTTCATGAAATATTTATAAAATAATTTGAGTTTAAAATGGTAGGGGCTGCCGGGGTCGAACCGACGACATCCACCTTGTAAGGGTGGCGCTCTACCAACTGAGCTAAGCCCCTAAATTGGTGAAGGACCAAATTATAAAAATTGGTCCTTCTTGTCTAGTTATTTATCTGGTTGTGTGAATAATTCTTCCAGAAGCTATCATTTACTATTTAAGAATCAATGATAAGTCTTCAAACCTTTGCATCTGATAATAATTACTACCCGATATGCCTACGTTCTCAGCAGTAGCATTAGCATCAACACTTAGTAGATATGGAGTCTTCACAAGGCAAGCACTTCCATTATTTGAAACTGGAGAGTAAAAACCAAAAACAACCTTTGTTTTTGTAATCGAATGTTCTTTGAAAATACCATACATATCAACCTGGACTGTTGCAGAATCTGTATACTCACCCCATCCACGCGCTACTCTCTCAAGGCTTGTGTTATACTTTTCTACAGAGACTAATTTATTGCCGTCCATTTTTTTAAATTCTTTTACAAATATAAATTCACCGTTTTCCAGCTCCCAACCCCCAAGAAGTGAACCTTTATCTAAAGTACATCTTGCGGCATGTGGCCAAGGAAAAGTATCTAGTATCTTAAAATCAACCTCAGCACTGGCTATGCCTACATACAAAAATGCCATCAACCCAATTAATATTTTCTTCACTCTAATCCCCTTAATTAAAATTTATTTCTATTCGCTTATTTTTTTAGGCACACCTTTACTCGCTTATTAAAGAAGTACCCCTCACGTGATCTAAAAATATATTTAGACTCTCCCGTTAAAGGCTCTATAAGTTTTCTAAGCCTCTTTATCGTTACGTAAATTTTGTTATCATGCACTCTCGGATCATAATTTTGATCCCAAACTTCTTTTACTAATGATTCTTTTGAATAAACAACACCTGGGTTCTCTATGAAAAGCCTTAGCAAATCCATCAAGACAAATTGGTTTTTAAAATCAATCTGCCCTCTTTCGGCCTCAACAATAACCGGGTTATTTGTATCAAAAATAATATCAAAGTCTGACTCTTGTTCTACCCGATCCATCTCTGTCAGCTTAGCATCTACTTGCTTTACAAAATGTTTTAAATTATTAACCGGGCAAAAACTTTTTGCCATATTAAGGTGAGTTTTTGCTAACTCATTTTCACCACGAGCCTCATGGACAACACCCAAGGCATAAAATAAGTGTACCAATAAAAATAAATTTTTATGCTTATTTAAATACTCGTAACTGCCCCATAAAGTATCTAAAGCTTTTTGCGTTTGCCCTAATTTTTGATAAATACGAGCTAATAAAATTTGAGTAGACAACTCCATCCTTGGAATCGCAATCACTTGAAAAAATACTTTTAAATTTGTTACTTCATTTAAAGCTTCGTTTACTTTTCCTTCAGCAAACAGTAAATAACTTCGGCCCAAAATAGCTCTACAGATATCCACCTTATTATCACTTTTTAAAGCGAGCTCTAGAGAGCGCTCTATAAAATCCATAGCTTTAAATTTATCGTTAAAATAAGAAGAGCAAAGACTAAAAATATAATATGTCATTGCATTGAATTTTATTTTGCCTGCTGACAACTGCTGCTCTAAGGTTTGCTGTATACGCAGCACCTGCTCACGATCATCTTTTTCTGCAAACATCCTTAAAAGACGAAGCTGGCACTCCAGATAGCTATCTAGATCCACTTCGTTGTAGAAGACTGTGGCCGCCTTAGCGAAATTATCAATTGCCGGAGCAAAATCTAATCGATCCCAGTACAGCTCACCGAGCTGCTTAAAAGATCTACCCATAGTTAATGTTGAGTTCTCAGACAAATCCCACCCCTGTCTTAAAATGTCTGTCATGTATTTATGGTGTAGAAATTACATTGTCAAATTTTTAGAATATTTCGATCTTATATCGAACAGGAGCCCGGGCGTCGCATTATAAGCGGCTTTCAGAGGATTGGTGGGCTTAAAGGGTTGAAATACTTACTCGCAAGAAAGCCGTATTTTAAACAAAAAAAAGAGCCTCATTTCTGAAGCTCTTTTTTTTATTTAGACTGTAATGCTCACTAATGATGCTGGTGCGTTGTCTGACCAGTGTATCTTGCTTTAATGCCTATCGATCTATCAGACCTCACCTTAAAGAGCTCTTTTGCGTCTTTAATATCCAAAGCATTTACTAACACCTGGTCAACATGATCCACAAAAATCACTTTCAAGTCTTTTAATACTTCTTCAGGAATATCCTTAACGTCTTTTTCATTTTCCTTAGGACAAATGATTGTTTTAATGCCACCTCTGTGTGCAGCGATCACTTTTTCTTTAAGACCACCAATAGCCAGCACTCGGCCCCTTAGCGTTACTTCTCCTGTCATAGCCACATTCTTTTTTACAGGAATTTTTGTAATGGCTGAAACAATACTTGTAGTAATCGTGATACCTGCTGACGGTCCGTCTTTAGGTATAGCGCCTTCTGGTGCATGAATATGAACATCTTGGCTTGCATATAAGTCTTTATCAAAACCAAATAGCGGGCCACGCGATCTTACATAACTCATTGCTGCTACACATGATTCCCTCATCACATCACCAAGCTGGCCAGTGATGGTAAACTTACCCTTACCTGGAACCACAGAAACTTCTACTGGTAACAAATCACCACCCACAGATGTCCAAGCCATACCATTTGTAAGACCAATTTCGTTTCCGCCTTCAATTTTTCCATGCTTAAGTTTATGTGGGCCTAAAAGTTCAATAACTTTTTTAGGCGTAATCTTATAAGCCTTAACTGCAGATTTCTTTTTGCCTTTATTTTTAAGCTTTTCCATTACGATCTCTTTAGCCGCTTTACGACAAACATTCGCAAATTCTCTCTCTAATCCACGAACACCCGCTTCTCTTGTGTAGTAACGAATAACATCCACAACTGCTGTATCAGAGAATGTTACCTTTAAATCTTCAAGACCATGCTTTTTAATTTGCTTAGGAATTAAATATTTTTTAGCAATATTTACTTTCTCTTTTTCTATATACCCATCTAGTGAAATCACTTCCATGCGGTCTAATAAAGGCCTTGGGATTGGATGTAATGAGTTAGCTGTCGCAATAAACATAGTCTTAGAAAGATCGTATTCTACTTCTAGGTAGTGATCTACAAAACTTTTATTTTGCTCTGGATCTAAAACCTCTAGTAAAGCAGCTGATGGGTCACCTTTAAAGTCCATGCTCATTTTATCAATTTCATCTAATAGCAATAAAGGGTTACCGTATTCACACTTTTTAATAGCTTGAATTAATTTACCTGGCATTGCACCCACATATGTTTTTCTGTGACCACGAATCTCGGCTTCATCTCTTACTCCACCTAGTGATATTCTTGCAAAGCCACGATTCATAGAGTTGGCAATAGATTTTGCTAGTGATGTTTTACCAACACCTGGAGGGCCCACTAAACAAAGGATAGGACCGTTAAGCGAATTCGTTAGAGATTGAACTGCTAAATGCTCAATAATTCTTTCTTTAACTTTTTCTAAACCCCAGTGGTCATCATCTAAAACTTTTTGCGCTTCATCGATATCTGTAGATGTTGCACTGTAGTGACTCCATGGAAGGTCTAAAATCCAATCGATATAGTTTCTAACAACTGCAGACTCTGCACTCATCGGAGACATCATCTTAAGTTTTTTAATTTCTTTTTTAACTTTTTTCTCAGCTTCTTGTGATAATTTCTTTTGAGCTAAGCGCTTTTCAAGCTCTTCTATCTCAGCGCCGTAATCATCTTTATCACCAAGTTCTTTTTGAATGGCCTGCATTTGCTCATTAAGGTAGTATTCCTTTTGAGATTTTTCCATTTGCTTTTTAACTCGGCCACGAATTCTTTTCTCTACTTCTAAAATTTCAATCTCGCCGGTCATAAGCTCTAGAAGCTTCTCTAAACGTACGCCCGGGTCACTCATCTCTAGAATGGCCTGTTTGTCTTCAAGTTTAATATTTAATTGAGCCACCACAATGTCTGAAAGCTCAGCTGGATCATCTATAGATGAAACTCTCATTAAGATTTCTGGCGGAATTCTTTTGTTTAATTTTACGTAACCTTCAAAGGTTGCTTTCACTGAGCGTAATAGAGCTAAGGCTTCTTTTTCATCTGAAGACTCTTCAACGATATCTTCGATACTAACAACAAAAAGTTTATCAGCTTCAATGCAATCTTTAATTTTTACTCTCTTTTTACCTTCTACTAAAACCTTAACAGTCCCATCCGGCAATCTAAGTAATTGAATAATGGCACCAAGCGTACCCACTTCATAAATATCGTCCATAGTAGGGCTATTTGTTTTAGCTTCTTTTTGAGCTACTAAAACAATATCCGTTTGCTTACTCATAGCTTCTTCCAAAGCGTTAATACTTTTTTCTCGACCTACAAAGAGAGGTATCATCATGTGAGGAAAAACGATTAGATCTCTTAATGGTAAAAGAGGAAGATTCTGGTCTTTTTTATTATCGCTCATAGTGCTTATCCTTTGTGGTGTTTTCTACATGGCATTTAGGGCTGTTCCCTACAATTATTATATAAGACTCCAACTAATAACCCAAAGGTTAATTTTTTTTATTTAATTCTCTCTATTCAAATCTGTGTCGCCAGACCCCAAAAAAAACACAGACACTTTAGTCTGTGTTTTTTCTCTAACAAATTTCTATCGCAAATTAAGGCTATCTGAGTCTAATGTGAATATAAAAAAGCAGCCATTATTGGCTGCTTTTTTTGGCTGCTAAAATAATTACTTATGCTTACGCACAAGCCTTAAGCAATTTCTGATTTAGTTTCTATCTTTTCGTCTTCAGACTTTTCTCGAGGTTTCTTTGCACCTAAGACGAGTTCTGGCTTAGCCCCATCCAAAATAACCTCTTTAGTTATTGTGCACTCAACAACATTATTCATTGATGGCACATCAAACATTATGTCTAGCATAGCTGTTTCTAAAACACCTCTTAAGCCACGAGCACCTGTTTTTCGCCTTGTAGCCTCTGTAGCTACAGCGTCTAGCGCACCCTCTGTAAAGTTGAGCTTAACATCTTCAAAACCAAATAGCTTTTGATACTGTTTAACTAACGAGTTCTTAGGCTCTTGAAGAATTTTAACTAGTGTGGATTGCTCTAGTTCTTGTAAAACAGCCATCACTGGTAATCTACCAATAAACTCTGGAATTAAACCAAATTTAACTAAATCATCTGGTTCAATTTTATTAAGTATATAGTCTTCTTCTTTCTTTTCTTTTTCACCTTTAATTTCAGCGGCAATACCTAGCGCTTTACTTGTTAGTCGGCCTTCAACTATTTTATCTAGCCCAGCAAATGCACCACCAGCAATAAATAAAATATTGCCCGTATCTACTTTTATGAATTCTTGCTGTGGATGCTTTCGTCCACCTTTAGGCGGCAAGTTAGCTACAGTTCCTTCAAGAATTTTTAATAAAGCCTGCTGTACACCTTCACCACTCACATCTCTTGTAATAGATGGGTTTTCAGACTTACGAGTGATCTTATCGATTTCATCAATATAAATAACTCCACTCTCAGCTTTTTCTACATCGTAATCTGCAGCCTGTAGTAAGCTTAAAATCACATTTTCCACATCTTCACCCACATAACCAGCTTCAGTTAATGCTGTAGCATCTGCCATTGCAAATGGAACATTTAAAATTCTAGCAATAGTTTGCGCTAAATAAGTTTTACCAGATCCTGTTGGCCCAATAAGGAGTACGTTACTCTTTGCTAATTCAACATCGTCTTTTACCTTTGATTTAGCATTCACTCTTTTGTAGTGATTGTGCACAGCTACCGATAATGCTTTTTTTGCTGAAAGCTGACCAATAACGTAGTCATCAAGGTGAGTTTTTATTTCTATAGGCTTAGGCACCTTCATTTTAGGTGACTTACTTTCTTCGCGCTCACGCTCCTCAAGCATTATGTCATTACATAAATCAATACACTCATCACAAATGTACACACCTGGTCCAGCAATTAATTTTTTAACTTCTTTTTGACCTTTGCCACAAAAGCTACAACAAAGTGTTCCGTAGTTTGCTTCTTTATTGCTCATCGACTTAGCTCGCTTTCCCGTTTATTTTTCTACTCTCAACAATATGGTCTACTAAACCAAAATCTTTTGCTGTCTGAGCGTTCATATAGTTATCTCTATCCATTGCTGCTGTCAGCTTTTCCATAGATTGCCCTGTATGAACTGCGTAAATTTCTGTTAACTTCTTTTTTGTATTTATCATTTCTTTTGCATGAATCTCTATATCACTAGCCTGGCCAGAGATACCGCCGCCACCAATAAGTGGTTGGTGAATCATAATCCTAGAGTTCGGCAAAACATAACGCTTACCCTTAGTACCTGCACAAGCCAATAAAGAGCCCATACTTGCCGCCATACCCATACAGTAAGTGGCTACATCACATTTAATAAATTGCATAATATCGTAAAGCGCTAATCCAGCAGTAACACTACCGCCTGGAGAGTTAATATATAAATGAATATCTTTTTCTGGGTTTTCCATTTCTAAAAAGAAGATTTGCGCAATAATGCTATTTACTACATCATCAGTGACTTGCGATCCTAATATAATCACCCTGTCTTTTAGTAATCTTGAATAAATATCGTAACTGCGTTCCCCGCGAGGTGTCTGCTCTATAACTACTGGTACTAATGCCAAAACGCTCTCCTTGTTCTGCTAGCTTTCACTAGCTAAGCCCCACTACTTAAGGCCTGTATGCCTTTAATATGAGTCTATTTTTTTCTATGACAAGCTTTAAATCGGAATATTCCCCAATGAACTTAACTATTTGTCCTTCTACGGAGGTCTAGAATTACGATCAAAATATAGTCAAATTAAGAAAGATTTTTAAAACAAAGAGATGAACACAGATTAATTGTTCACAACTCACCGAAAAATAGGCAAATACAGGCTTGTATGCTAAAAGTTTAAGATATTTTAAATTATTTAACATCAATCAGGAGTCATCTATGAAAATTACATTAACAAAAAAATCTAAACATAAAGGTGCGAAAATTATTTTTGTCACTAAGTCCGGCAAAAGCCTTGATACAAAAAAATTAACTACAGACGAAAAATCTTTAATTAACAGCGCTCACAAAAATGAGCTTTTTTCTGGAGCTAAAAAATCAAGTATTATGTTTCATTCTGAAAACTGTCTTTTTGTTGGCTTAGGCGACGCAAAAGAATTAACAACAGAATCATATAGAGATGCTGCAGCCAATGCTTATAAAAAATTAAAAACAGAAAAAATTAAAAGCGTATACACTGAGCTTGATGCATTACCAAAATCAGAAGTTACTACAGCTGAAGCGACTCAAGGATTAACTGAAGGTTTACATTTAGCAAGCTATACAATGCATAAATTTAAAACTAAAAAAAATGAAGACAATATGTCAGTAAACATTCAGACAACAAAAGTTTCTGTAGCTGAGAAAAAGGCTTTCGACGAAGGTGAGATTTTAGCGGATTGCGTTCAGTTTTCTAGATATCTTGGTGATGTACCTGGTAACTTAATGACCCCAGACCACTTAGCTAAAGAAACTATTAAAAAAGCTAAAGGCACAAAACTTAAAGTAACTGTTTGGGATAAAGCCAGAATTAAAAAAGAAAAATTTGGCGGTCTTTATGGTGTAAACCTTGGTGGCGGCACAGACCCTCGCTTTATTATCATGGAATACAAAGGTGCAGCTGCAAGCAAAAAACCAATCTGCTTTGTAGGCAAAGGCCTTACTTTTGATGCCGGCGGCATTAGCATTAAGCCTTCCTCTGGAATGCATGAAATGAAATACGACATGTGTGGCGGCGCCAATGTTATTGGCACAATGATGGCTATTGCTAAATTAAAACTTAAAGTGAATGCAGTTGGTTACGTACCATCTACAGAAAATATGTTGGGCCCAATGGCTAACAAGCCTGGCGATATCTTAACAGCTAGAAACGGTAAAACGGTTGAAGTGTTAAATACCGATGCTGAAGGTCGCCTTATTTTAATGGATGCACTCTCTTATGCTTCAGAAAAAAAACCAGCAGCTATTGTTGATGCTGCAACTTTAACAGGAGCCATGGTTGTGGCCTTAGCTAACATCCATACAGGTGTATTCACAAGAGATGAAAAACTACTAGCTAAAATTCAAAAAGCAGCTGGCAACTCTCAAGAAAAAGTTTGGCCAATGCCTTTAGAAGACCAGCATGTTAACGACATGAAGGGCGTACATGCTGACTTACAAAATATTTCAAACCACAGGGGCGCTGGAAGCTCTACAGCTGCAGGCTTTTTATCTGAATTTGTTGATAAAGATATCCCTTGGGCTCACTTTGATATTGCCGGTACAGCCTGGAATACAGCAGAGCGCTTAAGCTACACGCAGCCTAAGTCTGCAACAGGTGCTATCGTAAGAACATTTGTAGAGCTAGCTAAACAGTTCTAATTCAGTTTAATTTTCAATCTTTAAAAGAGGCTTAGGAAACTAAGCCTCTTTTTTTTATTCACTCATCCAAAGCCAATTAATGTCTTCTATTTCCAAGTCTGATTTTCTTGGTGAAATTTCAACACGATCTAGCTCAAACTCGTCAGCATTATAGTCATCAGCAATTTCGTTAAGCTCAAGCTCTAAGTCTTTTTGCAACTCATCCAATGCCTCGGCTTTAGCAGCTAAATCTCTTTCCGCACGGCCAATATCGCCTTTTTCTTTGCCTACACGGCCGGCGCCCCTAAGAGCAGTACCCGCCTTAGTCATTGCGCCTCTTTTTCCACCCATGAAAGCACCTAGCACTGCAATACCCACAGACATCGCTGTGCTGGCCGCTTGCTGCTTCATTTGTGTTTTTTCATAACCTATTTTTTCTTCAGCTTTTCTCATGCGCTCTTCTTGAGTTGTAATTTTCTTTTCGTATTTTTTTGTGACTTTTTCAGTGGCTTCATCACGCTTCTCTCTGAGGTCATGCTTGATGCGCGACCTAAAAGCTTCTTCGCTTTCACCAGGCATAGAGGCAAGTTTTAACTCTTTACATGAAAAAAGCTCAAGTTTTTGAGTTGAGTAAACCTCTTGCTTTATTTCTTTGTTCCAGGCTTTTTCCGCCTTTTGAGCCGCAAGCTCTGAGCTCATCTCAACATACTTACCACCGCCCGACTCAGAAACTATTTCGTAGTCTTCTAGGCTTAACTTCTCCATTTTACTAAATTCAAATTCAGAAGCTTTTGTATTTGCTGGCACTGTGTACCACTGGCTCACCCAGCTATCTACTTTATTTTTAGCCGATACATAGTGAATTTTCACATGAGCCATTAATGTAGGAGCCCACTCTGTTTCAGCAGTCACTTCTCCAGAGTCTGGAAATACAAATTTTTCATCTACATGAATTACAGGCTTTGTGCTTATTTCTTTAATAGGAGCTGCTGCTGTCTCCTTAACTGTATCTACTTGTGTGGCTTTATAATCAGCCATAACTGTTGAAATCTCTTTAGAAGCTAGCGGCCCACGCAAGTATGATAAAGCCCATCTTGTATGAAACAACTGCGCCCCAGATTTTTTAGCTGAGTACATTAAAAAACATCTCTTTTTTAAATTAGCAACTTGCTTTGTCCAAGGGCCCTTGCCAATAGCTTGAGTCACCTTTTCTCTATCTTTATCTGTCTGAAGCCTTCCAATAAACCAGGTGCCTGTATTTGATAACCCTTTATAATCTAAATCCACCGGGTTTTGCGTAGCAAGTACTACACCAAAACCATGAGCTCGCGCTTGTTTTAACAAAGTCATCATTGGTTTTTTAGTAGGAGGGTTTGCTGTTGGTGGAAAGTACCCGTAAATTTCATCCATATATAAAAGAGCACGAAGGCTTGATGTCCCCGGCTGCTTTCTCACCCAAGAGACTATTTCATTTAACAATAAGCTAACAAAAAACTGCCTTTCGCTTTCTGATAAATGCGAAATAGAAAATACAGAAACTTGTGCTTTGCCATTTTTACCTGTTAAGAAGCTACCTACATCCATAGGTACACCCTTTAACCACAAAGAAAATTTTGGTGAAGCCAGCAATCTATTTAATTTTAAAGCTAATTTTTCACGATCCTTTTGGCCAAAGAACGACTCTAAGTCCATGGCGCCAATTTCTTTAAATTCAGGCTTTAAAATTAAGCGAATCATTGTTTTTAAATTTAAATTTTCACCATTATGCCAATGGTGCATTAATAGATGTGACAAAAACACATGATCATTACTTTCTACTGCATTTTTAGTATCTCCCAGTAAACCCAAAAGTGCACTTACCGTCGTTTCTATTTTTTCTGCAAAAGCTTCGTGGTTATTTCTTATTTCTGCCTCAGGCGCGTTAAAAGACTTTAGCACTTGAACGCCTAAGCCAGCTTCACTCCCCGGAGTGTATATTTTTACATCTACTTTTTTATTTAATGTTTTTAATCTTTCTTCTGATTGGCCCCAAGACTCAATGCCTTCTTTCCATTTTTCAGCCTCTTTAACAGCCCATCTGTCTACACTACAGTCATTTCTTTCAGCCTCATCAGCATCTACCCATGGTTTAAAGTTTTCAGCATTTAAATTATCAAAAGTTAAAGCCAAGTTACCTATGTCACCCTTAGGGTCTATTGCAATAATAGGGATTCCATCAATTGCAGCCTCTTCTAATAGCGACAAGCAAAGCCCCGTTTTCCCACTACCGGTCATACCGACACAAACAGCATGCGTGGTTAAATCTTTAGATTTATAAAGCGTATAGTCGTCTTTTTGGATCTCACCCTCTTGCATATTTTTACCAAGATAAAATAGACCTAATTTTTCGTAGATATCTGCTGACATTGTAGTTCCTTTGTTTTGTTAACCATAGTCTAACCCGTTTTTTAGACATAAAAAAGCCCGGTTATAAAACCAGGCTTTTAAATAAGAATCTAAATAAATTCTTATCCTTCGTTCATTACTTTACCAAGCATTTCCTTAACAACATCCCCACCTTGAGTTTGTGCAAAGTTCATTACGATTGGTGCAAATTTAGTAACCATACCAGCGTCTAAACCTAAAGATTTAAAAGAACCTGCTGCTGCAGCTAAAGTACCAAGCTTACCTAAAGCTCCGCCTCCGCCCATAGCGCCTAAAGCAGATGCTGCCATTCCAGCAAGACCACCAGCGGCTCCAGCTTCAGCTTGTGGAGCTTTACCAATAAGGTCAGTTAAACCAGGCATAGCACCTGATAGTTGAGAAAACTGGTCTGCACCTAGTTTTTCTTGAGCAATTTTAAATAAAGCACCTGCTCCACCTTGAGCTTGCTCTTCATTAACACCTAATTGAGAAACGATTTGTCCGATTAATTCTGTCATAATTATACTCCTTAATATTGGCCCTAAAATCAGGGACCACAAATAAAATAAAATAAAATAGGGAAAATTACAAACCACCAAAGGCCAGCAAAGCCTTATCTAGAAGCACTTTCAGCGAATTAGGCTCTTTACTATGAGTTTTTCTTCTTTTTTGGAGAAATAAGACCACGAACTTTTAATGCAAGCCCACCCTTTTTACCTGAAGATTTTTTATTTTTCTTTTTGGATTTTTTCCCTGAAGAATGGCGATCTTCTTTCTTCTTGCCTGGCTTAAAGCTTTTTGAAAACTTTTTCTTTCCTTTTTTTTCTGATTCTTTACTACTCTTTTTAGAATCCCCTGCTTTTCTTTTTTTTCTGTAACTATAGCCAGGAGTTGGAGGCAAGTAAGTTCCTGCAGCTACAAAATCGATTTGACCAGCATCTATATCTACAGCAGCTACTTTAATTTTAAATTTATCACCTAGATTATAATTTTTTTTCTTTCCACGTAGGCATAATTTTTCTGCATCGTACTGAAAAGGCCCACCTTCAAGCTGCTCTAACTTAATGAGCCCATCAACATCAAATTCACTCAGTAATACAAAAACACCAAACTTAGCTATAGAGCTAATGGCGCCTTCAAATTCTTTACCAATATGACGCTTCATAAATCTAGCTTTTTTAATGGACTTTATTTCGCGCTCAGCCTTTGTTGAGCGCTGTTCGGTTGCACTACAGTGAACCCCCGCACTTGTAAGGTCATCAATAGTGTACTTGTAATGCCTTCTGTCTTTATAAATTAAAGACTTTAAAACTCTATGCACTACTAAATCAGGATACCTTCTAATTGGTGAAGTAAAGTGAGCATAATTATCAAAACCTAAACCAAAATGACCAACATTATCTGGGCTGTATTTAGCCTGCGACATAGACCTAAGGGTCAGCATGTTAATCACTGTTTTAGCGTCCGACTTATAAGCTTCTTTTAAGATAGTCGCAATCTTTTCATTAAGATTAGTGGCGCTACCTTTACCACTTTTTAAAAGCCCTGCGTTATGAGCAAAAGTTTGCAAAAAAGCAATTCCATCACCCGATGGCTCATCATGGACTCTGTATAAAACTTCTGTATTTTTAGAGCTAATAAACTCAGCAACAGCCACATTAGCAGCCAACATCATTTCTTCAATAAGCCTATGGGCAAACAAACGTTCACTCTTAATAACGTCTAAAGGCTCGCCTGTTTCATCAAGTACAATTTCCGTTTCACCAATGTCTAAATCTATTGCGCCTTCATTGAAGCGCTTTTTCATCAAAATATCTGCAAGCTCTTTAGCTACTAAGATATCTGAAGCCCTTTCTTTAAGTTCTTCAGGAGTACTACCATCTAAAACTTCCTGAGCTTCACCGTAAGTCACACGAGCATGGCTATAAATAATAGCTTCATAAAAATCAGATTTTGTTTTTCTACCAAATAAGTCAAAATCTATCTCTGCAACCATGGCAAGCCTAGGCGTTTTTGGATTTAAAGAACACAAACCATCACTTAAAACTTTTGGAAGCATCGGCACCACAAAGTTAGGAAGGTAAGTACTATTACCGCGCTCATAGGCGTCTTCTTCTAAAGAAGTACCATGCTTCACGTAGTGGCTGACATCAGCAATAGCAACATAAAGCTTATAGCCACTGTCCAGTGCCTTTACACAAACAGCATCATCAAAGTCTTTTGCCGTAGCTCCATCAATAGTAATGAAAGGTAATTTTTGTAAATCTCTACGGCCTGTATGTTTCTTTGGATCAATTTTTTCAGGCAGTCCCTCAACTTCTTTTAAAGTTTTTGGGTTAAATTCCATAGGGACTTTATGGCCAAATAGAACTCGCATAGTATCTAAGTGAGGGTCTACAATGTTACCTACAATTTCAACAAAATCACCAGTAAAGCCTTTTTTGCTCCCAGGGTAAGTTTTAATTTTAACTTTTACCCAGTCTCCTTTGCCAATTTTTTTATCAGTCGCACTGGTGTTCACCGTAAGGTCATCACCCCAAGCAAAGTTATTATCTAAAAGTAAGCCTTTTTTACCGCTCAAAGAATGAAACTGTCCTATTACCTCAGTGACTTCGCGGCTAATGACCTCTGTGATTTCACCGCGCCAACGGTCCTTACCACGAGACTCAGGAAAAGCTTCCACTTTAACCTTGTCTCCCGACATAATCCCACGCATAAATTTTCTGGGGATATAAACATCAGGAAACTCTGTGTCTTCTGGCGATAAGAAGCCAAACCCATCAGGGTGTCTTTTTACGGTTCCAATAACATGTCTCTTGCTCATTAGGCTTAAGTTACACCAACACTACCTGCAAAACTATTTCTAAGCGTATTGAACTGCTATTTCTTTGACCCAGTCCATAAATTAGCTCCTTTTTAATATTCAAATCAAAAACTCATATTGAATTTAAGGTCTGTAAGTTACTGTAATTATTTCATATTTTTTGATCTATTAAAAATTTTAGCAGATGTAAGCCCTTAATTTGATTAAGGAAACTCCTGGACCATTGACCAGCTGTAACTATTACAATAGCTATAAAAAAGAACCAGCCAATTTATCATTGAGGAGGACCAAAAATGTCTGATGCAAAGTACACAAAAGTTCCCGAGCTAAGCCTAAAATCTTACCTTTACGGGTCGCCTGCTGAAAAATCTGAATTTATCGACCAGCTATTTAATGGTTTTAAGTATTACGGCTTTATTATTTTAAAAGACCATCCTGTAAGTACAGACCTATTAGATGAAGCCTATACACATAGCCAATCTTTCTTTAGCTTACCAACTGAGAAAAAAGAGGTTTATGCCTCTGACAGCCAAAGAGGGTACACACCTTTTGGTACTGAGCATGCAAAAGATAGCGAAGTTTCTGACCTTAAAGAATTTTGGCATGTAGGTAACGAGCTTTCTCCAGAAGACTCTTACTACGATAAGTTTCCAAAAAACATTTGGCCAAAAGAAGTTCCAGAATTTGAAAATACATACTTAAAGCTTTACTCTGCCCTAGAAGAAATCGGAAAGATTTTACTTCAAGCCATTACTAAGCCTTTAGATTTACCCGCTAATTACTTTGATAAAATGGTGACCGGCGGAAATTCTATTTTAAGATTACTCCACTATCCACCAATCCCTGACAATGTGGACCCAAGGTGCGTGAGAGCTGCCGCCCATGAAGACATCAACTTAATTACTATATTAGTGAGTGCCTCTTCTTCTGGCTTAGAGCTTTTAGATCGCGACGGAAAATGGCTGCCCGTTGAAACTGAAAAAAACAATCTCATTGTAGATGCTGGTGATATGCTAGCTCGTATTACCAACGAACTTATACCTTCTACAACTCATAGGGTAGTTAACCCAGATGATGGCACCAACAACAGCCGCTACTCTATGCCATTCTTTATGCACCCTCACCCTGAGGCTGTTTTGGAATGCATTCCGAGTTGTGAGGGCGATGCCATCAAGTATCCATCAATTTTAGCAGAAGAATTTTTACAGCAGCGATTAAGGGAGATAGGCCTTATCAAGTAAACACATAAATAATTTTAGTTATCAAAAGCACGGACAGCTCACCAAGTAAAACGGTCATTTTAACAGTCATAGGGGGACAAATGTTAAAAAAGATAATTATTTTAGGGATGATATTAACAACTAGCTCTTGGAGTTACGGCTCACAAGACTCAAAGTATTTTGAGCTTGATAAAAAGCCCACAATTATAATTGAAGAAGAGAATATAAACGAACTTTTTCAAGACATTAAGAGAAAACAAAAGTTAGAAGATTGTGCAAAAAATAAAAATCTATCGAATTGCAAAAAATATAGCAGCACTTTAATTGCACTCAGCACTAAACCCAATAATGCCAGCACACGTGCGCTCACTGCCAACAAAAAAACTTCATCTAATAAAAAATCAACAGCTTCAAATATGGTGAACCTTGGCAAGCAAGCCTGGAAGTTCATTCAAGATAAAAAAGCAGTTGTAGATATTAAAACAGATAAAGCTACAGCCACTCCAACAGAAGCTAAACATTGGAATCAGCTTTCTGGCTGGAAAAAACCAAAAAGCTATAAGTTTAGCGTGGCCTATAAAAATGGATGGGGGTTTACAGTAATTAAACTTACTGGCCGGTTTATTTACACTTACGGTGGCCAATTTCAAGAAAAAGGCCAGTATCTTACTAACGTCGCTGTTATTCCAGAAAAAGTAAGTGTCTCATGGGGGCATAATTTAAATGCACGAGTAGAAATTATGGAACCCATTAATATGAATACAATTGATGACCCTATAGCTGGCATGGAAGTCGCTATTAAGTGGGCTGTCGGCACGCTCAACAAAGATCAACAAGCCATCATGTTTTTTGTAACAGGTGAAGGCGATGTAGAGTGCTATAACTAAGACAATGACTCCTCACGAAGAAATGACTCGTTTCTTCGTGATTAAACCTCTCTTTTAATATTAAATACATTTATGAGTAAGCTTTATGTCTTAAAATATGGTGGTAAAACTATTGCCACACCAAGCCTTATAAAAAAAAGAGCTAAATACATTTCTAGCCTTTACCAACAAGGCCATAAAGTTATTGTTGTTGTTAGTGCCATGGGCGACACAACAGATAATCTTTACAGTCTTGCCAATCAAATTTCAGATAAACCCACAACCCGAGAGCTTGATGTTTTATTAACTTCCGGTGAGCGAATCTCTATGGCTTTGATGACAATAGCCCTTCAAGAAGAAGGTTGCGATGCCATTAGTTTTACCGGCAGCCAAGCTGGAATACTTACGCATGGATCTCATAGCACATCTTATATTAAAGAAATAAAACCAATACGTGTTGAAGACGAACTTAAAAAAAATAAAATCATTGTGATTGCTGGGTTCCAGGGCGTTGACCCCACAAGCAAAGATATAACCACATTAGGTCGTGGTGGCTCTGACACTACAGCCCTGGCCTTAGCTAATTATTTTAAAACTGATAATTGTTTTATCTTAAAAGATGTTGATGGCGTTTATGACAAAGACCCAGCACAAAATATTGATGCAAAAAAAATAAATTTAATATCAACAGAGCAGCTTAAAGAGATCACTCTTTGGGGTGCTAAACTTTGCCATTACAAAGCTGCAGAACAAGCTCACAACAGCAACCAAAGCTACTATATAGGCTCTGCAGATAACCCTAATGAAAATACATTTATTCAGACATCAAACCCAAAGGCACAAATAATGACAGCTTGGGACTGTGTAGTAGAGTTTACTCCAAATACACAAGTTGATTCATTTTTAAAAAACTACGACTTAATAAAACTACCCTCAACTAACAATCACAGCTATTGGGCTGGCGAAAAAAAACTTTTAACATCCTTACAAAAAGATGTTTTAGATAAATATAAAGTTAATTTTAAGTTTGGCACCTCCAAGACTTTTCACTTCGCAGAAAGCCTAACCCCCTCTATGTCGAATAATGCCTTTTATAAGTCTGGCCCTATTACTTCTGTTTTTGAGCACCTATAGCACCTACCCAAAAGATTTTGTTAAAAATTCTATAAGTTTTGCTTATAGAACGATAAAATAATACAAAGTGGAACCACTTAACATTTATAAAAATTATATGCTTTTTAACCATGTAATCACACAGCTTATTCTCAAAATACCAATTACTTGCAGTTAGAAAAGTGAAAGAAATCTAGCTACTCATTTTTTATAATATTTACCAAAAACGTAGTATTTATTTCTATATATATAAAAGACCCATTTTGGTACTAATTACCTCTATATATTTAGGGGACCGCTATGACTATATTAAAAAACCTATTAGCTACGCTTTTGATTTTATCATTAAGCTTTGCAACTTTTGCTAATGACGATGAAAATACATCTTTAGTTGTTAGCCCTGGAGACTTAAAGGAATTTATTCAAGCTATAAATAACTCAATGTACAATACGCCCACCACCACCGCAAAAGCCCAAGGAGCCACGTGGACAGTAGGTGGAGATGCAGAATGGACAATGGACCCTGACCTAATTGATAAACAAACATTTGTAGCTGCCAAGAAACCTACTTATGAGTCTATTGTATTTATGTTTATTCTACTTGAATTCTACATAGAGCAATCCACTCCGCCCAAAAGCGGCTCAAGCCAAACACGCTCTAATGCTCATAGAAACCAAGCAATCAATAATGCTCTGAAAGTTTTAGCACGCTTAAGTCATATTGCATCTAGTGCTTTCACTAGTGACTACCAATACCTTATAGCTAAATTAAGCACTCCCAATTATGAGCTTGCCAAGAGCGGGCTTGAGTCTCACCTATCAAATGCCTTAAATACATCTAAAGAGAAAACAAAAGAACTACACACAAACCTATCTACAATAAATTATAATAACCTTAAAAGAATTATTTACGATATTACCTCTAAAGATGGCGCATTCCCTGGTGACAAGCCGACTCAAAGCCGTATTCAAAAAATTAATAATATAATTGTCACAACTAGCGAGCGCATTGTTAAAGAAAGACAGAGAAAAGATTTTTTAAGCTCTATCTCTAAAAGATCTCCTAAAAACTATGAGCAGCTAAAAAAATCCATGGACAGCTTCAAAAAAATTATTAACGAACAGCTCTTAGGTCAGCCAGAAACTGTAGAAAGCTTAACCTCTATGAGAAGAAGCGCTTTACTTAAAGGGCAAGAACAAGCAAATGCTATTGTCCTTTTGGGCGAGCCAGGCTCTGGAAAAGACACAGCAGCAATCGCTTTAACTGATGCTATACACGATCGCGTTGGTGCCTACAAAGATCATATGTTTACTCTTGATCCGATGACAAAAGACCAAGACTTATCCAAAATATTTGGTTCTTCGACGGGGTACTTAGGCTCTGGCGACCTGCCACCGTTTTTAGAATTTTTAGTTATGCACTCCGGAGGCCGCTACGAGATTGAAGCTCAAGAAACACGATCTGGCTTTGACTACCATATTGTAGAAAATGAAAACTGGAAGCCTGGGCAAGCTATTCAAGAAGGAACATATGCGCCCCATGAAGCGGTAGTCTTTGTTAATGAATTTCATAATTGGACTAAGGACATGAAGGACACTGTATTTAAATTAGTATTACAAAAAGATGGCTATTTCACAGTTAATAACCCTAGCGGTGGCGTCAGTAAGCTTTATGTTCCTGTTAACTTTGTTATAGCAACAAATGACGGGATAGAACTTTTGTCTGCCAGAGATATCGACGGAAATCGAGTGGGAGCACCTCTAAGCTATAAAGACAGAATTAAAAAATGGGAAACTGCGCACGACAATAAAGAAATCAAAAAGCAATCTCTTTCTAGGCAAAACGGTACAGGTACAAGTGAAAAACCAATGGGCATATCAGAAGAGCTCCTTAACAGATTCCCAAATATAATTTTAATGAGGCCTCATTCACCAGAAAATATGAAAAAAATTGCAGCAAAAATCACTACATCATTAGAAAAATCATTTTCTAGAGGCATGCTTTCAAACATATCTTTTGATTTCTCTGCTAATGTACATGATTTTCTAGTTGATTATGATTTCTCATCTGAGGATGGCATACGCTTTGTCGAACAAAAAATTATTGATTTTATTCAAAACCCCTTAACAAAAGCTATCGACACTGAAGACCTAGAAATCCCTACATCAAAAACAACCTGGGCTTTAGAGTACGTAAAAAATAATGATTTAACTACAAGTCTTAAAGTTATTGTTACTTCTGGAGAAGACAGAACAGAAGTCTTACTTGATCTGCCTTCAACACAAAAAGACAAATTACGTGAGCCTCTCTCTCAAGAAAAAGTAAAAGAAATTTTAGCTTTAGAAGAAGAAATTAACAAAAAAGTTTTTGGTGTTTCTCATATTACTCCACAACTTATTGAAGTGGCTCTAGAGACTGAAGAAAAACTAAATGAAAAAATCGAAGACGAATACAAAAATGGCAAAAAAGCTAATGTCATGATGTTTTTAGGGAAATCCTCTACAGGCAAAACTTATTTAGCAGAAACTTACGGTAAATTAAAACATGGCGATAAGTCTAAAGTGGTTACTATTGATTTTGGACAAATTAGCTCGAAAGATGCTCTCAATAAAGAGATTTTAGGCAATAAAGATCACAATGGACGCTCAGTCCCCTCTACATTTATGCAGGAGTATGACAGAGCCGGTGGAAAAATTACTTTTATTTTTGATGAAGTAGCCAACACTCACCCAGACATCTTAAAAGCTTTATACGATGTATTAAGGCAACCCATAGTAACAACATTTTCTGATGGCAAAGAGCGAAGCATGGCCGGTGTTGATATTATTATGACTGGTAATGCCGGCGAAGAAATCTACAATGAAATCCCTAAAGATATTCCAGACAACCAAAAACTAGCGGCCATGAATCGCGCCTATGAAGTTTTTATGAATAACGCTGGTTCAAGACGTGGCATACTAGAAAAGTTTTTTAGTGATGCATTCTTAAACCGTGTTGGCGAAAGAAATATATTCTTTTTTGGCCCACTCTCTTATAAATCTTTAAGGCAAGTGACTCAGTTAAAATTAGAAGATGCATTTAGGTCTTTATCAAAAACTGGTAATGGTAAAAAAAGCTGGAACCTACAAATGTCATCAGCACAAGATTTAACAAACTTTTACGAAATTATAGAACGCGCTGGCTTTGTTATAGATGAGCAAGGGGCTTCTGTAGATAAATTTGTAAAAGAGTCATTAGAAACTAAGCTCAGAAGCTTACTTATTAGAAATGGCATACCCACTGGCGAGACAGTCACTTTAAAAACCTTAACTACAGAACCAAAAATTATGCCTAATGGAAATTTAGATTTTTCTTATGATATTGCAGTATTTGTAGGCGACAGCAAAGAGCCATTAGTTTTAAAGCTCGACGGAAAAAAACGCCCATTAGACTCTAAAATAAGAGAAACTAATCAAATAATAACGGCTTACCATGAAACCGGACATGAGCTTGTTAGAAAAGTATTACTTGGCTTTGATTACGAAGGCCAAGAGATAACAGTTATACCAGGTGTGGATAATATTGGTGGAAGAATTGTACATTACCTTGGGGTAGCAAGAAGCCAACAAAAATACCAACCAGAAATGACAAGAGAATATGCTGTAAGAAGAATTGCTGTTTTAACAGCTGGCTATATTGCAGAGAGCATAGTTACAAAAGGCGCCCGACATACTGCTGGAAAATCTAACGATATGTTACGTGCTACAGAGATAGCAAAAAAAGCTGTAGCTAAATGGGGGCTTTCTGAAGTTTTTGGTACGTCTGCTGTTGGCCCAGAAGAAACTATGGATACATTTTATGAAAAATTAAGTAAGAAAAAGAAAAAAATATTCCAAAAAGAAGTTGATGCTCTTATTAGCGAAGGCGCTTACCTAGCAAGAGAAGCCCTTACTGTTAACAATAAGGCTTTTATAGTCATGGGTCGACAACTTGCAGAGCAAGGGACTCTTAACAAAACTGATCTTAATAATTTCTATAGCGACAATACAGTTTTAGTAGAGTCTGATGCGGGCTATTTAGAGGCCGCATCTAGCCTGTCTTCTGAAATTGAAGCAGCAGAAAACGCTGTCACTGAAGCTAAAAAAACGAAAGTAGCAAGAGTTAAAAGCCGAGGCACACTCCTAGAAATAAAAGCTGAAAATTTAAAACCTAATACTGTAGCTAATATCGACAGCATTATTGCCTCAGAGAAGTCTGAAGCCATTGCCGAAGTAGAGCTATCTCAAGAAATAGCTATAGCTGCTAAAGATACATTTAATGTTGATAAGCTTGTTAGCATTAATAGCAAAACAAGTGGCGAAAGTAACAATAGCCAAGTCAGTGCCTGCGCAAGAGCTCTAAAATAAGAGCTCGACCACGCAGTGGTGAGCAGGCAAGCGGTCACCAAAACAGTTACGATTAGTAACACCTTCCACCTGCCAGCTATTTTAGACACAAAAAAAGCGTAGATAAAAATCTACGCTTTTTTATTATTTAAAATACTAATTACTTTTTAGTAGCTTTTGTTGCCGCTTTAGCCGCAGCCTTTGGTGCTTTAACTGGAGCCGCTTCTTCTTTAGCTGCCATCATTGTTTTTTCACCCTTATCATCAGCTGCTTCTGCTTTTTTACCAATGCCTGAAAGCTCTAAAACTTTAACTCTTAGCTCTTGCATAAGTGGTGCATTTTCTTTTAAGAACTGCTTAGCGTTATCACGGCCTTGGCCCATTCTTTCGCCATCAATGCTGTACCAAGCGCCCGACTTTTCAACAAGCTCATGTTGTACTGCTAAATCTAAAACATCACCTTCTGCAGAAATACCTTCACCATACATAAGGTCAAATTCAATTCTTGCAAATGGAGGTGCCATTTTATTTTTAACAACTTTAACTGCAGTTCTGTTACCAATGATTGAATCACCATTTTTAATAGCGCCAATTCTTCTTACATCTAAACGCACAGAAGAGTAGAACTTTAAAGCGTTACCACCAGTTGTTGTCTCTGGGTTACCAAACATAACACCAATTTTCATACGTATTTGGTTGATAAAGATAACTAATGTTCCACTTCTGTTAATAACACCTGTTAACTTTCTTAAAGCTTGTGACATTAAACGAGCTTGTAAACCCATGTGGCTATCACCCATGTCGCCTTCAATCTCCGCTCTTGGAGTTAAAGCGGCTACTGAATCCACAACCAAAACATCAACAGCGCCAGAGCGAACTAATGTTTCTGTAATTTCTAAAGCTTGCTCACCAGTGTCTGGCTGAGAAACTAACATTTCATCAATATTTACACCTAGTTTTTGTGCGTAGTTAATATCAAGAGCATGCTCAGCATCAACGAAAGCCACTGTAGCACCCGCTTTTTGAGCTTGCGCGATAGTACTTAATGCTAAAGTTGTTTTACCAGAACTTTCCGGGCCGTAAACTTCTACGATTCTACCTTTAGGTAATCCGCCGATACCTAAACCGATATCTAAACCTAAAGAGCCTGTGCTAAATACAGGAACCTGTTCTACCATAGCGTCTCCACCCATTTTCATGATGGAACCCTTACCAAATTGTTTTTCAATATTTGCTAGGGCTAGATCTAAAGCACGTGATTTATCTCCGGCGTTAGACATTTTTGTAGGCATTGTTTTTGTCATTGTTTTTGATTTAGCCATTAGTTTCTCCTTATAGCTGTTTTTAGTTTCTATGCTGGGTCTATTTTTGGCTTTACTCGCCTCGATAAACACTTCAGTAATTCATGTTTTTAAATCAAAAAGGCCCTAACCCCTTATCAATTCAAAAGCCCCCATATTACTGAAGCATAGATTGTTTTAATAATTCCAATGCTTTTACAGTGGCTTGTTGACGTATTGCCCTTCTGTCACCTGTAAAATTTACCTTATGATAGCTTAGAATCCCCGGACCACAAACACCAAAACACACAGTGCCAACAGGTTTTTCTGAACTGCCACCACCTGGGCCAGCCACTCCAGTGACTGAAACAGCCCAATCTGCTCCAAGTGCTACACAAGCCCCTTCAGCCATAGCTTTTGCCACAGGAAGACTCACTTGCCCATGAGTTTGCATCCAAGAAAGTGGAACTCCCAATAAATTTTCTTTTGCATCGCGAGAATAACTCAACACGCCGCCTAAAAAAGATGATGAAATACCGGGCAAATCAGTGATGGCCGCCCCAATCATGCCACCAGTGCAGCTTTCAGCGACAGCAAAAGTTTGGTTTCTGGATTTACAAAAGCCAGCAATATCTAAAATAATTTGATCGAGTTGGTTATGAGACATGAATAAAGCCGCCTTGCTTGTTAGTTACCAAAATAATAAATCATCACATGCAAAAAGATATTCACCAGTAAACCTGCTGCTACATCATCAAGTACAATACCTAATCCGCCTTTTACTTTTTTATCTAAGTATCCAATAGGAAATGGCTTTAAAATATCTAGTAAACGAAACAAAACAAAAGCTACTAACACTATCTTCCAAGTAATGGGTACCAAGCAAAGCGCCACCCACATACCAGCAACTTCATCTATGACGACCTCTGATGGATCATTTTTCTGGGTCTGCTTTTGATAAGCTTCAGAAATAAATATAGAAGCCCCAACAAGTAAAAAAATAGCTAACACCTGGAAAATAGGCGATAACCAAGCCATAAAAGGTATAAGCACTAAAGCACCAATGGTACCCACTGTCCCAGGAGCCTTGGGAAACTTACCTAAGTAAAAGAAAGTGGCCAATACATCAATAATTGGTGTTGGCTTTAGGTTTTTTTCTGAATTTAAATTTGGGGCTAGCTCTGAAATATTTCACTCCTACAAACTATAATCATACCCCAACAGCTTAAAAACCTTCAAGCATAGGCTTTTAAGACGGCTTTAGTTTTTTAAAAGGCCACTAAAACCGATTTAAAGCCCAGGGCGTATTTAAAACTAAAACTATCTCTAGACCCAAAACGTCATAAAACTGACTTTCTAAGCTGGCCTGGGTAGTATATCTCCCATGCAGTTTTGGAAAAAAAGTACCGCTAAAACGTATAGTCCTGAGGATAGAAAAAACCTCAAAAAGGCCTATAGCCGTATTTTGTGGTTTTTATCAAAACGTGATTACTCTGTGAAAGAGCTCACAACCAAATTGCTACCTTATTTCGATGAGGACACCACAGAGGACGCTATAAAAAAAGCCGACCTTGCAGGATGGCTTAAACCCCCAGAAGTTATTGCTGAGCAAGTTTATAAAAGGCTAAATAACCGAGGCAAAGGTCATTTTTTTATTTTAAGAGAGCTTAAGCGCTTAGGCTTACCTGCTGTCCTTGAAGATAGTGAAAAAGAGCTTGAAAAAGCTTTTACCTTAGTAGAAAAAAAGTTCTTTAGGCATGAAGTCGAAGAAGAAGATAATGAATACGCCGATGAAGCCCTTTCCTACAAAGAGCGACAAGAGCTATACAAAGAAAAGCAAAAAAGAAAACACAAGGTTTATAGTTTTTTAGCTAGCCGAGGTTTTTCTGGCGATATTATAAAGAAGGTTATGAATGAAAAGTTCTGAGTTAAGACAACGATTTATCGATTACTATAAAAAGCATGGGCATACGCATGTAAAAAGCTCTAGCTTAATACCTCATGGTGACGACACACTTTTATTTAATAACGCCGGCATGAACCAATTTAAAAATGTTTTTACTGGCGTAGAAAAACGCGATTATACACGAGCCGTAAGCTCACAAAAATGTGTGCGCGCTGGCGGAAAACATAATGACCTTGATAATGTTGGCTTTACAGCAAGGCACCATACTTTTTTTGAAATGCTTGGTAACTTTTCTTTTGGTGATTACTTTAAGCCAGAAGCCATGAGCTTAGCATTACGCTTTTTAGTTGATGAGCTTGGTATAGATAGAAACAGACTTTATTTTAGTGTTTTTGAAACAGACGATGAAAGTTTTGACCTTTGGCAAAAACAAGAAGGCATAGCAAAAGACCGTATTTTTAGATACGGAGAAAAAGATAACTTTTGGCGCATGGGCACTGTAGGGCCATGTGGCCCTTGTACAGAAATCTTTTACGACCTTGGCGAAGATATGCCGGGCACAGATAATGTTATGGGCGGCGAAGGCGATCGCTTTATGGAAATCTGGAACAATGTATTTATGCAGTTTTTTGAAGACGAAAGCGGCAAGCAAACACCGCTTCCTAAACCCAGTGTAGATACAGGCATGGGGCTTGAGCGCTTAGCCGTTGTTATGCAAAACGAGCGTAGTAACTATCATACAGATTTATTTAGGCCTTTAATTGCACGTGTTTGTGATATCACAGGTAAAGATTATGTTTTTGATGATATTAAAGAAGCTGCTAATAAAGAAATCCAAAAAACAAATGTCGCTTGCAGAGTTTTAGCTGACCACGCCCGGTCGACTGCTTTTTTAATTGGTGATGGCGTACTTCCATCTAACGAAGGCCGCGGCTATGTGTTGCGCCGTATTTTACGTCGTGCGATTAGATACGGACATACTCTTAATAAAAGCCAAAGCTTGCTCCCCGCTTGTGTAGACCAAGTGATTGCAGAAATGGGCACAGTTTACCCTGAGCTTAACGAACACAAATTGCTAATTTCTAAAACTGTAAAAGATGAAGAGAATCGCTTTTTAAGAACTCTAGAGCAAGGCACTCAAATTTTAGAGGCTGAGCTTAAAAAAACCTATGGCGATACATTACCTGGCCCAGCTGTTTTTAAACTTTATGACACTTATGGCTTCCCGGCAGACTTAACCGAGATTATGGCGCGTGAGGCAGGGTTTAAAACAGATATGGCAGGATTTATTTCTGAGCTTAAACAATCTAAAGAGCTTGCTAAAAAATCTTGGCAAGGCGCTAAAGTTTCTGCAGATAAAGAGTTTTTAATTTCTTGGACACAAGATTTTAAAGAGCCTACAAACTTTACTGGATACGAGTCTTTAACAACAGAAGCTAAAGTAATAGGTTTAGCGGCTAACAGTAAAAAGGCAGAAAGCCTAGAGCCAGACACTGACGGAATTATTGTACTTAATAAAACTACTTTTTACGCTGAAGGTGGCGGGCAGATTGCTGATACAGGAAAAATTATTGGCGATGGCTTTGAAGCTGAAATTATCGATTGTAAAAAAGAAGGCCATATCTTTTTACATTTTGTGACTATAACAAAAGGAACGCTAAAGGTTGGCGACGCTGTAAACACTAAGGTTTATGGTAATACTAGGCGCGAGACCGTTGCCCATCACTCGGCAACCCATCTTATGCATAGTGCTTTAAGAAAAACCTTAGGTACTCATGTGACTCAAGCAGGGTCACTAGTGACTTCTGACAGGCTTCGTTTTGATTTTACGCACGGACAACCACTTACTAAAAAAGAAATTAGTATTGTAGAATCATATGTTAATGAAGCTATTGCACAAGCTTATGATGTAGAAGTGAGTAACTGCAGTATTGATGAGGCCAAGAAAAAGGGTGCCCTAGCACTATTTGGCGAAAAATACGCTGACGAAGTTCGTGTTTTAAAAATGGGCCCTGTTTCTATGGAACTTTGTGGCGGCACACATGTTAGCAATACTTCTGAAATTAGGCTTTTTAAGATTGTTAGCGAAAGCGGAGTGAGCGCTGGCGTTAGGCGCATAGAGGCCTTAGCCGGGCAAGAAGCTCTTAATTATTTAGTGAAATCTACAAACCAACTTAATGAAGTGAAAACGGACCTTAATATAAACGAAAATTGGGAAAGCTTTTTAGACTCTGATAAAAATACACTTTTAGATTGGACTAAAAAAGAGCGACAAAATAGCAAGGACTTAACCAAGCAGCTTCAAAAAGCAAAGACTTCACAAGTCTCTGCTGATGATTACTTAAAAGAAGCTACGGCCTTCACTAAAAACGGTATCGAAGGAAAATTAGTTTTTGCTGAAATTGATGAAGATGACAGAAAAGCCTTAGCCACACTAACTGACCACTTAAAAGATAAAATACAATCTGGAGTTGTCATTGTTTTAGGTAAAGGGACTGACGACAGCAGCCCACTTATTGCTGCTGTAACAAAAAACCTAACTAAAGAGATTAAGGCCGGCGACTTATTAAAGTCTGTTAGTGACATCATGCAAAGCCGCGGCGGTGGTCGCCCTGACTTCGCTCAAGGTGCTGCAAAAAACCGTAATGGTTGGACCGAAGCACAAGGCGTGATTAAAGGTATGTTTTAGAGCTATGTTTTAAGCCTTTATAAGTTAGAGCACACACATAAACTTTAAGCCTATTAATACAATCTAGAAAAAAATAAATATCTTAAAATAAAAAGGCCTTTACGCATCACAAAAAATGATACACAAAGGCCTTTTTAAAATTACTTAGAAGCTTAGTTAAAAACTCCTCCACCCCCACCAGGGCCAGTACCAAGTGCACATGGAGCTTGCTGCTGCCCCTGACAGCCTGACTGGTTACTGCTACATGTTTGTATGCCATCAGGCCCATTAGGGTCCGCTTCACATATTGTACAATTATTATATATACATGCAGGAGTACTGTTGCCTCCGCCACTTGAGCCGCCGCTACTACCACTGCTCGGTCTTCCACTATCACAACGCGTGTATCTCATATCACAAATTGCCTCTGTATTTGTAAGGAAGACTTGATTACTAATAGTACAATTATCAAAACCTCCACAAAATTCCTGATGTCTATTAAAGCGCTCACACATTGGGCCATTACCAACCCACCCATCAAATTGATAAATAATATTATCCGTACAGGCAATGGTTGGACTTCCCGGCCCACCTGGCCCGCCGGCTGTGCTCACACAGCCTACTCCATCCCAAGTAAATCCAGAGTTACAAGTAAAACCACAGGCAACCGAACCGCTACAAGTATTACTAGCTGCATAAGCAAAAGACACATTATTATGAGTTGCCGGGAATGGCGTATTTGCACAAGCCGTTGCATCAGCCGGCGCACTTCCACTACAAGCATTAGGCACACACGAGCCACCACTCAAATGATAACCGGCTTCGCATGTGTAATCACAACGTATACTTGGGCTACAGGCAGACCTTAAACTTTTAGCCGTACTTACTGTTACACCAGGGCCATCTGTGCAAATGACAGAGTTAGCTGGCGTTGTCCCCGTACATGCAGGACCTTCACAAGTAGATGTAGTGGCATTCCATGTAAAGCCATTTGCCGTGTCACACTGCCAATCACACACATTAGCTGATGATGTACAGCCCTGCGGACTTGTTCTGTAATTTTTATTGGACGTTAACCCACTTACGCTACAAGCGATAGCTCCCGCTGGTAAACCAGAAGCGTTACAACTAAAAGCTTGGCAACTGCCACCAACAAAACCAAAGCCTGGTGCGCAGGCCCAATCACATACATCCCCAGTGGTACAGCCCTCTGCAGACCTATAAGATTTTGCAGCAATCACACCGCTATGGCTACAAGCCACACCATTTGTATCAGGAATACTTCCAATACATGTACCGATTGGTTCACAAGAAGATGTACTGCTCTCCCAATAAAAGCCTGAATTACATTCCCAGTCACAAATATTATTAATTGCACCTTTGCAGCCCTCTGGTTGAGAAGCATAAGTTTGATTTGAAGTTAAATCACCACCATCTGTACAAGCCCTTGCATTAGCGTCTGGCACCGCATCCGTACATGTTGCTACGCAAGAAGAGTGAGCCGGGTTATAACAAGTGGACGACATATCACAAAAATTATTGCAACTTGGGCAACCACCACATTGGTAAAAATCAGATTGGCCTGCCGTAGCCAAGTAATCATCAGCATGGCAAAGCTCACCACATGTATCATGAGCGGCTATATAATCAACCCTACCAATATCTGAAAAGTTACCGGCAGTATCAATAACAGCATACTCAGCCCTTGCTAAACAGGCTTCTGGTAAATTATCAAATCTTACAGAAAGAGTAGCTTCCACTAAAGTTTCTGAAAGGTTAGCTGTTGTAGCTTGAGTTCCGCAAAGCACTAACTTTTCACAAGGCACCCATCCCGCATCAGCTCCCGTATCTGCTGTCGATGTAGTATCTGAAAAATAACGACTAGGGCGAATAACACCCGGTGTATTTTTACTAGATGTATTATTATTATTTGTTGGATCTTTATCTGTATCACTAATCATATTGCCTGAGTGAACACTACCTACACCAGAGGCATTAGTATTTCTGCAAGTAACATTTTGGTTAAACAAGGGGCTTGAAGAATCTATCGACCTTGAAGCACTTCTACACAACAAACTATGTCCATTACCTATAAAAGTTTTTTGTATCGTAAAGGTTAAATTCATATCCCTGTTATTACCACCTGTAATTTCTGTACAAATATTTTGCGTAGTGGCACTTCTTCTCATAGTCCCATCAGAAACAAAATCACTGGGCAAAAAACTGCCCGTAGTTGATGTATTGATTTCAGCAACCTCAATAATATCACTAATCGCAAACCCACTCGTCTCTATAAAGTTACTGTCCACATTATTTTGTGGAACTGAAGGCCTTATAACTGATGCAGGATAACTAAAGTCCATAGACCCACGACAAGTTTCTATGTTTTCCGTAGCAGTGTTTTCATAATTAACTAATAATTTTAAACGTAAACCAAAATTTGAAAAATGTAAGTTTGTTGATGCTGGATCCACATCCCTGCCCATACGAACATTTAAATCTTGAGTGTTATTAAAACTTTGGTTTAAACGCTTGGGCATTGGATAAAAATCTTCTCTACATCTTTCAGCAGAAAGTGATGATGGCTGCCCTGTCGCTAGTAAGTAGGGCTCGATGCGTATTTTTGTTTCTACGTTTTGTAGCCCTGACGTATTACCAGATGGAAACAAACTAGATCCATCTGCAGCTGTACCCGTATATGTACCAAAACCTGAAGTTGCTGTTTCACTATCAAGACAGTAATCTGAGCGGTTACTATTATAGATAGCTGCTAACGTATTAATACCATTTGCATACAGTCTGTTTTTTCTAAAAGTGATGTTGCCACCATAAGTGGAGGGCACCGTATAAAGGCTCTGTCCTGAATCTTCAGGCCAGCGGTCTTGCCTAGAAACACCTGATTGCTCTTCTATATCAGACCTTGTGTGCGCAAACGATCCATTAAAACCATTAGAAGAATATAAAAAGAAAGAGTC
Source organism: Bdellovibrionales bacterium (assembly GCA_023299885.1). Taxonomy (GTDB): domain Bacteria; phylum Bdellovibrionota; class Bdellovibrionia; order Bdellovibrionales; family UBA1609; genus JALZUS01. The sequence goes on along the minus strand of JALZUS010000064.1, from coordinate 5,370 downwards.
TAAAGGCTCTTTTTGCATATAAGTATCAGTACCTAAGCTTGCTAGCCTTTGCTTAGCCGAGCGGATTAAAGATTCGCATGCCCCAATGGACTCTAATTGCTTTTGTGAATTTCTACCAGCTTGAATTGTTGTCACTGAAGCCGTAATAACAAACATAGTTATAACTGCTGAAACCAGCACTTCTATAATTCCAAAACCACTATTGTTAGTTAATATTTTTTTATGCTTCATGCTATTCCTCTATACGTTCCATAAAGCCAGCAATATGTCTCAATTTAAAACACATGTTTGCACGACTTAAGTTTGTATCGGCTACTTACTGATAAACTAGATTTTATTCTCTCTGCACATTCTAGAACTCACAACAGAGTTGAGCTAAATAGCTATAATTTCTAAAAAAAACTATACATTAAGAGAGGGCCATAGCAGCACTAAAGGCTATGGCCGCAACAAGATGGCAACTTAAAAATGATAAATTGAAACTCTTATTTTATGAGGCACATTAGCTCAAACATAGTATCGACTGCCGCCAAACATGTAATTTCTGAGCTATCAAAAGGTGGTGATACTTCCACAATATCTGCCCCTACTAAATTTTTAATTTTTAAAGCGCGCAAAATTCTTTGCGTTTCATAAGTTGTTAAACCTCCAGGGACTGGAGTGCCCGTACCTGGCGCATATGAAGGGTCTAAACAATCAATATCAAAACTTATATAAGTGGGGCCATCATTAAATGTCGGCAAGTCTTTTAAAAAAGCCTCCAAGCCGTTAATACGTATGTCATCAACAGTAGTGGCTTTTATTTTATGCTTATTAACAAAGTCTAAATCAGCCCCAGATGCTAGCGGCCCACGCAAACCTATCTGGATAGAGTTTTCACAGTTAATTAGCCCCTCGTTTACAGCATGTCTCACAAAAGCTCCATGATGATATTCACAACCCCAAGCTGCAGGATAAGTATCCAAATGAGCATCAAAATGTATAAGGTTTAATTTTTGACCATACTGTTTTTTTAAAGACCTTAATAAAGGCAATGTTGTTGAGTGGTCACCACCAACAGCAATAAATTTTTTATTACTACTTAAGATCCCTGAGAAAAATTTTTCTATTTTTTGATAGGTCTGCTCTTGGTCGATAGGCACAACAGGGCAATCTCCAATATCTGCAAACTTAGTGTTTTCAAAAATATTAACCCCACGGTTCCAATGAAAGCCCCTACCTAGCGATGAGGCCTCCCTCACTTTACTAGGGCCAAAGCGGCAACCAGGCCTGTAACTTACAGCACCGTCATATGGTACGCCTACTAAGGCAACATCATAATCTGCATCTGCAGCCACATGAGGCATTCTAAAAAAAGTTTTTATTCCAGAAAATCTTGGGAACTCGCGTCCACTTAAAGGTTTGTATTCCATAAGCTAAACGATACCATTAGTTTCATGAAATGGACAGCTGCAGAAGTTAAAGCTTTAAAAAATTGGTTTGCTACAAACCAGCGTGAGCTCCCTTGGAGACAAACCTCTGATCCTTATAAAATATGGATTTCAGAAGTAATGCTACAACAAACGACCTCCACGGCTGTTATTCCTTTTTACCATCGCTTTACTAAAAAACTTCCTACTCTAAAAAAGCTAGCTAACGCACAAGACTCTACTGTAAAAGAGCTTTGGGCGGGCCTTGGTTATTATAGCCGAGCCAAAAACCTGCATAAGGCCGCAAAAATATTAACAACTTATAAAGAGTTTCCACAGACTTATACAGAGCTTATAAAACTACCCGGCTTTGGCGACTACACCTCACGCTCTGTAAGTAGTATTGCATTTAAAGAAGCTGTTGGTGTTATCGATGGCAATGTTATCAGAGTGTTCTCAAGACGCTTTAACACGCCTTGGGAATGGTGGAAGACAAAAGATAAAAAGGAACTACAAAGCCTTGCTGATGACATCGTTAAAAAACAAGACAGCAGTGTTATCAACCAAGCCCTTATGGAGCTTGGGGCTACTATCTGCACACCTAAAAATCCAGCTTGCCTTATTTGCCCATGGCTAAAGACATGCGCTTCACGTAAAAGCGGCAACCACCTAAACTTGCCCGTACGCAAACCTAAAAAGCCTAAAAAAATATGGGCCCTTACATTTTATATAAATAAAAAGGGACAAAAAATATTATTAGAAAAAAACACGAAGGCCCCGTTTTTAAAAAACGAGTACCTTTTTCCATTAAAAATTGCCGAGCTTGCAGAAAAGCCGACAAAGTATGACTACAAACATTCTATAACTAGTAACAAAATTTATGTAAAAGTATCACAGGCAAAGCAAAAGCCAAAAAAAGATTCACAATGGGTAGCTACTAAAAAAATAAAATCTATCTCGCCATTTAGTTTACTAGAAAAAGCCTTAAACCAACTTTAAGGCAAACACGCCTACACAAATTAAAAATACCGCAGCAATTTTTGGTTTACTAAATTTTTCACCTAAAAATTTCCAACCCAAAAATGCAGCAATCACTATAGAAAATTCTCTTTGAGCAATGACATAAGAGACCGGAGCCTTTTGAAAAGCCCATAGAATTAGCCCGTAAGAAACAGTGCCGCCAGAAGAAATTAAAAAGCTTTCTACCCAGTGTGATTTTATCGTACGCAACAAAGCTTCTCTTTTTGCCGCTATCAAATAAAACGAGCAGGCAATGGCAGCGCCAATATTAAGTAACGTTACAAATACAATCGGATGCATAGTTTTTGCACCCATACTGTCTACCAATGAATACAAAATAATAGAAAAGCCCACTTGCACACCATAAGACAAACCCTTTGTTTTGCCTGACTTAATTTCACCAGAAGAAAGACCCACTATACCGCATATAATGATAAAAATAGCTACAAAGCCTAAAGCAGACACTGTATCTAAACCTAAAAACTTAGAGGCGAGTGCTACACCTAAGATGCCCATTCCTCTAGATACTGGAAACACCACTGAGATATCAGCAATTGAATAGGCCCTGCCCAGTAAAATCATATATAGGGCATGAGCTATTGAGGAGCCCACAGCAAAGCTAAACCAACCCGGTTGAGATTGTTCAAACCAACCAAAATACCAACAAAAAGGGAGCAGCACTAAACCGTTAAGAAAAAAACCAACTGTTAATAGTGATATTTTTTCTACTTGTGTTTTCTTTGCACCAAAATTCCATAAAGCTTGGACAGCAGACGAAAGCAGTACAATAAAGAAAACACCTAAGCTCATAGTTTACGCTCCAGCCAAGCCCACATATCCGGCTGCCTTCGACCTAAATCAAAATGACCACCATTAAATTCAGAGTACTCATGCTTTATTTTATTTTCTTTAAGTAGTTCACTAATTTTTCTAGATCCAAAATGAAGATTAAACTCATCTTTATTGCCAACAGTTAAGTAAATCCCCTTAGTTTCTTTGAGTTTTAATTTTCTTTTACTTAAAAAATTTAATGGGTCATGCTTTTTCCATTGATTCCATATTTTTTTATCAACGTCACCATTCTTGGAAACAGGCCATTCAATATCTTTTTTTCCATTAGAGCAATAACAAAGCCCCATAGCTAAAGCATTAATAATATGATGTGAGCTTTTTCTTTTAAAAAACTTACCTTGCTTACGCTCATCCATTAAACCCTTTAAACCCTTAGACCTATAATAAGTATCGGCCATGTAAATATCTGGTAACAAAGCAATATCAAAATTAGAGTCTGGAGCAATCGCGCCAATATACTGAAATAACTCAGGATATTTAGAACCTAAATGCAAAGCACCGTAACCACCACTAGACCCACCAACAACAGCACAAGAACCGCAGGCTGCTGAGAATTCTTTTCTGGCGGCATAATAAAGTTCGAGCATATAGTCTTCATAATGGCCCATGCCCTCACTATTAATAAACTGGCTTCCCCCCCAATAAGTATAGGCATCAACATAAATGTAAATAGCATTCGGCGCCTGGCCCTCACTCACTAAAGACATAAGCTCTTGAACTGTATTTTCACCAAAGGATTTCCATGCAAATTTTTTAGAGCCATTACTACTAAAGCCAGAAAGCACAAATACAAAAGGAGTTTTTTTAGTAATTACATCTGGCACCAAAACAGGATTGCGCCTAACACTTGAGTCCTTCCAAGGGTTTTTGCTTAAAGCCTTACTATTGATGGTTAATGTTTTAAGACTATAATTTTCAAAATCATAGATGTTAAGATTATCGCTCATTAAACTTTGCATACCAAAAGCTTAGGAGAGAAACACCAAAGGTGCCAGGCCCTATTTACGGACGCATTGTATTATTTTATAGCTGGTATTTTCTAGCTGGCTTCTTCTAGCCCTACTTTTGTTGCCTCTTCAGACTCTTTAGCTAAATCAAAATAGCAGATACAATTTCTGCCACCTGCTTTTGCCGCATATAAGGCATTATCAGCCTGTCTTACAAGTTCTTTAGCATCCATGATTTCGGTTGCATTAGGGTCTGTTGTTGCAAAACCTAAACTACAAGTGAGCGACATACTTGCCGACCCATTATCAAATTTATCTTTTCTGATGGCATTTGAAAGCCTACGGCAAAAGCTAATAACACCCTTGGCGTCTGTTTCAGTTAATACCATTAAAAATTCGTCGCCACCGTAACGGGCGCCAATATCAATTTTACGAATATGCTTATTTATAAGCTTACCAACTTCTGACAAAACATAACTCCCAAACAAATGGTCATTAGTATCATTTACAGATTTAAAGTGGTCCATATCCATCATGACAACACTCACAGAACGATTGTATCTAAAAGCACGAGCCATTTCATTTTCAAGCTTAGAGTAAAGCGAGCGCATATTATAAAGCCCTGTTAAGTCATCAATATTTACCAAAGCTTGAAGCTTTTTATTGGCAACCTCTAAATCATCTTGAAGCGAGTTAATTCTTAATTGTGACTTTACTCTTGCTAGTAATTCTAAAACATTAAATGGCTTACATATATAACCATCAGCGCCTTCATCAAGGCCTTTAATAATATCGTCAGTATTTGATTTACCTGAAACAAAAACTGTAGATACATATTTAGGAAGTTTTCTAATTTCTTTTAGTGTCTCTAAGCCATCGATGCCAGGCATGTTAATATCTAGTAAAACTAAATCTGGCTCCCAAGACTTAATGCGGCCCAAAGCAGCGCTTCCTGAGTCTTCAGTTTGAACCTCATAAGCCTGTAACTCTAATGTTTTTTTGATAATTTTCAGCGCTGCTGGATCATCATCAACAATGAGTATTTTTGGAGTTTTTACTAATTCTACTGCCATAACTAATTATCGAGCTTTTAAGCCCCCAACTTTAGCCTTTCTAGCCCAAAGTTAGGCAAAAAATACATT
>JALZUS010000063.1 GCA_023299885.1 Bdellovibrionales bacterium | reverse complement strand
AGTGAAATTACTGGATTTGATAAAATATCTTTTCAACCCAATGCAGGATCACAAGGTGAGTACGCAGGCCTTCTTGTTATTAAAAAATACTTTGAATCTTTAGGACAAGACCGTAATATCTGCCTTATACCTAGCTCAGCCCATGGCACCAACCCTGCCAGTGCTGTTATGGCAGGCCTAAAAGTTGTTGTTGTAAAATGCCTTGATAATGGGGACATCGACATCAGTGACCTTCAACAAAAAGCAGAAGAGCATAAAGAGAACTTAGCGGCCCTGATGGTAACCTACCCATCTACACATGGTGTTTTTGAAGAAAAAATAAAAGAAATCATTGATATTATTCATAACAATGGTGGCCAAGTTTATATGGATGGAGCTAACCTTAACGCTTTGGTAGGCCTAGCTAGGCCTGGCGACTGGGGTGCTGATGTTGCTCACCTTAACTTGCATAAAACTTTTTGTATTCCACATGGTGGGGGCGGCCCAGGAGTTGGACCTATCGGAGTTAGAAAACACCTAACTCCTTTTTTACCTAACCATAGTATTGTAGACTGTGCTTTAGAGGGCGGCATTGGCGCTATCTCATCTGCACCATGGGGAAATGCAAGCGTACTCCCTATTACGTGGGGCTACATAGAAATGATGGGTAGAGAAGGCTTGCAAAATGCCACAGAGATGGCATTAGCCAATGCAAACTATATTTCTAAAAAACTAGAGGGACACTACCAAACTCTTTACACTAATGAAAAAGGCTGGGTGGCTCATGAGTGTATTCTTGATACTAGAGAGTTTAAAAAAACTGCAGGAATAACTGTTGATGATATTGCAAAGCGATTAATGGATTACGGTTTTCATGCTCCAACAATGTCATGGCCTGTCGTAGGAACACTAATGATAGAGCCTACCGAAAGCGAATCCAAAGAAGAGCTCGATAAGTTTATCGAAGCTATGGTGTGCATCCGTAATGAGATAAAAAAAATTGAGAATGGTGAATGGCCACAAGACAATAACCCCCTTAAGAATGCACCACATACGGCCTTGTCGCTCACTACTGACTGGGACAAACCCTACACAAGAGAGCAAGCCGTCTTCCCAACCACTGCTACTAAAAATAGAAAATTTTGGCCTAGCGTTGGAAGAGTTGATAATGCTTACGGTGACAGGAACTTAGTCTGCAGCTGTCCTGATATCAGCGAGTATGCTTAAACCAGTCCTTTGCACTGTGTTTATTAGGCTTCAGTCTACTTAGACTATTGGAACATTTTATACTGTGCATTGGCAAAAATAGTTTTTGCTAATATCCTATACAAAATTAAACAAAGGAAAAACTATGAAATCAATTTTAATATTAATACTATCGCTTTTTACAAGCGCATCTATGGCCTCAAGTTTTTATGTTAGTAATGTAAAAGCTAGCGGCACAGCAGCTCCATCTGAAGCTTCGGCTGTTAAATCACTCGTAAGCCAATCTGTTAACAATATGGATGGCCACAATACAACATCTTCTGCATCTTCAAGTGACTATGTACTAACACCTGAACTTGTTAAACTTGGAGATAAAGTTATTCTTTCTCTAACTAAATCAAAAAATGGATCTATTGTATTTTCTAAAAAAATGAAAACAACAAGCTTTAATGATATTGATTTAATTTCAGAAAGACTTGTGACTGCTGTTATTAATGAAAAGAGCATCGAAGGCACACAAAGTGTTTCTAATATAACTAACGAAGAAAAAGAAAACAGCAACGTAAGAATTAAAGCTACAAAGCAATGGTTTGTAGGAATAGGACCAGGAGTTAGTTCAAATCTTGAAGGCGAAAGCGGTGGGTTTGATTTTAATATTGGCATGCTCTGGGGCCTAGATGATAACTTTTCTTTATCATTAGCTTGGGAGATATTTAGCGGACGTGGAGAGGACGAATCTAGGTTCACTAATTTAGCTATGGGTGGAATTTATTATTTAACTCAAAAAAAGAACACTCCGTTTGTGGGCGCTAGTATAGGCTATGGATCTGCACAAGCTAACGATGATAAAGCTTTTTTTAGCACTGAAAATGATGATGCTTCTGGTTGGAGCTTGTCAGCTACCGCCGGGTACCACATGTACAGAACATCAACTGTAAACTTTGCTGTTTTAGGCAGATACACTCAAATTTTAGATAAGCTTGAGGTTTCAGATAAACTTCCAGGGCTATTTACTATTAATTTAGCTCTTTACTACTAATTCTTTTTTAAAGCGCGAGCCATCTCGCGCTTTGCATCTTTGGCTTTTATATCTTGGCGTTTATCGCCTTTATTTTTACCCTTTGCCATTCCGAGCTCTAGCTTAACACGCCCTTTTTTTAAATATATTTTTAGCGGTATGCAGACCTGACCTTTTTCTCTGATTAAGGCATAAATGCGCTCTATTTCTTCACGATTTAACAATAGCTTTCTTAATCGCTCTGGCTCATGGTTGTTGTAACTACTCGCCTTATAGGGACTAATATGTGCTTTTTGCAAAAAAGCCTCACCCGATTTAAAAATAACATAAGAGTCTTTTAGCTGGACCTGTCCATCACGTAGAGATTTTACTTCGCTACCCGTTAAAACCATGCCTGCTTCATAAGTATCTAAAATATGAAAGTCATGCCTAGCTTTTTTATTAGTAGCTATAATTTTTATGCCACTCACTAGCTACTCTCCCCCAATATGGAAATAAAGGCTCTGCATATCTTCTACAGAAAGTTCCTGAGCTCTTAAGCCTTCACTATAACCTTGTTGCTTATAGTAGCTCAAAAGTATCTCACTTTCTATATTCATTTCTTTTTTAATATTATTAATTAGTTTTTTGCGTCTAAATTTAAAACAAGCCTTACAAAATTTAAGAAATCGCTCTTTATCTTTTATTGGTGTCTCTTTTTTTATGAATGTGAGCACTCGGCTATCTATCTTAGGTGGTGGGAAAAAGCTACCAGGCCCAGCATCTACAAGCTTTTTAATTTCCCAAAAGCTCTGAGCCACTACCGAAAGTAAACCGTAGTTTGAGGCACTGTGTTCAGACATAATCCTTTGCGCCACTTCCTTTTGAAACATTAAAACCATCTCTTGGACAGGGTCTTCCTTAACACTTCTTTCAATCACTAAACTCGAAGAAATTTGGTATGGTAGATTACTAACAAGTAAAGTAGGCTCAATAAGGCTTTCCCAATCAAACTTTAAAGCATCCCCTTCTTTAACTTCCAAACCTTTATTACGCCAAATTTCTGCCAAACGACTATCAAGTTCTAATAGTAAAAAGTCTTTTTTCATTAACGCCAAAGAGTCAGTTAATGCGCCCACACCCGGTCCTATTTCCACCATATGGTCGAGCTTAGAATTCTTTGCCACCATTATAATTTTATCAATAACATGATCATTAATTAAAAAGTTTTGACCCAAAGATTTTTTAGGCTCAATACCAAATTCTAATAATTTTTTCTTAATAGACATTTTTTACAGCGACCCATC
>JALZUS010000062.1 GCA_023299885.1 Bdellovibrionales bacterium | reverse complement strand
GAAGAAAAGCCTAATTATGACGAGCCAGAAACAACTTCTAGCACAGAAGATGTTATGGAGCTAACTAGTGAAGAATACAAAGAAGATAATACTTCTGACGATTTTGAAGACATAAACAGCATGATGGATAAGCCTGAAGCTGAAGCTTTGTTTGACGATCCAGAAGCCGATGACCCCTTTGAATCTTTAAGCGATGACTTTGAAGATGATAATGGTGACGAAGGAAGTTACTTCTAGAGCACTTATTAATTTCAGACACAAAAAAAGCCACTACTTAGTGGCTTTTTTTATATGCCTTAATGCCATCAATCAGTCTAATATAGAATCCAAATCAGCAATAAAATTACCCTTTGAATCATATATTTCAACCCCTATATAACCACCATTATAAGGGTCTGCCGCTAAAGAGTACTGATCTTGATCATAAATTTCATTCCTTACATTATAAAGGTTTTTTCTTTTACCGTAAGCGTAATCTGAAATATCACCTTTCCCCCTATAAATCACTTTGCCGCTCTCATCCTTTTCAAGCTTTATAAGGTGACTCATAGCCTTAAGTTTTGAGCCATACTTAAGCTTAAATTTGCGCGCATTAACAATTAGCGAAGCTCGCTCTTTACTTTGATTATCATAAATACTTAAGTAACCATTTTTACTTAATGGACTATCAGCAAAGTAGCTTGCATCCACTTTTTTATAAACGGCTTCCCATTGCTTTTTGTAATCTAACCAAGAGTCTTCACGCATCTCCTCAGCGCTTTTCCCTAAATTTATGTCTCTATTAATTTCCCCGTAGATTGTGCGAATATCTTTATTGTTATCAGATATTTGCATAATAGTATCATATTTACATTTAAACGACTCTGATGTTGTAAATGGGAAACTTTCACTTTCAAGCCCAGTATTTTTAACTTTTATGCTCGTAATATTTTTTAAATATGGGTCAGTCTTAATTTTAAACTTATACTTTTCTGGCTTTAAAAAACCGAATTCATGCTTGTCACTGTTACTAATTATTAATTCTCCGTCATTATATTTAATTTTTACTTTAGTAGCCGAAGTACCAATAAATTGAACATCTAACCCTTCTTTGAAAGGATAGAACATCTTAGGGAATGAGACCGAACTTGAGATATAATGGTAATCCCCATAGCCCTTATCGTAACTAGCAACCTTTGATGAATCTTCTGAATTGCCATAAAAACCAATATTAAGCTCTAAAACCTCATAATCTCTGCCATAGTAAGCATTTCCATCATCAGTGATTTTTTTATTCTTTAGAACTGAAAGTGGTAATTCACTATTACTTTCAATGTCAAATATTGCAGTCTCTGCACCGCTGCCCTCAGGCTGACCTAACTGAGGCACACAAACCACTTCAGTGCCGTCATAAGCCATGCTTTGAGTAAATGGGACGAGCAACATAAGCGACAAAATAATTTTACTTTTAGAACTTTTCATTTTTAATTTCCTTTTACTTAATACTCTTAAAAAAACATCAGCGTGCCCAATAACATATGGGACTTTAGCTTTTCTTTTTCTAGAGTTTGCTCGCGCGTTTTAGATACATAAGGCAAATCTGAAATCTTTAATGTTGTTGAGTTATCGACTACAGAATTTACGTATAACTTAAATTTACGACTATTTTTTTTGAATTTTCACTCATAATAAAACCTTTAAGCACTTAAAAAGTACATAAAAACAGGCAATCCATTAGACCACCTGTTAATAAAATTCTACTTAGATGATTTTGTATGTACAGCGTACTTTTCAAACTCACCGTACTCATGAAGCTTATTGTATAAAGTCTTAATAGTAATACCTAAAGCATTAGCTGCCTGAGTCTTATTACCTTCAAAGTAGTTAAGAGCTTTTAAAATATAGTACTTCTCTAACTGATGTAACGGCACTGTTGGGTCGTAGTCATCAATCATGATTTTAGTTTCTGGGTTTTTAATATTATCTGGTAAGTCAGAAGGCATAATCACCTGACCATCAGCTAAGATCTGTAAACGCTCACAACAGTTTTGTAGTTCACGGATATTACCCGGCCAGTCGTATTTAGCCATAACACCTAAAGTGTCTACATGAACTTCTCTACCACGACCTAAAAAGTAATGAGGACCGTTGTTTAAGAAATGCTCTACCAATAAAGGGATATCTTCTTTTCTTCTACGTAATGGAGGAGAAGAGATAATGATTGTGTTAATTCTGTAAAATAGATCTTCTCTAAAGTTACCGTTAGTTACTTCAGTCTCTAAATCTCTGTTAGTTGCAGAGATTAAACGAATATCTACTTTAATTGGATCTTTACCACCAACACGGTAAACTTCACCTTCTTGTAAGAAGCGTAAAAGCTTAGCTTGGATACCTGGGCTTAATTCGCCGATCTCATCAAGGAAAAGTGTTCCACCGTTAGCTACTTCTGCTAAACCAATTTTACGAGCATAAGCACCAGTAAATGCGCCTCTTTCGTGACCAAACAACTCAGACTCTAATAAAGTCTCTCTAAGTGCACCACAGTTAATAGCTATAAATGGCTTATTACTACGGTTACTTTTTTGATGAATAGCTCGTGCTACTAGCTCTTTACCAGTTCCACTTTCACCTAATACAAGAACGTTCGCATTGGAAGGAGCCACTCTCTCAACCATTCTTAAGGTTTGTTTCATGACTTCTGATTTGTAAATAATCTCATTACTTTTTATACTTTTATTGAAAGTATCATTAGAACCCACTCCGCCTTGTTGGCTCGGGGGAAGAATTGAAGTTTTATCTACGTCTGACATATGTACCGCCTTTCAAACAGTTACTTAATTTTCGTATCAACTGTGCGCACTCTTGTGTGTCTCACTATCCTTTAGTCTTGACGCACATTGTTAGCATTTGCCTAAAATATTTGCAAGAATTTTTTCAAAATACTTTTGAAGTCATTTCCAAAAGCAGCTTGAGGGCCAAAATTTGTTAGTCACTAAGCGACAAAATTTGGCACTTCTTGCACAGTATTACCTGAAATTCCAGGGGCTTACTAAGCACACAAGTATCTTAACCTCCAAATCCTATGCCAATGATTTAGGGCAATTTTTTTCATATAAAAAAATTACACGGTTAAAGCTCAACCCAGATAATAATTGCTATGAGTGGCCAGAAAAAAGCCTAGAAGACTGGGAGGAATGGGATGAAACCACTATAAAAGCCATGATAAAGGCTGCTCAAAATAAATGGAGCCCGCTTTCTGCTAGCTCAAAAAATAGAAAAGTGGGCTGTTTAAAAAGCTTTTTTAAGTGGCTTTATACAGAAAAGCACATAAATAAAGATATAGCTCAACTGTTGATTTCCCCAAAAGTGCCGCGGAAAATTCCACACTTTTTGTCTGTAGACGAAATTGTTGCGCTATTGCAGACACTTGAAAAACACCTAGAAGGCAAAAAACATAACCCACTGCCCACCTATATATTGTCTCTTATTATGTATGGATCTGGCCTACGTGTGTCAGAGGCCTGTAAAATCAAATGGGAAGATATCAACTTTGAATCTGGGCAGATCAAAACACTAGGGAAAGGCTCAAAAGAGCGCATGGTGGTATTGCCTCAAAGGCTATTACAAAAAATACGCAAACATTTACCGCCTTCTAACTACTTATTTGGAGACAAGGCTTACCCTTACCATAAAATACTAGCCGATTTAAAATACTGGAGCCTTAAGGCTGAGCTCATGAAGCCCGTCACTCCCCATGCTTTAAGACATAGCTTTGCCACCCATCTATTAACTAGTGGGTCAGACCTAAGAGTATTACAAGACCTACTAGGGCATGAGTCACTAACTACAACTCAAAAATATACACACCTAAGCCTTTCCAAACTTCACCAAGTGATGGAAGAAAACCACCCCTTAGGTGAAGACAATAATGACAGTGATTAGACATTTTTTGTCAGTATAACTATTTCTCCTCCTATATATAGTAGGTTTTATCTCAAGGCCCATTTCTAGGCCCTCATTTTGCTTTATCTATATATATGAAATTAATTATTACTATTTTACTTATAGTCTCAATACAGGCCCAAGCAGAATCTAAAAAGAAGAAGCCTTCTATTACTGTCGACATCAAAGGCTTAGTAAAAGATATTCAAGAAATGGGTGAGCTTATAGGTGAAGCTTATGACAAAGCTGCGAGTAAATATATTCAGCCAGAGATAATAAATTGCTCCAAAGATAATGAGCAGATTATTATTGAAAGCCTAAAAAATGCAAATAGTAATACAGCTCAAACTAATGCAATGAAAGCTGAAATTTTTAAATATTTAAAAGATAACTTTACTGTAAATATATCCAAGGAAACAGAAAAAAAGTTTTATAAAAAAATGGCTTGCATTAATAGAAAGCTAACAAAAGACAGGATATCATATTCATGCTCTAACAGCAGGACCTGTCGGAATAATAATTACGCTGCTTATGTTGAGGGAAGCGACTACATAATGGGAGCATTATTTGACTCTGCAAATATTTCTATTTGTAAAAAATGGGTTAACTCAAGCCTTTTTAAAAATCAAACTAACAAAAGAAAAATATCTCAAATGAGCTCTACAATTATCCATGAAGTCGCCCACACCTGCATGACTGAAGACCACAAATACCACCATCACTTATCCGACAATGTGTTCTCTTATAAAGATTGGTACAAAAATGCTGATGCCTACGCTACAATCATTAATAACTACGAACATATTGTTAATGAATAGCCTAATACAATAAATAAAAAGCCCCACTCAATAGAGCAGGGCTATAGCCGTCTTAAAAAATTAAAGTAACTATTGAATCACTAGTTCAGTCACTCCATAAAAACCTTGAGAGATAATAAACTTATTAAGATCTTTTGTTGGCTCTATGCTATTAATAGCAAAAACATAAGTCGCTGACATATCTTCAGTGTTTTTATCAAAAGCTGAGGTAATGCCTAGCTGATTAACTCTTGTGCCTTCTACCTCAAAGAGGTCTAACTTTTTAGAGTTTTTCATGAACACAAATGTTCTTCCTGAAACCTCTTTTACCGTTACCAATGAAGTATGGTTAAGGTCATAAGTGTATGGCATATAGTACGGCCTTGACATAAACTGACCGTCTATCACTCTCCACACATCTAAACGAGCTTCAGAAGAACTGTAAGTAATAAAACCATTAGAGTACTGGCCGCGAGTGATATCTTTATTAAGTATATCTGTTAACTCTACAGCTGAACCACCATTAACTTTCTTAAGAGCATAGGTCTTAGATGGCGGATTATAGAAAACACCTCTACCAAAACCGTAGCTTGTGTATTCGTACATAATACCTGGGTAGTAGTAGCCGTAGCCAGAAGTCTCTCTAACAACAACAATGTCTTCTTGAATGGATGCAACATCACCCGGCACATTAACCGCTGCAGAGCACTTAATTGTATCTCCATCTACTGTTAAATTTTTAACATAAGGAAGGTCGTAGGTAGTAAACCAAGGCTGCTGATCTTCAGCTCTTTTCGGCTCGTCTACAGCTTTTACGTTAAATGTTTTGTGCGCAACCATTTGCCCATTAACTACACGAATATCTGAGTAACTACTTACAAAAGATTCACAAGCAGAATCTAACTGTAAAGGTGATAAACTATCATACTCTAACTTGTATGATTTTTTATTGTTGTATCTGCCAATATTTAAAATTTCAGTACCTTCTGTAGATAAACTATTTACTGTGACATAGTGATAATTATCTTCAGAGCTATAATCAATTAACTTTGATTTTACAGAAAGTGTATCTAAGTAAATTGTATTAAAATTTAAGTAATCTAAAACTGTTTGCTTATAAGTACGCTGGTTTTCACCCTCACCATAAGTTTTATCAATTTCTTTTGTAAACTTAGTCACTGTATAGATTTTATTACCTACAGCCTTATGCCATACGTACTCGCCATTAACTTTAAGAGTTTGCAATACATCAGCTTGCTCTGCATCTACTGATGAAAGTGGTACAACTCGAGCCTCAAGGCTTTTATTTGCCTTTACTAATTGAATACCTTTATTAGCTGAAATCACTTTAAAGTCGACAATGTCTCTTGCCAACTCTAGAACACTCACAGCCTCTGCAAAGCCATTTGTTTTATTGGCATCAGAAAAAGTAGCTAAAGACTGATCACTAAAGGTATTAATACCTCTAATTTCAGGGTTATTAAAAACACGCTTTAACCATCTTTCTTCGCCTACAATGCTTGAACCCTCAGCAATTGTTTGCGTCTCTAGGTTTACGTTAATAATTTTTCCACCGTAAGCACTTCTACGATTTGCACTGTAAAAATAAGCTGGAAACATAACATTGTAGCTGCCATCTTCTTCTTTAACCATTGAGAAAAATTTATCTTGCTGGTTAAAACGAGTCCATAGGTCACCACTATCTAAAGTGAGCGTTGCTACTTCGCTATGTGTATATTTACCATTCTTCTCACTAATTTCAAAAAGCTTAGCTTGAGGAAAACGTCTATTGCCTTCTTCAGTTACTGGAACAATTTGCCCTAAACCAAAAACATACTTTTTACCGTTTAGCTCTAGAGGGAATGATCTTTCAATCCAACCATCAAATTCTAATCGGCCTAAATGCTTAATACCTTCGCTTGGGTTAGATAGGTCAAACATATCAAAAGGATCAATATTGTTTGCAGGCACCCAAAAAGTATAAAGTAAATCACCAGAAACTCTTACGTCTTGTAAGTTAGCATGCTGCCCTCTTGTATCACCCACTGAAATTCTCATTTTTTTAGTAGACTCAATCAGTGAAGATGATTTTTTTAAAGCTACCGCTTCAACAGAGATTCTTCTTCTTGATTCTCTATCTTCAGGGTTTGGCGTGTAGTTACTGACAATCACTAAGTGATCTTTATGAATTATAGTTTGAGATCGTTCTGCTAATCGACCTACAGCCTTTACTTTAAGGACTTCGTTGATAGCCCCTCCTGCATCTGTAATATCATGTACAACTACTGTATCACGAGCACTTCGTCCCCAATGAGTCATGTTTGAAATAACATAATAGCTGTCATTATTTTTAACTACATTCATGTTCTTAAAGTACTTGTTTTCAGAGCTAATTGATTTTCTATCAATTTGCTGAATAGAATTTTTAGAAATCTTTACTGAATTAATCTCAGCCTGTCTTTGCACACCATAACCATAGCCTCTAGAGCTTGTGATTGTGTATAAAACATCGCCTACTAAACGTGAGCTTGATAGATATCCTGGTAACTCTTGTGACTGCAGCAATGTTGGGTTTGATGGGTCTTTAACATCTAGCAAGTAAAGTAATGTTTTATAATTTGTTTGCCAGTGGTTTGTTGTATAGCTCCACTCTGTATTAAGAACTAAGATTTGATCTTGATCCTTTAAATAATACATTTCACTGTTCCAGTTGTTATAAACCGGATAACGTCCTGTAATTTCTGGATTCTCTAAACCTTTATTAAAGCTAATAATTTGTAGCCCACGATATCGGTTAAGAAGTAGTAATTCTTTACGCCCTTCCTTACCTAGCTTATAAACATCTGACTCTTGAATTTCACGATCCGCGGCAGCTTCTTGTGCGACAGCGGGTATTGTTTTCTCCAATGTAGAGTAATTTCTTTTAGTAGCAAATTCTGTCTGACCTATTTTCCTCTCAGAAATACCTTCTAAGTATGCCTTTGTTAGTTTATTTTTATTAGGTAAGTCAGCATTAACGTCTTCCTGTGCCCACAGACTATTAACTCCAACTACAATTATAAGTAGTGCTATTATTTGTTTCATTTTTTCTCCTTAAATTATTACTTATTTAATTATCTGCTCACTATGGTTTAAACATTTAGTTTTCCGTTTATCGTTGAATTAACCGATAAACACCAAAGTTTTGCGAATTATTTTCCCTTTAATAAACAATTCATGAATTATTTATAGCAACCCAAAATTTAGAGTATAATTGGATACCACTATACTTATTATAGGTTTTACCTATGATAGTTTTTTGGTTCCAAGGTGAAACCAAATGCTTGAAAAACAGATCCATAGTGAAACTATAATATGCTTTTCAGCTGTTTTACGGACAAGCTGACACCAGCATTACTTAATACAAAGCGTCTAGGTCTTGCTATAAAAGACAACAGCTTGAGGAAGTACATATACTCTAGCTATTATAAGCCTCATGAATAAAGCTATTATCTTAGATCGTGACGGAACCATTATTGTCGACAAACTTTACCTTAATGACCCCGACAATATTGAATATTTACCCGGCGCCTTTAAAGGCCTTCAAAGGCTAAGAGATGCTGGTTATATTTTTGTGATTGCCACTAACCAATCAGGAGTCCCCAGAGGAATTGTAGACCTTGATAACTTACATGAAATTCACAGGCGTATAGATGTAGAGTTTAAAAAGCAAGGGGTAGAGTTTTTATCTTTTTACTACGCACCTTATATGACTGACTCAGGTCACCCTATGAGAAAGCCTGGAACAGGTATGGCAGACCTTGCCGCTAAAGACCATAATATTGACCTTACTAAAAGCTGGTTTATTGGCGACAAAATGTCAGATGTAGAGTCTGGCCACAGAGCCGGAATGAAATCTATTTTTATTATTGGAACAGAAGACCCAAAAGCCAGTGATTTTAAACCGGCAGAACTTGAATGCAATAATTTAATGGAAGCTGCCGACTTTATTTTAGCTGACTCTTAAAATAGCTCCTGTAAGTAATAGTCTACTTTCCTTTGCAATCTATAAACCTGATCTGGCTCTAGGTTTATCTGTTTATGATTTTGTATTGGGTACGTCACTAAATTACTTTCGCTCCAGTCTTCTGGAAGTACTCCGTGGATATGAAGCAGCTTAGAGAAAAACACTAACTTAAATAAACCTAGCTCGCACTCCCCTGATAAAGCATTAAGTGTGTTTCCTAGTAAGTTAAAAGTTTCCACTCCAATATCGGCAGCAATATTACCAAGCTTTTCAATTTTTTTGACAATTTCAAACGCCATTTCTAGGTTATCGTATGTTTTTCTAATGCCATCAAAGCTTTTTACTATACGAGCTTCGTTTAAAAAAAATAAATCTGATGAAGTTTTAACTTTATAAACAAAGTCGACATATCTTAAAGGCTCTAAGACACCGCCTGTAAAACGTTTTTTACTTTTTTTAGCAGATTTCGCCAAAAAGCTTTCTAGCTTTCCAGATGAAGTAAGCACTTTTAATATAAGGTCTGATTCACCATAACTATGGGACCTTAATATAATACCTCTTGTTTTTTCTACCACAAACTCACCAACACTAAATAAAGTATGACATTAATCCAAAAAGTATAAACATAGCAAAGACATCAGCTATAGCTGCATAAATAGGTATAGCTGCCACAGTGACATCTATTTCTGACTTTGAAAATAAAAATGGGATAATATTACCAATAACAATAGAAGCCATAATTTGAAGACTTAATGCTAAACCCAATACAAAAGCTAAATGCTCTTCAGGGACAAGACCTCTAAATATTAAATAAACAAGTGCTCCAAATAAAACTGAAAAAACCAATGCTAATTTAACTTCAATTATCATATGACCAAAAAATTGAGAAAGACTCAGCTGCCCGCTCCTAAGTGCTCCGACAACCACTGTGGCAGCCTGAGTCCCAGTAGTCACACCGACTGAAAGCATCACTGGAATAAAGCCTGCTATAGACCATAATATTTTATTTTCTTTAAAGCCTTCAATACCTTTACCAAAATACCTTACAGCATAAAAACATATAAAGCCGCCAAGCATAGCAATAAGTAACCATCCAAAACGTGCTTTAAAACGCTCTAATGTCGTAGCACCAAAACCAGCACCCGCTTGACCCATAGCTAATAAATCTTCTTCAGCCTCTTCTCTAATAACATCAATAACATCATCAACAGTAATTACACCCAAAAGCCTTTGCGTATTATCTACAACAGGTATTGATAAAAAATCATAATGCTCTACAAGCCGTGCTACTTTTTCTTGGTGTGTTTCTACACCCACAGAAATCACATCTGTAAACATAAGATCTTTTAAAAGGTCTGACTTTCGCGACAGTAGTAGCTGCTTTAGGCTTACAACACCAACAAGTTTATTATCATCATTAACAACGTAAACATAAAAAGCGGCTCCCACTTCTTCCTCTTCATTATGTAATGTCTCTATAACATCTTGCACTTTTAAGTTTTTATTTAAAGCCAAATAATCTGAGCTCATTAACCCGCCTGCAGAATCCTCTGGGTACCCCATAAGGTCAGCCACTTCCTCAGAGTCTTCTTGGACCATAGAGGCTAAAATTTCTTTTGCTTCTTCTTCTGGCAAGTAACCTAGTAGATCAGCTGCATCATCAGACTCCATCAAGGAAACCATCGATAAAACTTCTTCTTGAGAGTGACAAGACAGTATTTCTTGCTGCAAAGAGACATCAAAATGACTAAGTATTTCTGCTCTTCTATCTAAAGAAGCCTCCATTTTAAATAAATCAAAACGCTCAGTTTTTTCAAAACTAGAAATAACATCAGCTATATCAGCTACATGTGTTTTTGCTAAAACTTTTTGGATATTATTTTTAGCTTCACGAGAATATAGCTTTTTAATAGTTACATATAAAATTTTATTTTGTTCTTTTATCATTTATTAACTCCAATAAATTTTAATTTTAATGGCTTATCAATCACTACAGCAATATGTAAAGAGCCCATTTTTCTATAATGGTAATTTAAACGTACCTGGGACTCTTTTTGAAATACCCAAATCGACTCTTTATCAGAGCAATCTATCTCCGATAATTTTAAACCCTTCTTCCCTAATAATGCTTTGTAGGCAGCTTCTTTTAAACACCATAGCCTATAAAGGACAGATGGCTTATTAGCCTCTTCTACTCTGTCTAAAAGCTCTATTTCATGTTGATGAGCAATTTTTTTAACAAAAGCCTCTATATTTTTTATTGGTTTTTCAGCCTGTACATCACAGCCTAAGCAGTTTGTCCTAGAAAAGCTTAGCAACAAATGATTATCATCATGTGAGATATTAAAACTATAGTTTCTCTCAGATGTAGACCTGTACAAAGCACCGCTTTCAGCCCTATAAAAACTTATGTCTTCTTGTGGCCTGCCCTCAATTTGAGAACAAATCATTCTTAATAAACCTCTAGATACTGAAAACTCTTTTTGGCGTTTTTCGGACTCAAAATCTAAGAGCTCTTCTTGCTCTTCAAAAAAAAGCATTAGATTTTTACCCGCCTGGCTAGTTTCTAGCGGCCAAAAGTCATTAATTCTAAAAAGCCATAATTGAACTTCGTTATTAAGCATATCTGATAGTAACAGCAAATAGACCGCATGTCCTTGCCTTAAGGCTTTTAAAAAAACAAATAAACTAGCCTCATCAAGCCCTGCAATCATCCGACAAGAAACTACTAACAAAAGGAGACATCATGAAATCATTAATAGCTATACTTTTAATCTTTGGATTTACACAAGTTGGATTTGCGAGCTCTACAAAAGGCGGTAAAGATAAAGCCTCTTATAGTGAGCGTATGGAGAAACGCCAAAACAAAATGAAAGAAAAGTACGAAAAAAGAATGCAAAAGCTTGAAGAGAAGAAAAGCAGCGGAGAAATGACGGCTGAAGAGTATGATCAGAAAATTCAAAAGATGAATGAGCGAGCTGAAAAAAGAAAAGAAAAATTCTCAAAAAAAGCTGAACGAAAAGCAAAGAGAATGGCTGAAAAGAAAGCTAGTGCTGAATAAAGCTATTTTTACTTAAATTTAACCGAAATACTGCAACCTATGGTCTTAATTATAGGTTTAGTGATCACCTTAAAGACAAGCATCACATGTTTACAAAAAAGATTGTCTCAAACTGAGAAAATATAAAAAAACACTAATGTTTGCTAGACCATTGTCGATAAGGGTTATGTAAGTAAAAAAACTAACTAAACAACACAGGAGAACGTAAATGAAAATAAAAAATATCTTAGCAACAGCGAGCGCAGCAGTTTTAGTTTTAGGTGTATCTGTAAATGTATTTGCCGGTGAAAATTGTAAAAAAGAAGTGTCTGAAAGAACTCCAGCAGCAAATACTGTTGTAACGGCAGACATTGAGTCACCTCAAAAAAACTATATTAGTAGCCGTCTAGAGCGCTAAAAACATTTAATTCTTTAAAGAACCAAAGGGAAGCTATTCGGCTTCCCTTTTTTTTATGCTTAGTAGCCTCTGATTTCTTTTAACTTTGATTGTACGACTCCCATTAACTGCGCTCTTCCTGCGTCGCTAATTTTTATTTCTGTATACTGAACAGACCCTAAAAAACCAGCCAATGCCGAAAAATCAGAAGCATTATTAATAGTTTTAACAATAGTATTTATAAGTAAAAACTCATTACTTATAGCTGAAGTACTGTTGCTAAATAAAGTAGAAAGTTCAGTCAAAGCCATAGCTGCATAGTTTGCTGCTATGGGAGCATATTCAATTTTATTAATATCTAATAAAAATGGAGTCACATAACTATCAACAGAACTAAATTTCACATTTGTATTGCCGGCAATAATTTCAAACACTTGGTGATTTACAGAAAGTAGGCTTGTTTGCTTAAGATCACTTAGCAAAACTACCATAGAGCTACTTTTTGCATTGATAAGTTTTAATAGATTAATAATTTCTCCATAATAATTATCAGAAAATTCATAACCACTCTTTAGCTGGCTCCTTAGAACAGCTATTAAAGTTTCCCCCAAGTTAATTGATATTTTGTTATAATCTTCTCTTAATTTTTTTGATACATCTTGTGAATTATTATAAAAAGCACCTTGAGAATAAGTACCATTCATATAATGAATCTGGAAATTTAAGTCTAATAGTAAATTTTTCCAGAACTCTGACGAAGAAGACACCCACGAAGACAAGTTATTACTTTTTACTAAATTAACTAAAGCCTCTGTATCTCTTAATAATACTGATGAATCTGCAGCGCTAATTACAGATTCAAAAGTTAAGTCTGAAACCTTCTTCGCTACCTTATCTAATTGGACCTCTATACTATTTTTTGGTGCGTATAGTGATTTAGCCCCATAATTACACTGATAATATTTTTTACTATTATGGCAAGTCCCTGACTGCTCGCATAAACTATCAACTTCTAAGCTGCGCATTACTTCATAATCACTCTTAATATCATAAGATGACCCTTGAGCTGTATACTTTAGCTTTTCAATATAAGAACTCTTATTAGCTGAAACTACCGAGTGAGCATCTTCACCAGTAACTTTATTTTGAAAACGCACTAATGTCCCCGCCTTATTATTACCAGAAACCTCAGTACAGCTTTTACTGCTATACAAGAAGTTAGCCTGAGACATCGACGTATAAATTCTGTAAGGGTAAATCTTCATCATATAAAAAGCTGAATTATGACAGTTTGGTCCATCATATAAAGCCTCTGACCCAGGAAACTCTTCTATGTTTTTAAGAAGTTGGCCTTCTAAGCCAGACTGAGCC
>JALZUS010000061.1 GCA_023299885.1 Bdellovibrionales bacterium | reverse complement strand
CTACTAAGAAAAAGAAGACTACTAAGCGTAAGACTACTAAAAGAAAAACTACTAAAAAAAGAAGATAATCTCTTTCTTTTAAGTAGAAATAAAAAAGGCTCCGATAGGGGCCTTTTTTATTTTACCCATCACTAGCACCACCCCATAACAATCCTCAGTCGCAAGCTCTGGCAAAAACTACATAATGTGCTAAATACCTAGGCAAATCCACTCTGCTCCACACCAAAAGCTGGCTTATCAGGACATAACGGGACAAGGGCTAAAAGCTTTGTTATATAAAGGCAATAACCATTTTTATTGGAAGGACTTATCTATGCATAAACGTAAAAAAGTATCTGTAATTGGAGCTGGCTTTGTCGGATCTACATGTGCTCACTGGGCTGCCGCAAAAGAACTCGGCGACGTAGTATTGCTCGACATCAACGAAGGCGCTGCAAAAGGAAAGGCTCTTGATTTATTTGAAGCGTCTCCTGTAGAAGGCTTTGATTCAAAAGTAACAGGAACCGCTGACTATAAAGACATCGCTGGGTCAGATGTAATTATTGTAACTGCTGGCATGCCCAGAAAACCAGGAATGAGTCGTGACGACTTACTAGCTACAAACGCTAAAATTATGAAGTCAGTTTGCACTGGCATTAAAGAACAAGCTCCAAACTCTATCGTTATCATTGTTAGTAACCCTCTTGATGCAATGGCTTACGTTGCACTCAAAACACTTGGCTTTCCAAGAGAGAGAGTTATTGGAATGGCTGGCGTTTTAGATAGCGCTCGCTTTAGATCATTTATCGCTGAAGCAACAAATATCAGCGTTAAAGACATCCACGCTTTTGTTTTAGGCGGACACGGCGACACTATGGTGCCTATGCCAAGACATTGCTCTGTTGGTGGCGTTCCATTAACTGAATACCTACCAGAAGAAAAAGTAAACGCCCTTGTTGAAAGAACAAGAAAAGGTGGAGCTGAAATTGTTGGCCTACTAAAAACAGGGTCTGCTTACTACGCCCCTTCTGCAAGTGCTGTAGAAATGGCTGAGGCTATTTTAAAAGACCAAAACAGAATTTTACCATGCGCAGCCTTCTTAAATGGCGAATACGGAGTGGATAATATGTTTATGGGCGTACTTTGCCAGCTTGGTGGCAACGGACTAGAGAAAGTTGTTGAGCTTAATTTAAATGAAACAGAAAAAGCTGGACTGCAAAACTCTATCAACCATGTAAAAGACTTAATTAGCGCATTAGAAAAAGTAGATTACTAAAATAAATTTAACGGAAGAGAATAAAAATGAATATTCATGAGTATCAAGCAAAAGAAGTCTTGAAAAGTTACGGGGTTAACACGCTACAAGGTGGCGTTGCTGTAACTCCAGATGAAGCTGCAACAGTAGCTAATAAAATTGGCGGCTCTATTTGGGTTGTAAAAGCACAAATACATGCCGGTGGTCGCGGTAAAGGTGGCGGGGTAAAAATTGCCAAGTCTATTGATGAAGTTAAAACTTTAACTTCTGAAATTGTAGGCATGAACCTTATTACTCACCAAACAGGTCCAGAAGGAAAGATTGTTAATAAAGTTTTAATTGAAGCTGGTTGTGATATCGCTAAAGAATATTACGTAGCCCTTCTCGTAGACAGAGCCACTGATAGCGTTGTTTTAATGGCTAGCTCTGAAGGTGGCATGGATATCGAAGAAGTCGCTGACAAGACGCCTGAGCTTATCCATAAAGTAGCTATCGACCCGGCTGTTGGTCTAATGCCATTTCAAGCAAGAGATATTGCTTTTAAAATTGGAATGACAGGAAAAGTTGTTAATAAAGCTGTTAAAAATTTAATGGGCCTTTATCAATCTTTTATTAAAAGTGATTGCGCTATGGCCGAGATCAACCCTCTTGTTGAAACAAAAGCTGGCGAAGTGATTGCTCTAGATGCAAAGTTTAACTTTGATTCGAACGCTCTTTACAGACAAAAAAATATTGTTGAATACAGAGACCTTACCGAAGAAGACCCATCAGAAGTTGAAGCCAGCAAATTTGACCTAGCTTTTATTAAGCTTGATGGAAACATCGGTTGCTTAGTTAACGGTGCCGGCCTAGCTATGGCGACTATGGATATCATTAAACTTCATGGCGGAAACCCAGCTAACTTTCTAGATGTTGGCGGCGGAGCTAATAAAGAAAAAGTGAAAGAAGCATTTAAAATTATTTTAAAGGACCAAAACGTAAAAGGTATTTTAGTTAATATTTTTGGTGGCATCATGAAGTGTGATGTAATTGCAGAGGGTGTTATTGCTGCCTGCAAAGAGTTATCATTAACGGCTCCGCTAGTTGTAAGACTTGCCGGAACCAATGTTGAGCTCGGAAAAAAACTATTGGCTGAGAGCGGCCTTAATATTATCCCTGCTGGCGACCTTACAGAAGCTGCAGAAAAAATCGTTAACGCAGTTAAAGAGGGAGCAAACTAATGGCTATTTTAATTAACAAAGACACTAAAGTAATTTGCCAAGGCATAACTGGCTCAGTTGGAACTTTCCATACAGACCAAGCCATTCAGTACGGAACTAAAATGGTAGGAGGCGTGACTCCTGGTAAAGGCGGACAAACACATTTAAACCTTCCTATCTTTAACACTATGGGTGAGGCTGTAGAAAAAACTGGAGCTAATGCTTCTGTTGTATACGTGCCGCCTCCGTTTGCTGCAGACGCTATCATGGAAGCTGTAGATGCAGACCTAGATTTGGTTATTTGTATCACTGAAGGCATCCCTGTTATGGACATGATTAAGGTTCGTAAATTTATGGCTGGCAAAAAAACAAGGCTTATTGGCCCCAACTGTCCTGGAGTTATTACTCCTGGCGAGTGTAAAATTGGAATCATGCCTGGCCACATCCATAAGCCTGGCAAAATTGGTGTTTTATCAAGATCTGGAACTTTGACCTATGAAGCTGTTGGCCAGTTAAGCGCTATCGGCATGGGGCAAAGCACATGTGTTGGTATTGGTGGTGACCCTATTAATGGTACCAACTTTATTGATGTACTAGAGCTTTACAATGCAGATCCTGACACTGAAGCCGTTATTATGATTGGTGAAATTGGTGGCACAGCAGAAGAAGAGGCCGCTGAGTACATTAAACGTGAGTTTAAAAAACCAGTAACATGCTTTATCGCTGGCGCAACAGCACCTCCGGGTAAACGTATGGGACATGCTGGTGCTATCATCAGTGGTGGCCAAGGCACTGCAGAAGCTAAATTTGAAGCTTTACAGTCAGCTGGCTGCTCTATTGCTAGAAGCCCTGCAGACCTTGCATCAACTTTAAAAAATTCATTAAACTAAAAACTTATAGGAGAATAAAATGAGTATCGAAACAACTTTTAGTATTATTAAGCCCAACGCAATTAACAAAAACGCTATCGGCGGAATCATTGCAAAATTTGAAGGTGAAGGCCTAAAAATTGCTGCTGCAAAACTTACACATTTAACAAAAGACAAATGTGAAGAGTTTTACGCTGAGCACAGCAAACGTCCCTTTTTTGGTGAGCTTGTTGAATTTATGACTTCTGGACCAGTAATGCTTATGGCTTTACATGGCGAAGGCGCTATTGCAAAAAACAGAGAGATCATGGGCGCTACAAACCCAGCA
Organism: Bdellovibrionales bacterium; assembly: GCA_023299885.1. Taxonomy (GTDB): domain Bacteria; phylum Bdellovibrionota; class Bdellovibrionia; order Bdellovibrionales; family UBA1609; genus JALZUS01. Next base: position 8,694 of record JALZUS010000061.1, on the reverse strand, counting down.
GAAGCTGCCGAAGGTACACTTAGAAAAATGTATGGCGACAGTATGGGCGAAAACGCAGTTCATGGCAGTGATAGCCCTGAAAGTGCTGCTCGTGAATTAGCTTTATTTTTTGATAAGGCTGAATTAGTAAATAGCTAATTTTTACTTACAAACTAATAATAAAAAAGCCGCTTATTTTAAGCGGCTTTTTTTATTATCTAAAGTTAGCAACAACCTATTGCGCTAGCTCATCAATTACTTTTTCCGCCAACTCCAGATCTTCCGGACTTATACTCTGACTATTTTTTAACTTAAAAACTTCTTCTTCAAAGCCAATCTTATTTTTAATAAATTCTTCTTTTCTATGGTCATTATTAAGTTTAATGAGCTGAGGGTTAATATTTGTAACCTCTCCAGTAGCTTCCGATTTAAAGCGACATGAAGAGCCTTCAGAAGAGGCTTCAACACTATCCCAAGCCTCTATGCATTGCTTAGACTCACTTAATAGCTGACTATTTATAGCTAAAGCTTCTGAAGCATCACCTGCTGATAATGCTTTCATAATTTCAGCTGTAGCTGTGGCTTCACTGCATATAACAGATGCTCCCATATATTGATCTACAGACAAGACACTACAAGCCGCCTCATCATCTTGCGTACAGGCCGCCAAAACTAAAAAACCCAGTATTAATATCAATTTCATGACTTCATCCTTTTAAATAATCTCTATTTTCTTTCGCCTATAAAGACCTTCGAATAGATATAGACTTCTACAAATTAACTACGAACTATAAGTATTTGCATACATTGTGCCAGCCAGGGCCCATTTATTTGCTTTTCAAAGCTATATCTGCACTTAATGACATATATTGGTGACACCTCTGTAAAGAGTCTATGCGGATTAACGGGCCATGATAAAAATGGCCACCTGACTAAAAAAAGGGTATTTTATAACTATGAAAAAAATCATACTCATATCAATAATAATGAGCTCATTACTTGGCTGTAATTCTGCTCAAAAAAAAGCTGATACAAAGCTAGTAAAGTACTATCTACAAATTGGGAATTCATACATTGAACATATGCGCCTACCGCAAGCCCTCACTACTTTTATGCAGGCTAATAAATTAAGTCCCAATAATGCTGATATTTTAAATGGCCTGGGCATGACTTACTTACTAAGAAAAAAATATACTCTATCTGAAAAACATTTTTTAAAAGCTATAGAACTTAAACCTAGCTCTACTGATATTAGAAATAATATGGCTAGACTCTATATCGAAACAAAAAGATACAGCAAAGCCATCGGGCAATTAAAAATAGCTAAATCTGATTTAACCTATCAGTCACCTGACACAATACGCTTCTTGTATGGGCTGATGGCTTTTAAAACAAATAAACTCGATAGAGCTCAAAAGCTTCTAGGAAGCGTACACTTAAAGAACCCTACGCATTGCGAGACAGCTCTGTATCTTGGGCAAACACTTTATAAAAAATCTATGCATGCAGGTGCGCAAACAGCCTACGACAAAGCCGTTAAAAGCTGTCCTACAAATTATCAAGTTTCACTTAATTACTTCAAAGCTATGACTTACGCTAAACAAAATAAAAAACTTATGGCAGAAACTCATTTTAATAATATTTTATACACTCATCCAAATTCAGGATGGGCTATAAAATCTCAAAAAAAATTAAGCCTTTTAAAAAAGAGAAGATAACTAGATGACTGAAACTGGCAATTTATTAAAAAAACAGAGAGAAGAGCTTGGCCTTAGTATTCCAGAGGTCTCTCGTAGTTTAAAAATAAAACCTCAGGTTATAGAAAAAATAGAAGAAGGCCTTATCAACGAAATGTCCAACAAGCCTTTTGTTCGAGGCTTTGTAAAAAGCTATGCTACATTCCTAAGGCTTGATGCACAGTCAGTTGTTAAAATGCTTGATATTGAGCTCGGCGGAGAACAAAAAAATAAAGACATAGAAGATAAAGCACATAATTCAGGATCTTGGTTTAGGAAAGTGCATACCAAAAAGAAGCCTAAAAATAAAAAGTTAATAGTTTTTGCCGTCATCTGTGCTGTAGCATTTATAGTAGCAAACTATTCATTTAAGTATTTAGATGATGTTACTACATCAATGGTGCCCGCTGCCGCTCCAATAAAAAGTAAAGTTTCAACGGCTACAGATTTAAAGCTTCCACCAAAAATAAATCCAGTAGTTATCTCCGCCAAGCGAGGGCCTGTAAAAACAAAATCTGTAAAAGAAATTATTAAAGATATTGAATCAGCAAAAAAAACAGGATCTAAAGTGACTTACAAACTTGGTAGCACTGGTTCAGCCATTAACTTTGCAAAGCCTTATGAGCCTGCTCAAATACCTTTTGCTGACCCTAACGCCAATCCCCTAGAAAGCCTTAAGGTTGCCTTGAAAGCTGAGGAAGAGCTCAAGAAAAAAATAATTAAAAAGCCTACTGAACCAAAAAAGAAACTAGAAAAAATCTCTAGAAGAAAGCCTGTAGCTCCTATATTTAAACAAGAGCTTAGACTTTATACGACTAAGGCTACAAAAATTATTTTTCAAATTGATAAAGATATTAAAAGAACTATCAACCTAAGCAAAGGGCAAACCCATCGCCTAAAGGCTTTTGACAAAGTATGGCTATCTTTAGAGGATGCTGGCAGTGTTTTTATTTTCCATAACAAAAAAGATCTTGGAAAAGCTGGTAAGGCAGGCGAAACAAAAGAAATTATTTTTGATAACTAAACTAAACATAATAAATTAAAATGTAGATAATAGGTGAAGCCATCAATAGGCCATCTACTCTGTCTAAAACACCACCATGGCCTGGGAAAATTTTCCCGAAATCTTTAATATCTACGCTGCGCTTCACAAGAGACATTAATAAATCACCTGTAATTGTAGAAACTGCCGCTAAAAAGATAAATAACATATACAGCGGAAAATAAAAATTTAAGTTTTGCCATTTAAAGAATATATAGCCACAAATTAAGGCCGAGGCTGTACCACCCAAAAAACCAGCCCAAGTTTTCTTAGGCGATATTTGTGGGTAAAAAAGACTTTTACCCATAGTCACGCCCGCAAAATATGCGCCCACATCACAGCCAAAGCTTGTTAAAAACAATAAACCTAAAAAGTTGAAGTTCGTACGACTACTATTAAAAGCCTCTGAAGGGTCCGCTGACAGACCGTAAAGGCATATTGAGCCCAGCCCACCAACAAACAAAAACAATATGATATTAACAAAATAGCTTTCTAAAAGCTTATCTACTTTTTTAAAATGTCTTTGAGAAAATAGTATAGCGCAAAGGCTTGTAAAAAATAAAACAAAGGCCCCATAGCCAATGTCTTTAGACACAATTCCAGCTGCTAACATTAAAAGACAAGCTAGTGGAGTGACATAGTTAATCCGCCCCTCTTTTTTCCTTAACACATTAAAAACTTCTGATGCTGCAATAACCATCATAAAAGCTGTGAAATACTTAATGCCTTCCATTGAGAAAAAAACATAAATAGCAATAATTAAAGCCAGTAAAACAAGCCCTGTTATAAGCCTTTTCACTAATGAATTCATGACGGATTCACTTCTTTCATTTGTTGAGGTGTTTTCCCAAATCTTCTGCTCCTAGACTTTAAATTTTTTAATGCCTCTAGAAAATCATCTTTAGTATAGTCGGGCCACATCTTATCCGTAAATAAAATTTCAGAATAAGCCATTTGCCATAAAAAGAAGTTTGATATTCTTTTTTCACCACTAGTCCTTATAATAAGGTCAGGGTTTGATAACCCATCAGTCATAAGGGCTGAACTAAAAATTTCTTCGCTAAGGCCTGCTGGATCTATTTCATTTTTTTGTGCCATAGACATTAAAGCCTTTGTTGCACTAATAATATCTGCACGCCCACCATAGTTCAGCGCTAGTGTGAGTGTCATCTTGGTATTATCTTTAGTCTTTTCGATTAGATCTAATATCTTGTCTTTTATAGGAGAGGCAATCTTCGAAAGATCTCCTACACATTGAAACTTAATGTTTTCAGATATTAGTTTTTGTTTTTCTGTTTTAATATATTTTGATAAGACCTTAAAAAGAAAATCAATTTCTTCTTTAGGTCTTTTCCAGTTTTCTGTACTAAAAGCAAAAAGAGTGAGCTCGCTAATATTATTTTCTACCGCAGCTTCAACAATTTTTTTAGCAACCTGAGAACCTCGAACATGTCCATAATATCGGTTATGATTTCTTGCAGTGGCCCAACGGCCATTGCCGTCCATAATAATAGCTATATGTGACATAATAGATAGTTAAACTGTTAAGAGTTCTTTTTCTTTATCCTGGCCAATTTTATCCACTTTAGCGATATAATCATTAGTTAGCTTTTGGATCTCTTCACTGCTTTGCTTGCTGTCATCTTCAGTAATGGCTTTATCTTTTAAAGCTTTTTTAGCCTTATCATTTGCATCTCTACGAGCCATGCGCACTGAAATCCTTGCATCTTCTACCGTTTTTTTAATACTTTTAGCTAAAGCCTTACGTCTTTCTTCTGTAAGTTCTGGAAGCTTTAAACGAATAACTTTGCCATCATTTTGCGGCGCCATACCGATATCGCTTCTCACAATAGCCTGTTCTATTTCTTTAAGTAAGTTGGCCTCCCAAGGAGCAACAACAAAAGACTTTGCATCAGGGCAAGAAACAGAAGCCACCTGGTTAAGAGGCGACGGGTTCCCGTAGTAATCTACCTTAACCGAATCAAGCATTGAAACCTGCGCACGACCTGTCCTTACTCTTTTAAGCTCTACAGCTAAAGAGTCGATTGATTTTTCCATTGATTTTTTTGCTTCGTCTTTGATTTCGTTAAGCATAATAACCCCTAACTAGCTAACTAATGTACCTATAGTTTCCCCGCTCACAACTCGAGCTAGGTTCCCTTTATGTGTTAAATTAAATGTTAAAATTGGTAATTTATTATCCATGCAAAGGCTGATCGCAGTTGAGTCCATTACTTGCAGGCCTTTACTTAAAACATCAATATATGAAATAGTATCAAACTTTACCGCATCACTATGTTTAGCTGGATCTTTATCATAAATGCCATCCACTTTGGTGGCTTTAACAATAATATCTGCATTAATTTCCATTGCTCTTAATGCTGCAGCTGTATCTGTAGTAAAATATGGATTTCCTGTACCACAGGCAAAGATAACTATTCTATTTTTTTCTAAATGCCTGATCGCTTTTCTGCGAATATAGGGCTCTGCAATCTCTGACATTTCGATAGCCGTTTGAACACGTGTTTCAAGGCCTTGTCTCTCTAATGCATCTTGTAGTGCTAAACTGTTAATTCCTGTTGCGAGCATTCCCATATAATCTGAACTTGCACGGTCCATTCCTTTAACAGAAGCGGCAACACCTCTAAAAATATTACCGCCGCCAACAACTATGCCTAACTGAGCTCCTGTCTTAGTAGCTTCTTTAATATCTGATGCCATCTGTTGGATAACATCAGTATTAATGCCAAAACCGTCATTGCCGGCCAGGGCCTCACCACTTAATTTAATAAGAACTCTTTTATAAGCCATAATGCTTTACTTTCTTTTAAAAAATTAAGCTTTGTTAACTTGTGCTGCAACTTCAGCTGCAAAGTCTTCTTGCTTCTTCTCGATACCTTCACCAAGTTCGAATCTTTCAAAGCGACGAATCACAAGGTTCTCACCCAAGAAAGCAATTTTATCTGTTAAAAATTCGCCGATAGTTTTATCTGGGTTCTTAACGTACTTCTGATCCATTAAGCAAATTTCAGCAGCCCATTTTTTAAGTTGGCCTTCAACGATTCTTTCAATCATTTCTTCTTTTTTGCCATCTTCTTTTGCTTTAGCAATAAGAACTGCTTTTTCTTTGTTACGAACATCTTCTGAAATCTCATCCACAGTTACAAACTGTGGCCCTGCAGCAGCAATATGCATAGCTACATCTCTTACAAAGTTTTGGAAATCTTCGTTTCTTGCAACAAAATCTGTTTCTGAATTCACTTCAAGCAAAACACCAATTTTACCACCAGCATGGATGTAAGCTGTTACAGTACCTTCGGCAGCAATGCGGCCAGACTTCTTAGCCGCTTTGCTTAAGCCTTTAGTGCGAAGCCATTCAATAGCTTTATCAAAATCGCCTGAACTCTCTTGTAAAGCTTTTTTACAATCTAGCATTCCAGCACTTGTTTTATCTCTAAGTTCTTTTACTTGTGTTGCTGTTACAGACATTTTTATTCTCCCTTCGGCGCTTCTTCAGTTTTCGCCGTCGCCACTGTTTCTTCTTTTTTATCTAACTCCATTGCAATCTCAACTTCTTCTGCCGTACCAGCAGCAACAAGCTTACGAGATCCACCTTTGTTTACTTTAACTACAGCTGGTCCGCCTGTTGGCGCTGCTTTTTTAGCAGGAGCTGCGGCTTGAACAGGAGCCTCTTCCTTAACTTGTGCTTTTCTTTCTTTGTATTCTTTTGCACCCTCATTGTAAGCGTCTGCCAACATTGTTGTGAAAAGTTTAATCGAACGAATAGCATCATCGTTACCTGGGATTGGGTAATCCACTAAGTTAGGATTTGAATTTGTATCTGCAATAGCTACAACCGGGATATTTAAACGCTTTGCTTCAGCAACTGCGATATGCTCTTTAGTGATGTCACTAACAAACATGATTCCTGGGTTGTCTTTTAAGTCACGAATACCATCTAAATAATCTAATAAACGAGTATACTCTTTCTCAATTTTAGCTTTCTCTTTTTTAGAAAAGAAATCTAACTCACCTTTTTCACGCATACGATCGATTTTCTTTAAGCGATCAACACTTGTTTTAATTGTAGAAAAGTTAGTAAGCATTCCGCCCAACCATCTTTTTGTTACATAGTACTGACCACAAGATGCAGCAGCTTCTTTAATAGGCTCAACAGCTTGTTTTTTTGTGCCTACAAAAATCATTGTTTTACCTTCAGAAGCGGCTTTCTTTACAAAGGCTGCAGCTTGTTTTGCTAAAGGAACTGTTTTTTGTAGATCGATGATATGAATCCCGCCTCGTGCAGTAAACACATAAGGTTTCATTTGTGGATTCCAACGTCTTGTTTGGTGACCGAAGTGGACGCCTGCGTCCAGCATGTCTTTCATAGTAATACTTGGCATATATTTCTCCCTCTGGTTAAGCCTCCCCGCCGAGATGTTAAGCGCTTTTCATTGCTTATCTGCCTACATTTAAGGCAGACCAAAGAGGCCCAACGGGTGTGTATTTTTATTCTTGATTGGTTAAAACCCATAAAGGCTAACAGGTCAAGATTTCTCTGGTTTTTGGGGCCTTATATGGAGGAGAATACTATAAATAAGCTTCTATTTGCTTAAAGGCAGCCTCTGCACTCCCAAGCGGCGGAATAAGCTCATTAGCGCCCACAACAAATACTGACAGTGCTGATGGGTTCCAGGCTTCTTTAAGCTCAGTAGCTCCACCCTCACTGATCGACATAAAATCAGACTTAATAGTCACACGCTCTTTTTTAATCTCTTTAAAGAATTCCGGGTAAGCTCTTTTAATTTGTTTTTTCATAAACTTTAAAACACGAGTTGTTTCTTCAACATCATCCACAAGCTCTCTAGAAAACAAACACCACCAAGATGAAGTCTTAAAATCTGACGATTGGTTAAATTGCCCTATGCATGGGTTAGAACCGTCTTTTTCACTCCATAAAATATGTGGCTGACTTGTTTGAGACTGAGCCTCTTCATGCTCAAACTCATAACAAGCCATAGACCAATGATCTTGTTTGCCAATTTTACTGAGCGCTTTTTGTGGTACAAAGTTTTTAGGAAGAACTTTTACAAGCTCACCCATGGCATCACAATAAAAAACTTTTTTTGCTGTGTAGTCTTTACCGTTTACTTTGACGGCTGTTACTTCTTCACCTGGGGAAATAGCATCAATAGCGTAACCCGATAAAGTTTCACCTTTGTAATTAGAAACATACTCTGGCTCCCAAGAATTAAAGTTTTTATTGAGCTTTAACCACTGTGTCGCTGACCAAGATTTTATATAATCATCTGCAGGGAATTTTTTAGAACCAAAACCTACAAAAGGAACAAGCTTGCCACTATTTACAGTTAAACTTTGAACAGTTTCTGACTCTACAGACAAACCCATAAAGTCTAAAAAGTTTTCTTCCATATCTGAAAACGGCATATATTGCTCGACTGCAAAAGCAGAGGACACTTCATTGCCGAGCTTTTCATTAGTTTCAACCTTTAAGCATGTTGCCTTTTCGCTTAGCCTTGAAGCCATTAAGCTAGAAACCCAGTTATTACCAATCACTATAAAATCAAATTCGTTCTTCATAACCTTATGTTCGCAAGCCTTTGCCTGGCTTTCAAGAAAATGATGATCTTTGCCAAAACATAATACAAAAAGTCGGTTTGTAGACCACAGGTCCATATTGATGCCTGTTTTGTAGGACTTATCAGGAAATTCTTATAAACTTTTATTTATGAAAGTAATTCTTAATAAAAATACAAAAACCTCATTCAAAGAAGTAATAAAAGGTTCGCGCAGGCTACCACGCCCTCTTCCCAACCAAAACTCATCACGTTTTGGGCTTATGCTATTCTCTTTACCCTTTTTAGTAGCTGGGCTTGGTATCATTAGCTTGTCTCTAGGTTTTTTTGAAGGCAACGG
>JALZUS010000060.1 GCA_023299885.1 Bdellovibrionales bacterium | reverse complement strand
CCAAAACCCACAAGCTCTCTTAGCTTTTGGCCCGTAATAACTGTAGAGCCAGAACCCGCATCAAAAGACAATGATGTGACTCTCCCCGACTCTGACTTTTCATACACCTTTAATGTTTTTAAAGCCGCAGCATTAAAGCCCGGATGCTCTTTAGATAGGTTTTTTATAAACTGGCTTGTTGATAGCTGATAACTCCACTTATTGCTGTCTGGGCTCTTTACAACCTTATACATTGGGTTCCAGTCAGCATCTTGCCAAACATTAATTGGGAGCTCCGTCGCCCCACCACTATTAGCATGATAATAAGCCTTTAAGACTTTGCCGTTATCACCCATCAAGTACTCATTGCTTGTCTCTTTAACAATTTCTGAAAGCTTAGCTGCGTACTTGTTATTATGAGTATGCTTATAGACTTGGTCGTAAACATCGCCCTCTAGGTGGTAGTATTTGTTTTTACGCTCATTAGCCACACTCAAAGCATAAGACTTAGAAGCAATAGCCTGCGCCTTTAATGCCTCTTTTGGCCAACTTAATGGCATTTCTCCAGCAAGCACACCTTTTAAGTATTGGTCCATTGGCATTTCTGCCACCAAGTGAAAACTATTTTTTTTAGATAGTTTGTTAGTACTTGGCCTTTGCCTATTGCTTGTTTCTTTCCACAAAACAAAATGCTCAGGAATATTTTCAGACCCTGAAGTAAAGTAAGTGCCCAAGAAGGTAAGCCTTTTACTTTTAAAATAAATACTTTTTTTATTTTTTATGTTTTGAACTTGCCAGTAATCTTTGCCTGATAAGTTTTTATGAGCCACCAACAAATTCAGCTTACTTTTACCTTTAAATTGGTAACGGCCAATAGCTTTAAAAAAACCTGAAATTTTTAACTGATGAATATCTTTTTTTATGCGAATTTTTACGTTGTCATCAAGGCCATAAGCTTTAGAAAAGCCCAGAGGAACAATAAACAATTGAGCCAGAGTTATTAAAACCAACAAACGTACCATTAACAAAATGGTAACTAAGCTAAATATTATAAGCAAGAATAGGTCTAGTTAAGCAATCACGACAAAGGCTTTACCATCTCAATAAGACTTATCAACTGACCCTTCTTATCTTTTTCATTTAAAGACTCTTTTTTGCCTGTTAACTTAAAACCGTACCTTAAGTAATAGTCTACAAGCTCCTTCCGGCTCTCTATCACTGTGCCACGCATTTGCGTGTATCCAGAACTAATACAAATTTTTTCTGCCTGATTAAGCACAAGTTTACCAAGCCCTTTGTTTTGCACAAGCGGAGATACAGCTAGCAAGCTGATATAGCATGAGTTATCCATTTCTTCCTCCATGCATATGCAGCCCACTATTAAACCCTCAAAATTAAAGCCAAGCTCTATTCTTGATTTTCTGCTTTTTACTATATTTAAAACATCCTCGTCGTTCACTCTTTCGCCATGAATAAGCTCACTCTCATTAGTCCAACCTTTTACACCTGACGTGGCCCTATAAGAGTTATTAATAAGCTTGCTTATTTCAGCTATATCACTAGCTCCTGCCTGGATAAATGTTAATTCCATAACTGCAAAGGCCTTTCCTGTTGGATCCCAATAAAAACTTGAGCTGTAATTCTTTTTCCTTTTTTAAATGAACGTATCGCATGAGGCATTCTGCAATTAAAAATTATCAAATCACCCTCTGCAGGCTTAATCCTTATAGGCTCCATCAAACTATTACGCCAGTTTGATGGAGTCTTATCAAGTGGAGACAAAGGCTGGACATCCCAAACTTCAAGCTCTCCCCCTTCCTCTGGCACATCTAAATATATATTAGCTGCAAGCTGAGCATTAAGTTCAGCATACTTAAGCGGCAAAGCATCAAAATGAGGCTGCTCCTCACTCATATGCGAGTACTTTGATTCAGTAATTCTAATTATACCAGCCCTCATTTTTAAGCCCTCAAAAGACGCTATCGTAGCTCCTAAATTATATCTCTCGTCTAATTGAAGTCTTAATAAGTCAATTGGAGCTAATAGTGGCTTAGATAACTGCCTAAAGTTTGAGTGAGCTCTAGTCACATCATGATAATACCTTTTTTTAGCCAAGGCATTACCATTATAAGTGAGGTTAAATGGAACACCTAAGCGGTCAACTCCAAAGTATTCTTGATGGACTTTGCCATCTACGATTACTTCATGAGTGTACTTCTCAATATCTTTAGGCTGAGACAATACCTCTTTGACTATTTTTCTACACACTTGTTTTGGATAAAAGTTTTTAATAACTAAAACTGAAAGTTCTGAACTCACTAGTTTTTTTATGTCTTCTGAGATTATTTCCTCGGAATATTTCACACTCATATAAAAGCCCCTTAATAAGATTTACTAAGAGGCTAATGTTTTTTATTGAATAAATAAAATTAATTATAATTATTTTTATGATAGGGTAAAGCTATGGATAGCCTATACGTTATGCTTTTCCATAAAGGGTTTAATTAAATCCATCGGTAACGGCAAGATGATTGTCGACTTTCCTTCATTAGAAATCTCAGTCAATGCTTGTAAATAAGCCAGCTGTAAAGCTGATGGAGATTTTGCTAACTGATTTGAAGCCTCTGCTAATCTTTCAGAACGCTCGAGCTCGCCCGTTGCACTAATAATTTTTGCACGACGCTCACGCTCAGCTTCAGCCTCTTTTGCCATAGCTCTCTGCATTTCTTTTGGTAAATCGATATGCTTCACTTCAACAATAGAAATTTTAATACCCCAAGGCTCTGTGGCCTTATCTAATATTTTTTGTAACGATCCATTGATTTCATCTCTGTTTACTAACAAGTCATCAAGAGTGTACTGACCTAGAGTAGACCTTAAATGAGTTTGTGATAACTGGCTTGTTGCAAAGTAATAGTCCTCTACTTTAATCACCGCAGCTTCTGGGTCTGTCACTCTAAAGTAAATAACGGCATTCACTTTTAAACTGACATTATCTTTTGTAATAACGTCTTGAGGCTGGATATCCATAGTAATAGTACGAGTATCAATACGAATCATCTTCTCTAGAAATGGAAGAAGTATAATAAGACCAGGACCCCTAATACCAACATTTCTACCAAATCTTAAAATCACACCTCTTTCCCATTCCGCTAGTATGCGAATAGATTGAGATATTAGAATAAAAGCAGCTATTGCTACAAAAATTAATGCATTCATTTATTTCTCCTTAAATAAAAAGTTTTAAACCTTTATGTTTTTTAATTTTAACTTCATCATCAATACTTACGACAGATTCAGACTCAAAGCTCCAAATTTCTCCGTAGACTTCCAGCTGACCTTCTTTGCCGCCAACCTCAACATTAACAACCTTACCCATTTTACCAACAATTTCGTGAAACTCGTTGCTTTTTTTAAGGCCTAAACTTTTAACAGCCAAGTAAGCTAAACCAAAAGTAGCTAAACCCAAAGCCAGTACCGTCGGTAGTATAGTCATAAGAGGCAGCCTAGATCCAGACACTTCCGGATCAAACAAAAAGAAGCTCCCTAAAAAGAAGGCGATAACCCCGCCTAAACCCAAAGCTCCAAAGCTTGGCACAAAAGCCTCACCAATCATAAATAACAAGCCTAAAAGTATTAGCAGTAATCCACCCCATTGCACATCTAGCTTATGAAATGAAATAAGTGAAACCACTAAGCCAACGCCGCCAATAACCCCTGGCAAAATTGTGCCAGGATGAGTCAGCTCAAAATAAAGCAAACCAATACTCCCCATAAACATCATATAAGAAAGCTCAGGGTCACCAACCAGCTGCAACACCTTGTTTTTTAATCCTGGGTTATAATCAATCACTAAGCCAGGTGAAACAGTCAGTATCTTTTCACCGACTTTTACTTTTTTGCCATTAGCCTCAATGACAAACTCTTTTTCTGAAGTCACAACATAATCGATAGCTCCAAGCCTTTTGGCTTCGGTGGCTGTCACAGACTTAGCCAACTCGATAATATCTTTAGCAAACTGGACGTCACGGCTTCTTAATTTTGCTAAGCCCTCTACCCAGCTTCTGGTATCGTTAATCATTTTATTACGGAGGTCTTTACCCATTTCTTTACCGCCACCAGAAACAGGGGTAGCCGCACCAATATTAGTGGTCTCTATAGCCCCAGCCACATGGCAAGCTTGTAGTATGATTGCACCAGCGCTACCAGCATGCCCTCCAGCGGGTGAAACTAAACACATAAAAATTTTACCGCTATTTAAAATAGTCTCTACCATTTTACGAGTGGTTTGTAGTGAGCCACCAGGAGTATTAATTGTTAGTAGTACTGTATCGCAAGCTTCTCTGTTTGCTTTTTCTACAGCCCCTTGAAGTAAGTCATAACTAGCAATTCCGATAGCACCCTTCACTTCAGCCCTAACAGCGCAATGCTCTGAAATATCTGCAGATGCAGCTAATGACAAAAATATTAGGCTGATAAATAGTAAAACCTTCATTGCGTCTCCTTAAAAAGCATTTGTAATTGTGACCATGTCTCTTTTTTAAATGTTTTTAAATTTTCTGATTTTTTATCTGAAAGTTTTTGTAAAGAATGAGTGGCTATCCACTTTAAACCAAAGGCTTCTGTCTGCTTTTTAAAATAATCAAAAAATGAAGCTTCACTGATAGCTTTAAAAGGCTCTGCCCCAAAACAAAAACCATGAGATATATTAGATTCTGATAACTCTTTTAAATAAGACTCATTTTTTAACTGCCTAGCATTTACTAAAATGACTGGCCTCGGATGACAGGCCTTTGAAATATTATGTAACACTTC
>JALZUS010000059.1 GCA_023299885.1 Bdellovibrionales bacterium | reverse complement strand
CGTAACATCTGTTGCTTTTTTTTCGTTCATTTAAGACCCCTTGTACTTTGTTGCTTAAACTATTAACTTTGCAATATCGGTGCACAGGGACATAAGGCTTGGAATTTAAAAAAAATAACTACACTTTCGAGGAGCCCCAAAAGGCTTCTGACAAGAATAAGAATATTTGGGCATTAATTTTGACCGTATTCTTGGCGGCTACTGTGGCCCACTTTGTTTATTGGGGTCAGTTCTCGCTAGATGTCGTTTTATTGAAAACTCAAAACTTAGTAGGCCTTAGGTCTTCGAACTCTTATTACACAGAGCTAGGTAGTGTTTGTAATGCTCTTAATAAATTAGAATGCTCTAAAAAATATTTTGAAAAACTTTTATTGGAAAACCCAAAAAACACAAAAGCTTCTGGAAACTTGGCTGTAGCTTATTTTAAATCGGGTCAAAACGAAATGGCTTTAACTTACTTTAATCAATATCAAGACAGCGGGGGCAAGGCTTTTGATATTATATTTTGGCATGGCAAGGCCTTATTAAAAAACGGAGATAAAGAGGGTTTAAGAAATATTATTTACTCTGTTGGTTTAAATCAAAAAGATAAAAAACATATCACTGAAGTGGTTAACGTGCTTGCAGACTATGGAAAGCAGGACCTAGCGCTATCTTTAATTGGCTCTGTATCTCAGGGAAGTAAGAAAAAAATAAAAGAATGGGATAATCTTATGTCTCAGCCTAAACTCTTAAATTATAAGTCTATGGAAAGAGGTTGGGAGGCTTTAAGTTTTAATACAAGGACTTTCTATAGCCCCTTAAAACTTAAGCCATCGGGCCGTATAAAAATATTTGAGTTAGAGTTTTGGGATGAGCATAATTTAATTAGCTATGAAGTTCTCGATGAGAACAGAATCCCATATAACGAAAAGGCAGAAAAGGTTTCTGTTAAACTGAAAAGTGGCCGTATTATTAAGGCTTTGCCTGTACAGTTAGACAAAGTTTATGTGTCTGGGATAGAATTTAAAAATATTAAATTCTATGTTTGTCAGTTTTGTAATAACCAATTGGGTAAAAGTTTTTTATCACAGTTTTATACAGAAAAGATAAAAACTCAGAGAGTGAACTATATAAAATTTAAACTTAAAGACTACTTATTTAACTAGAGGTAATAATTATGATTAAAAGTATTATTAAGGCACCTATTTTTGTTATAGCAATGATATCAGCTAGCTTTATGTTGGGTGCTCATGGTGAGTTTAAAAAAGAGCTCAGCTTTCCTGAGTCACATAAAATAGGCGATATGAATCTTGTTAGAAATGGCCATTCAATGAGAGTGAAAAGAAAGTTTGGCATGGACTTTAAGGTTTATGAGGCGGCACTCTATGTTTCAGAAAAGACATCAGAGGCTGACAAAATATTAAACTTTACTAAGCCTATGTTTTTAAAAATGGAGTTTATTCGTAAAGTAGAAAAAGATTTAATTGTTGATGGATGGAAATCAGCTCACTATAAGAACTGCCAAAAAGAATGCAGTCTTAAGGCAACAAAAAAAGCTTTCAAGAAGTTTAATAAAGCCATGGTCGACATGAAAAAAGGTGGCACTATCGATATTGAAATTAACCCTGGCAAAGTCCATGTTAAAGTCAAAGGTCGTGTTAAAAGCTCTGATGTTATTATTGAAGACCCTAATTTCCCTACAAACCTCATGTCTATTTTTGTAGGTCCAAAAGTAGGCGACAAAAGGTTGAAGAAGGGCTTGCTTGGCCTATAAGATATCTTAATGAGTTATCTTATATCTTTTTTATTTGTTTTATTAAGCTTTGCAGCGTCAGCTTCGCCCTCGGAGTCTATTGAGCTCCCTCAAGACGCTGACAGAAAGTACGAGTTTGGCCTGGCACTAGGTTATGCTGTGCTGCCTGTGTATCCAGGTTCATCACAGTCGCGCTCAACAATACTTCCAGCCCCAGTAATCAGAGTAAGATCAAAGGTGTTAAGGAGTGAGCGTGAAGGCGGTACAAGAGCTCGCTTTTATCATACTAAAAATTTTGAGCTTAGTTTAAGTGGAGGCGGTTTCTTGCCAAGGTCTTCTGACGAAATTGATAGGCGAATAGGTATGGACGATATCGACTTTACAATTGAGCTGGGCCCAAAACTAAGGTTTAAAGTTTTTGATCAAGGATTAAACAAAATAGAACTTAATATTTTTCAGAGGTTTGCCCATCGAACAGACTTAAGCTTTTTGCATTATCAAGGAATGCTTTATGGCTTGGGGGCTCAGTATGTAAGGCGTAGCAGGGGTTTGTGGCCGCAAATCATATTTAGTGTAGGTAGTTTTTGGGCTAGCAACAGCTATCAAGAGTACTTCTATGAAGTTGGCCCTAGTGAAGTAACGGCTTCTCGCGCAGCCTTTAATGCCCAATCAGGTTATTTTAAAACTGCGGGCACCTTTGTTATGCGTTACGAAAAAAACAATTGGGTTTTATTGGGTGGTGCAAGAATTTCAGATTTTGGTAGTAATAAAAATAGAGAGAGCTATTTGCTAGATAAAAAAACAACTCACTCTGTTTTTGTGACGTTGGGCCGCTATTTTTACCGATCAAAATCAAAAGCTGTTGATTAAGATCTATTGGCTAAACTGAATCAACGTATCTTTTAGTGCTGCTGCTAGTTTCTCGATATCTTCATCTGAATGATAAGGAGTTGGAGTGATTCTTAGTCGCTCTGCATTTTTAGGCACAGTTGGGTAGTTGATGGGCTGTATGTAAATTTGGTGTTTATCTAGAAGGTGGTCAGTGGCTTGTTTACATTTTTCAGCATTATTCACCATAACTAAAATGATGTGAGAGGCTGTATCTAGGTATTTCACTCCGTATTCGTCAAACTTATTTTTTACTTTAGCAACAGTCTTATGGAGGCTAACTCTAAGGCCTTTATTTTTACGACACTCATTAATGCTAGCTATGGCCCCAGCGCAAACTACTGGCGGTAAAGACGTGGTAAAAATAAAGCCACTTGCATAAGACCTAATAGCGTCAATGAGAGTTTTTGTTGCTGCAATATATCCACCAAAAACTCCAAAGCCTTTAGCGAAATTGGCTTGAATAATATCAATTTCATTTTGTAGACGCCATTGTTCAGTAAGGCCAGCTCCATTGTCCCCATAAATGCCAACACCATGCACCTCATCTATATAAGTAAGGGCATTGTATTTTTTGGCTAAAGCTACAATATCTTCCACTTTTCCAAAGTCGCCATCCATAGAGTAAACAGATTCAAAAACAATAATTTTAGGCTGATCTATGTTGTAGTTTTTAAGCTGGCTTTCTAGATGTGCCATATCGTTATGTCTAAAAACTTCTTTTTTACAGTCACTTTTTTTAATGCCGTTAATGATAGAGGCATGGTTGAGTGCATCAGAAAAAATAACTAAGTCAGGTATGATTTTACCAAGAACAGCCAGCGTAGACTCGTTAGCAACATAGCCACTAGTAAAAGCAAGGCCGGCCTCTTTGTTGTGTAGTTGGGCCACAGTCTCTTCAAGCTGATTAATAAGGCTATGGCTGCCAGAAATATTACGTGTGCCTCCAGAGCCTGCACCGTAGGTATCAATGGCTTTATGCATAGCAAGCTTTACGTTTTGGTTTTGGCTGAGTCCTAGGTAATCGTTGCTGCACCAGACAGTTATTTCTTGCTGTGTATTTTTATCTATAGCGTAAGGCAGAGAGTTTTCTTCTCTTTGTAGGTTTCTGAAATACCTGTAGCGAGATTCTGCCTTAAGTTTGTCGATAGACTCAGCAATAAAAGTTTCAAGAGTAGGTGTAAGCATGAAGTTATTTTAGCTTAAAAGGCCTGTTGAGTGGTGAATTAATTAAATGCAGTGAAAAGACTACAGGACTGTCTAAAAAAGTGACGATCTAAGGGCACATAAAAAAAGCACGCTTTGTGCGTGCTTTTTAGTTTTAAGAATAGTTCTTTCGCTAAATATTTTACGATTAAACTTTTCTTGCTGCGTAGTACTCTGTAAATAAACCAGCATCAAATGGGAATGGTACGTGCTCAGTCCCCGGGATAGCTTGGATTGTTCCAGTTTCAACACCGTTAACGTCTTCTTTTCTTAAGTAGTCAGGAAGCTCTAATCTTGGTGATTGCTTTGCCATTACATAAATTTGGTTTTCACGAGATTTTTCTCTGATAGTTACTGCTTGGCCTGGCTTTAAAACCATAGAAGCAATACTTTCTTTTTTACCATCAACCATTACATGGCCATGAGAAATTAACTGCCTAGCGGCTCTAATACTAGAAGCAAAACCTAAGCGGAATAAAATATTATCTAAACGGCATTCTAAGCGTCCAGCTAATTTGTTTACCCAGTTTGTTTTAGCACCTCTTTTAGAGTCTCTGATGAAACGTCTTAGTTGCTCTTCACGTAATTGGTAGTGACAACGAACTTTTTGTTTTTCTTCTAAACGTAAAGCGTAGTCTGAGTATTTTTTTCTTTTGTTTCCGTTTTCACCTGGTGGGTAAGGGCGTCTTTCGAGTGCGCCGGCTTTACCTAAACCTGGAAGTTCTACGCCTAAGCGTCTTTGTACTTTAAAACGAGGCTTTTTGCCTGTGTTCTTTTTAGCCATTTATAGCTCCTTTTTATCCTTTAACTTTTGAGGCGGCACCAAACTATGCTGGCCCTATAAAAAGTATTGTTGTTAATAAGCTTCACGTGTTTAAAAAATTTTAAATCGCGAAGTGCTTTTTATACTGGCTTTTGTCTTGAAGAGCAAAGTTTTTTTAGTTTATAAGCCCTAAATAGTAATTAAAGATAAATTTATCTAGTAGTATGGATCTAAAAGCTGATATAAAGCTTTTGACGATAGATATTTTAGGCACCTTGGAGGTCATTTTTGGAAAATTTGAGTCATATGTATGGTTGGTTATCAAGCTCTGGAGCGGTCTGCTCATTATTGGTGGGTTTAGGTTTAGCCATTGTTTTAGGGTACTTAGGTTTGCCTTTTATAGTTTGGGCTATTGCGTTTACAGCTTTATTTTTTCTAGCTGGGGTTAGCTTACCAATCATTATAGGTTTTGCCGTTTTATTTTTAATTTTTATGATAAAGCCTATCAGGCAAGTTTTAGTTTCAGGCCCATTAATGAAACTAATGAAAGCCATGCAGTTTTTACCTAAAATTTCAGAGACTGAAAGAGTTGCTTTAGAGGCGGGTGTTGTATGGGCTGAGGCAGAATTATTTTCTGGTAAACCTAATTTCAAAAATTTAATGGATCAGCCGTATCCAAAACTTACAGCAGAAGAGCAAGCCTTTTTAGACGGACCTGTTGAAGAGCTTTGCGGAATGGTGGACGACTGGACTATTTACAGGACTCGTGAAGTGCCTAAACAAGCCATGGATTTTATTAAAAAGAATAAATTTTTAGGAATGATTATCCCTAAAGAGTATGGCGGATTAGGTTTTTCAGCTCATGCTCATAGTGAAGTGATTCAAAAATTATCATCTCGCTCTATCCCTGTTGGGATTACTGTTATGGTGCCCAACTCTTTAGGCCCGGGTGAGCTTGTTAACCATTATGGTACACAGGCGCAAAAAGACAAATACTTAAGGCCATTAGCTGACGGTGAAATGATACCATGTTTTGGATTAACAGAGCCTAATGCAGGAAGTGATGCAGGCTCAATTACTTCAGATGGTATTTTATTTAAAGGTGATGACGGAAAATTAAAAATTAGACTTAACTGGAATAAGCGTTGGATTACATTAGCAGCTATTTCAGATATTATTGGCTTGGCTTTTCAGCTTAAAGATCCAGAAAACTTATTAGGCAAAGGCGAGTATATAGGTATTACTTGTGCTTTGATTGCTTCAACAACAGAAGGTGTTGTTATTGGTAGAAGGCATGACCCATTAGGTATTCCTTTTTACAATTGTCCTACTCAAGGTAAAGATGTCATTATTGATGCAGAAGACGACATAATAGGTGGTTTAGAAGGCGCTGGCCGTGGCTGGAAAATGCTAATGGATTCATTAGGTGCTGGCCGTGGTATTTCTTTACCTGCGCAAAGTACGGGTGGAGTGAAAATGGTTTCAAGATATATCTCAAACCATGCTGTTTTACGTAAGCAATTTGGTTTGTCTATTGGTAAGTTTGAAGGAGTAGAAGAGCCTATCTCAAGAATTGCTGGTATGGCTTACTACATAGAGGCTATGAGGCTTTACACATTAAGTGCGTTAGACCAAGGAATTAGTCCTCCAGTTGTAACGGCCATGGTAAAGTACAACGCGACAGAGTGGTTACAGACGACAATGAAAGACGCCATGGATGTAGCTGGTGGTGCCGGTATATCTATGGGGCCAAGAAATATGATTGCAGTTCCATATATTGCAACTCCTATTGCAGTAACTGTTGAAGGCGCAAATATTTTAACTCGTACATTAATGGTATTTGGACAGGGGGCTTTAAGGGCTCACCCTTATGCATTTGCTGAAGTGAATAGTTTAGAAAAAGGTGACACAAAAGGTTTTGATAGAGCTTTTTGGGGCCACATAGGTCATATCGTAAGAAACACTTTTAGATCTATAGTGTTGAGTGTAACTCGCGGCTGTTTTGCTTGTACTCCAGGCGACAGAGTCACTAAGCGCTACTTTAAAAAATTGGCTTGGACATCAGCACGATTTGCTATTTTATCAGATATGGCTATGGGTTTATTAGGTGGAAACTTAAAAATAAAAGAAAAGCTAACAGGTCGTTTTGCAGATATTTTATCGTGGATGTATTTAGCTACAGCTGTATTGAGGCGATATGAAGCAGAAGGTTGCAGAAAAGAAGATGCTCCTTTTGTTCAATACTCATTAGAGCTAGCCTTTTTTAATATTCAAAAATCATTTGAAAATATTTACAGTAACTTTGATGTAGCGGCTCCAATGAGCTGGCTCTTTAAGGGTCCATTAAGGTTTTGGGTACGATTTAATCCAATCGGTAGATACCCATCAGATAAATTAGGTCAAAAAGTATCTCGTTTAATTCAAACTCCGGGAGAGCAAAGAGACAGAATCACAACTGCTGGTATTTATATCCCTAAAGATCCTGAAGAGGCTTTAGGGCGTTTAGAAAAGGCTTTTGCCGCTGTCGCTGCTGCTGACCCTATTGAGCGTAAAATCAAAAAAGCTATAAAAGCTAAGAAAATGCCTAAAATTAAAGGGCCAAAAGCTGTAGGCGTAGCCCTTGAAAATGGTGTT
The DNA here is from genome assembly GCA_023299885.1 of Bdellovibrionales bacterium. Classification (GTDB taxonomy): domain Bacteria; phylum Bdellovibrionota; class Bdellovibrionia; order Bdellovibrionales; family UBA1609; genus JALZUS01. The sequence goes on along the minus strand of JALZUS010000059.1, from coordinate 19,367 downwards.
ATCACAGCTGATGAAGCTAAAAAGCTTAGTGATGCCAATGATTTACGTTGGGATGCCATTCAGGTAGATGATTTTAATGAAGATGAGTTTGTAAGCAGAAGCTTGTAGATCCAGTTTAAGGGTGTTATCAATACATCCTTAAAAGACGACACACTAACCGCTGTAATTAAACCAGCAGAATATGGCTCAAAAGCCAAGTGAAGGTAGACAATGAAAAAAGACACACACCCTAATTTAAGAGAAGTTGTATTTAAAGATGTATCTTGTGATTACCAGCTTATCAGCAAATCAACTATGCATACTAAAGACAAAATCGAAGTAAACGGCAAAGAATACCCTTTGATTAAGATTGATATTTCAAGTGCTTCTCATCCTTTTTACACAGGTCAACAACGTGTTGCTGATGCTGAAGGTAGAGCAGAGAAATTCAAAAGAAAGTATGGCGCTCGTCCAGCTAAAAAGTAATTTTAGTTTAGAGTTAATAAAAAAAACCGAACCTCAGAGTTCGGTTTTTTTATAACTAGAGTTTCTTATTTATAAAAAAACTAACAAGACAAAGATAAATTATAATGAATGAACCTTCTCGATTACAGCTTTTATATAATACTCAAAGGTATGCCTGGAGAGCCTCTCTATTTATAGTAGCTTTGCACTTTATAACTAGAATTTTTTGCGCTTACCAGTACTTCAAAGGTGATGTTGCTTTTGAAGAATGGCTACGTTTTTTTTGGGTGGGTTTAAAGTTTGATTTGCGTATAGCTACTATTGCTATGACTGTGCCTTTGTTACTGTCTTTTTTTCTGTCTTCTTTTAAGGCCGACTTTAAGATTGTTAAAAAGATGATAAATGGCTTTGGCTATTTAGTTGTCGGTTTGTCTGTTTATTTATGTATTGGCTTGTTTTATTATTATCAGACCTATCAAACAAATTATGATATTTTTGTCTTCAATGCTTTGAATGGGTATGGACTTCAGCTTTTAAAGGCCTTTTGGTCTGATTACCCAGCTGTAAAAATTATAGCTAGCTTTATAGTCTTAACAATAGTTTCAGTTGCTGCTTTTAAGCAATTCATGAAAAGATTTGAATTTAAATTTTCGTATCCTTTGCATGCTTTTTTTGTATTACTGTTTTTGTTTTTAGCTTTTGCGACAGCCAACAGGGGTTCTTTGGGCACTTTTCCTTTGCGTCGTGAAAACTCACAAGTTTCTCAAAATATTGTACTCAATCATTTAACTCCAAATGGCCCTATGGCATTGTCTTGGGCTTATAAAGATAAAAAGAAAGACACGGTTTTTAAGGCTGTTAATAAAAGTTCTTATGTCGCTCAATTAGAAAAGCTTTTTGGAGTAAAAGATGTTTATATTAATGGGATTGGTTCCGCATTACCGCCCGTATTTACTCCTGAAGAGATTAATGCACAGCAAATAAAAGCAAAAAAAGAAAAGAGAAAAAAATATTTAGACAGAATAAAAAATAATCTAAAGCCAGAGGTTAAAAAAGAGACCGTGCCTGCTTTGCCTACAGTTGTTTTTACTTTACTAGAGGGCTTTGGCAGTAATATTTTAGAGTCTGATGATGCTAAAACTAATGACTTGCTAGGTGCGCTTAGGCCACATTTTGAATCTGATTTTTTATTTAAAAGGTTTTTGTCGGCTACTAATGATACGGCAGCTACTTTGTATTCTATACTTTTTCAGTGTGCTAATAAAAACTTAAGTAATTCTTCAGTGGCTAAAAAACAATTAAGTTATAGCGTTTTTGAAGAATACAAAAAAGCGGGCTATGAAGTTGTTTTTATAAAGCCTGGTAATATGATGTGGCAAAATATGCTTAATTATTTTCCTGTTCAGGGTATAGATACTATTTATGATGAAAACACATTAATGGCAGAATACCCAGAGTCTAAAAAAAGTAAGAGTGCATGGGGGGTCGCTGATGAGTACGCCTACAAGTATGCAAAAAAAGTACTACAAAGTAATGATAAGCCTAAATTTATTGTTATATTAAGTGTTAGTAATCATCCGCCGTATAAGCACCCAAAGCATTATAAGCCAAGTGTGGTTCACGCTACAGAAGACTATCTAGGCCGCTCAGCAGGCAGAAAGCAAAACGCAGAAGACCTTCTTAAGGCTTATCAGTATGCTGCTAATGCTTATGGTGAGTTTGTAGCTTGGGTAAAGTCGAGTCCAGGTAGTGAGAATACAATTATGGCGGCCAGTGGAGACCATCAGATGAGGCGCTATAAAGCTAAGTATCCAGAGGAGTTAGCTTTAAACCATATGGTACCTTTTTATTTGTATGTGCCAAAGCCATTATTAGCTAAGGCTCCGTACTTGTATGATGCTAGTGCTGTGGGTTCTCATAAAGATATTATTCCTACTTTGCTACAGTTTAGTTTGCCAGAAGCAAAATACATAAATAATGGCGGCATGAGCTTAATGAAAGAGCCTTGGGCTAAGCGCTTTGCTTATAATACGAGTTTATATATGGATGCAGAAAACGCTGTAGCTTTTGCTGCTAAAGATAGAGTTTATGCTATAGATAGCAGTAATCAATTAAAGTTAGACTCAAAAGCTGTAGAAAATAAAGCCTTTACAGAGCGTGCTCTGCTTTATAGAAAGTTTTTAAAAACAGTTACTAATTATCAAACAATGGGTTTTAAAGAGTGAGCACGTATAGAGGCATAAAACTTATGTGCCTGTCTGTTGTTTTTTTTGCATTAGCCAATGTAATAGTAAAGCAGCTTGGCCATTTACCTTTTTATGAACTTGTCTTTTTTAGGTCAGCTATCAGCGTAGTCATGGTGGGTGCTTTATTAAAACAATACAATATGTCTTTTGTAGGTACACATAAAAAATTACTTTTACTGCGTGGACTCATGGGGACATGTGCGCTGACATTGTTTTTTTACTCCTTACAAAACATGCCATTAGCTTCTGCCACTAGTCTGCAATATATGTCGCCTATTTTTACTGTTATTATAGCCCAGGTTTTTTTTGGTGAAAAAGTAAAGTCTATACAGTGGCTTTATTTTTTTAGTGCCTTTGTGGGTGTTATGATTGTTAAAGGCTTTGACCCTGAAATCACTTTATTTGAGCTGGCGGCCATTCTGACTTCAGCTTTCTTTTCTGGAATTGCTTACAATATTATTAAACAGCTTAAAGGAAAAGAAGATCCATTAACTATTGTGTTTTATTTTCCACTAGTTACTACTCCAGTAATGATACCGTTTTTACTTCATCATTGGGTTACGCCGAGCTTTTTAGATGTGAGCTTACTTACTTTAATGGCGGCTTTGACAGTTTGTGCTCAAATTTTAATGACAAAGGCTTATCAGTCAGGGGCCATGTCGCAAATTAGTATTTTTAAATATGTAGGAGTTTTATTCGCTATTGCTTTTGGGTATTTTATTTTTGATGAGTCACTCTCAATAATGGCTTTGCTGGGTATAGGGGTTATCATTTGCGCCTTAGTGCTTAATACTAGAGAAAGCCTCAAGGCTGAGGCTAGCGTCGAGGTCTAACCTGATATCAGGAAGCTTGAAAATCATCAGCCATCATATAAAGTGAGTCTATAAAAAGCCAAACAAGGAAGACATCATGGAAATTAAAAAACTAACAGACTTGCAAACACTTGTATCCCTTTCAAAGCGTAGGGGCTTTGTTTTTCAAAGTAGTGAAATCTATGGTGGCTTAGGCTCTTGCTGGGATTATGGCCCACTAGGTATAAATTTAAAGCTTAATGTAAAGCAGGCTTGGTGGCAGGCTATGACTCGCAGAAACGATATCGTAGGTCTAGATGCTGCAATATTAATGCACCCACAGGTTTGGAAAGCTTCTGGCCATATCGATACATTTACGGACCCATTAGTTGACTGTAAGGATTGTAAAAACAGATTTAGAGAAGATGACAATATGGTTGATGGTGTTGCTGTTTGTCCTAAGTGTGGTTCTAAAAACTTAACAGAGGCTAGAAATTTTAACTTAATGTTTAAAACTTTCATGGGGCCTTTAGAAGAAGACTCTAATACTGTTTTTTTACGCCCTGAAACCGCTCAAGGTATTTTTGTAAACTATGAAAACGTACAAACAACAAGCCGTAAAAAAATCCCTTTTGGTATTGCACAAATTGGTAAATCTTTTAGAAATGAAATTACTCCAGGTAACTTTATTTTTAGAACTCGTGAATTCGAGCAAATGGAAATGCAGTATTTTGTAAAGCCAGGTGAAGATGAAAAATGGTTTGATCATTGGAAACAAGCCCGTATGGATTTTTATGCTACTGTTGGCGTTGATGCCGCTAACTTAAAGTTTTCTGAGCATGGGCCTAATGCTTTGGCTCATTATGCAAAAGCAGCTTTTGATGTAGAGTATAAGTTTCCGTTTGGCTGGCAAGAAGTAGAAGGTATTCATAACAGGAGTGACTTTGATTTGACTCAGCACCAAACACATAGTGGTAAAAAGCTAGAGTACTTTGATGAGGCTGCGAAAGAAAAATATGTACCTTATGTTATAGAAACGGCTGTGGGTTGTGACAGGCTTACCTTAGCTATTCTTTGTGATGCTTACCGTGAAGAGCACAGGACTCTTGATAATGGTAAAGAAGACGTCCGCATAGTAATGGGCTTTAAGCCAAGTTTAGCGCCTTATAAAGTAGCTATTTTACCTTTATCTAAAAAGCCTCATTTAAAAGAAGTGGCTGTTAAATTGCGTGATAACCTCAGTAAACATTTTGATATCACTTATGATGAAGCGGGGAGCATTGGTAAGCGCTACCGTAGGCAAGATGAAATAGGTACACCATTCTGTGTAACAGTCGATTTTGAGTCTTTAGACGACAATGCTGTGACTATTAGAGAACGCGATACTATGGAACAAGTGCGTATCCCTATGGATAAAGTTAAAAGTCATATCTTTGAAGCTCTATAAAGGTCTATTAATAGTTTAAAAACATCATAACTATTAACATTTTAGATAACTTGAGTATTATTTCATAAAACGCTTAGGAGGTTTTATGAAAAAGTTAGTACTTATAGCAGCATCTTTATTATTTTCTCTATCAACAATGGCAGAAATTTGTGAAGGCTTTGGCCCGCAAACGCCAAGAGATTTAACCAGTAAATTGGGGACAAACTCGGTCATGTTTAGTAAAGCCCCTAAAAAAGCTAATATGAATTTATGTAATATTCATTTCCATAAAAATGCTGAGCATAAAGCTAAAGGATTTTCAATTCCTGCAGGCAAAGAAAAGCATGGTGGTTGGAAATGTAATGAAACCCCAAAATTAAAATCAACAGAGCTGGCTCAAACTTTTGCACCTATTTGTCAAAATCTACAAACAGGTGACACGGTAGAAGTGCATTGGGTGTATTCATCATGTGATGTTGATCCAGGTAAAGGTTTAGGCTCTTGTCTATCTGACAGCTGTCCAAACCCACAGTTACGTGTAGAAACAAAAGTATTTGTTTTAGTGAGTGGCGATACAGGCTCTAACTTTGCTGATTATACAGAATTAACAGAAAAAAATGGGTACAACCAAGTGGTTCGTGGCCCTAAAATGAACAAGCGCGCTGAGTTCTTAGGATCTACAACAGGCCCTAAATACACTCAAAAAACTTGCTCTCCATTACATGTTACATGGAACGTGAGCCAGGCTTGTGAAAAGCTAGACATTATGACTTTAGGTAAATGGTGTAAGGGCAATAAATTTGAAGAAGACCATGCCCATGGTGTAAGGCAAATTGTTACAAACCCAAAATTATTATCAAAAATCAGGTAATCTAAAGGCTTCTCAGCCTAAAATAGCTTAATGCTTAGGCCGCCCACAAGTATGCTGCGCGGCCTCTATAGCCCCCAATAAATAATGGTACTCTTCTGTGAACTCATACAGGAGAGGCTATGTCTTTAAGCACTCATCAATCCAACAATAAAAACGCAACAGCTGAAAATGCAACAGCTAAAAATGTTTTCTTTTTTGCTCCTGGCGAATCTGAAGGTAATGCCACCATGAGAAACCTTCTTGGCGGTAAAGGGGCTAACCTTGCTGAGATGACATCGCTAGGTGTCCCAGTGCCTCCAGGCTTTACTATTTCTACCCAAGTTTGCTCTGTATTTTATGATAACGGAGAACAGCTTCCCGATGAGCTTCGTAACAATATTGAAGCCGCTTTAAAAAAAGTTGAAGAAAAATTAGATAAAAAATTTGGTGATAAAGAAAACCCACTACTTGTAAGTGTGCGCTCTGGGGCCAGGGTTAGTATGCCAGGCATGATGGATACTATTTTAAATTTAGGGCTTAATGAAGAGACTGTTTTAGGCTTAGCAAAGCAGTCGGGGAGCCCAAGGTTTGCCTGGGACTCTTATAGGCGTTTTGTGCAAATGTATTCTAATGTTGTAATGGGCATGAACCATAGCTACTTAGAGATGACATTAGAAGACTTAAAAGATGATAAAGGTTATAAGGCTGATACTGATTTAACAGAAGATGATTTAAAGAGTTTAGTCGAAAAATATAAAAAACTAATTATTGAAAACACTGGAAAATCTTTTCCAGAAAACCCAATCGACCAACTTTGGGGGGCTATCGAAGCTGTTTTTCAAAGCTGGAATACTCCTAGGGCTAAAACATACAGAGAGATTCATAAAATCCCGGCGGACTGGGGGACTGCAGTTAATATACAGTCTATGGTTTTTGGTAACTTGGGTAAGACTTCTGCAACGGGAGTAGCTTTTACCCGTAACCCTTCTACTGGCGAAAATAAATTTTATGGTGAATTTTTAATTAATGCCCAAGGTGAAGATGTTGTTGCTGGTATTCGTACCCCTGAGACAATAGAAAAGCTTAAAGCTCATTTGCCGACAGCTTATGACCAGTTAGTTGATGTTTACCAAAAGCTAGAAGGCCACTATAGGGATATGCAAGACATCGAGTTTACGATTGAAAATGAACGCTTGTGGATGCTTCAAACACGCACTGGTAAAAGGACAGCACAGGCCGCTTTAAAAATATGTTGTGATATGCTTGATGAAGGTATTATTTCTGAAGAAGAGGCTCTGTTAAGAATGGACCCTTTAAGTTTGGATCAACTGCTGCATCCAACATTAGACCCAAAGGCAAAAAAAACTAAAATAGCTAAAGGGTTACCGGCAAGCCCAGGCGGAGCCATGGGCAAAGTTGTGTTTAATAGTGAAGATGCAGTCTCATCAAAAGAAAAAGGTGTGGCCACAATTTTAGTCCGTGTAGAAACATCTCCAGAAGATATTGAGGGCATGGTTACAGCAAAAGGTATACTGACGTCTCGTGGCGGGATGACTTCTCATGCAGCTGTTGTGGCTAGAGGCATGGGCAAGTGCTGTGTTGCTGGTTGTGCCGAAGTGACTGTCGATTACAAAAAGAAACAATTTGAAGCTAATGGCTACGTCATTAAAGAGGGTGATTTTATTACTTTAGACGGATCTACAGGAGAAGTCTTTTTAGGTGAAGTATCAATGGTAGAGCCAAAGCTTGATGGTAACTTTGACCGCCTTATGGTTTTGGCAGATAGATATAGAACTTTGGGTATAAGAACCAACGCAGACACTCCAAAAGATGCAAAAAAAGCAAAAGAGTTTGGTGCTGAAGGTATTGGCTTGTGTCGTACAGAACATATGTTTTTTGGTGCTGACAGGATTGATAGTGTCCGTGAAATGATTTTAGCAGAAAATAAAACTGAGCGATTAAATGCACTTAGTAAGCTATTACCATTTCAGAAAAAAGATTTTGCTGGTCTCTTTGAAGTTATGGGTGAGCACCCCGTAACAATAAGGCTTTTAGATCCACCACTACATGAGTTCTTACCTCATACACAAAGTGAAAAAGAAGGTTTAGCGCAAAGGTTAGAGTGGTCTGTTGAAAGGCTAGATGCAAAAATAAATGCATTGTCAGAGTTTAATCCGATGTTAGGTCATAGAGGTTGTCGCCTTGCTATTAGTTACCCAGAAATTTATGAGATGCAGGCGAAAGCAATAGCTGAAGCTGCTGTTGAAAGAGTAAAGCTTGGTCAGTTATTAAAGCCAGAAATTATGATTCCTCTGGTGGGCACGGCTGGTGAGTTAAAAATACTGAGGACACTTGTAGAAAAGACAGTGAATGATGTTATAGAGCAGTCCAACACAAAATTTGAGTATATTATTGGGACAATGATAGAGCTTCCGAGGGCGGCATTAGTTGCTGATGAAATAGCAGAACATGCTGACTTTTTCAGCTTTGGCACAAATGATTTAACACAAACAACTTTAGGGCTTTCAAGAGATGATTCTGGCCGATTCCTCTCAACCTATGTCGCAGAGGGGCTTCTAGAGGCTGACCCTTTTCAGAGCCTCGATAAAAAAGGCGTGGGACGCCTCGTCAAAATGGCCGTTGGGCTAGGCCGCGAGCGTAAACCAGATATAAAATTAGGAATCTGTGGAGAACACGGGGGGGACCCGAAGAGTATTGAGTTTTTCCAGGGTGTTGGTTTGGATTATGTAAGTTGTTCGCCTTACAGAGTACCAATCGCACGTCTGGCAGCTGCTCAATCGGCCCTACAACATAGGAGTTTAAAAACTTGAGAATCAAAAAATTAGAACTACTAGGGTTTAAATCATTTAAAGATAGAACTGTTATTCATTTTGATGAAGGCATAACTGGGATCGTTGGTCCTAACGGTTGTGGTAAGTCAAATATTGTTGATGCCCTTGTATGGGTTATGGGTGAAATGTCGGCGAAGCACTTACGTGGTTCATCAATGTCAGATGTTATCTTTGCTGGTGCAGAAGGTTTTGCTCCTTTAGGTATGGCAGAGGTTAGTCTTGTTTTAGAAAACGACGGCGGCCCATTCCCGGCAAAATACATGAAGCATTCTGAAGTGATGATCACTCGTCGCTTGCACCGCTCTGGAGAGTCAGAGTACCTCATTAATAAAGAGCCAGCTCGCTTAAGAGATATTCATGAAATCTTTATGGATACGGGCGCAGGGTCTAAAGGCTTTTCTATTATTGAGCAAGGTCGAATTGGTGAAATCATTACGGCTAAGCCTATCGACAGAAGAAGCTTAATAGAAGAAGCTGCTGGTATTACAAAATTTAAAGTGAGAAAGCGCGAGTCGCAAAGAAAACTTAAAACAACAGAGCAAAACTTATTAAGACTTAGCGATATTTTAGCTGAACAAAAACGTCAGCTTGAAAGCTTACAAAGACAGGCTCAGAGGGCTGAACGTTACAAAAAAATTAGAGACGAGCTTGAAGATAAAGAGCTTTATATGTTTTCTCAGCAGTACAATGAATTGCATGAGCAGACTTTAGGGTCTCAAAAAGCTTATGATGAAGCTAAAGGTATCGAGATCTCTAGAACGGCAGAGCTTTCTACTGTAGAGGCTGTACAAATGAGGCTTAAATCTGAGCTTGCAGGTGTTGAAACGGCTGTAACAGATTCACAGTTAAAGCATAAAGATTTAGAGCGATCAGTAATAGAGCAAGAAAATAAACTTAGAGAAATAAAATTTGAGTGTGAGCAAGCTAAGCGTACACAAGAAATGACAGGTTCTCTTGCTGAAAAATATGAAATTAAAAAAACAGCTTTAGAGCAAGATCACTCTGCAATTAAAGAAAACTATGAAACTATTAATAGTGATCTTGAAGAGTTAGCTCTTAATTTTGAAGAGAAAAATACAAAGTACGAGCAGTGTGTCCATACTATTAATACGGCTGATGAGCGTCTTACGGAAAAACGTAGAGAGCAGTTAACTTTAACTCAGTCAGAGAGCCATGTTGTGGCTAAGATGGCGACGGTAGAGAATAGCGAAAAAGATAATATAGAGCGCCTAGAGGCTCAGGAAGTTATCTTAGAAGAGCTTGAAAAGAAGCACGAAGAATTTTCAAAAAGAAAATCATCTTTAGAAAAAGACTTAGAACGTGAAAAGCAATTAAAGCTTGAGTTTAATAAGGACACAGAAACTATAGAGGCTAACTTTTTTGGTGTTGAAACAAAACTTCAAACATCAGAAATAGACTTAATGTCTATTAAAAGTGAATTAAACGAAGTGGCGAGCCGATTGTATGGTCTTGAAAACTTACAGAATAATTTTGAAGGTTATGCCGAAGGCGTTCAAAAAATTATGCAATGGAAAGGTACTGATAGCCAAATAAAGCCATTGTCAGAAGTTGTAGATGTTCCTGAAGATTACGAGTCAGCTTTTGAAGCGGCACTAGGTGATCGCTTGCAGTTGTTACTTGCTAAAAATAAATCAGAATGCCTAGAGGCATTAAACTATTTAAAAACTCAAGAAAAGGGCCGTTCAAGCTTTTTAATTAATGGTATGACTAGCGTTCGTAGTAATGGCCATAATAATTTTGATGGTATGCCAGGCATAAAGGGCTTATTAAATAACTTAGTAAATGCTCATAGTGAGTATGCTGAAGTTATTAGTGGGTTATTATCAAATATAGTTGTTGTAGATACTTTAGATTCAGCGGTGGCTTGTTTTGAGGCTAATAATAACTTTTCATATGTATCTTTAGAGGGCGATGTTGTTTCTAAAGAGGGTGTTGTAACAGGTGGCGCAAAGCGATCTGCAGATTCTGGCTTATTAAAGCGTCGCAGAGAAATTAAAGAGCTGCAGGTTAAAAAGAGCCAGCAAGATCAAACTTTAGCAGTAGCAGAAATGGGCTTTAAACAATTAAAAGCTCAGTTTGCTTCACTAAAAACAGATCTTGAAGATTCTAGAAAAAAGCAAAGTGAAAAAGAAGTTTATATGGCAGAGCTTAGTAAAGATTACGAGCAGTCAAAAAATGAACTTAATAATGCAGAAAGAGCTTTAGAGAATCAAAAAAATGAAGTTTTAAAAATTAATGAGAGATTAACAGTCTTAAAAGCAGATAAAGAAATTTGTACAACTAAAATTAATGAGTACAAAACATCTATGGAAACTAATAGTTCTGAAGTAGATAAGCTTACTCAAGATTTAGCAGAAGCTAAAGAGGGTGTTGGCGGCTTGCAAGAAGAGGTTTCGCAATTAAGAGCTGATAAGGCTGCTAAAGAGCAAGAGATTTCTGGGTTGCAAAGCCAATTAGGTATGCTTCAAGCATCATTAGATGAAGTAACAGAGCAGCTTTCTCAAATGAAAGAAAAAACTCAAGAGAGTTCTGCTACTTTAACTGAAGGTGAGGCTCTTATAGAGCATGCGCAGGCTGAGCTTGAAAGTAAAATTTCAATGGTCAAAGAGTCTCAAAGAACTTTAGAGTCTGTGCAAAACCAATACGAAGTAGAATCAAAAGAGCTTAGAGAAGCCGAAGAGAAAATTTCAGAATTTAGAACCGTTTTACATGAAGCTTCTAAAATTATGGGTGAAACTCATATTAATTTAGAGCAGTTTAAAATGAAAGAGCAGTATCTTACTGACCAAGTTCAAGAGCGCTATATGAAAAGTTTAGCAGAGCATGCTCAAGGGCTAGAGGTGAGAGATGTTGAAACAGCTCAGCTAGAAACTGATGTAGACTCTTTAAAATCAAAACTTAAGCGCATAGGTGAAGTTAACCTTACTGCACTTAAAGATTATGATGACCTTACTGAAAGATTTGAATTCTTAAACCAGCAGTACTCAGACCTTATAGACTCTAAAGAAATGCTTAAGAAAGTTATTGATAGAGTTAACCGTATTTGCTCTAGACGTTTTAAAGAAACTTTTGAGCAAGTGAATGAGCGCTTTACTAAAGTTTTCCCTGTCTTATTTGGCGGTGGTGAAGCTAGGCTTGTGCTAGTGGTTAATGAAGAAAAAGGTGAAACCGGTATTGATATTATTGCTCAGCCTCCAGGTAAAAAGGCTGCTAATGTAAGCCTACTTTCTGGTGGTGAAAAAGCTTTAACAGCAGTATCGCTTATTTTCTCTATTTTCTTAGTGAAGCCCTCTCCATTCTGTTTACTGGATGAGGTCGATGCACCACTAGATGATGCCAATGTAATGAGATTTAACGACTTAGTAAAAGAAATGGCTAAGCGTTCTCAGATTATTATTGTGACTCATAATAAAAATACTATGAGAGTAAACAATAAGCTTTATGGTGTGACTCAAGAAAACAAAGGGGTATCAAAGATGGTATCTGTTTCTTTTGACCAGGCCGAGCAAGTGGCTCATATATAGTTCTATAATTTTAAGGCATAAAAAAGCAGCTTTATAAGCTGCTTTTTTTATTTGTGCCTTTTAAATTACTCTTCAGTAGGTAATTCAAAACATTTGTCAGAAGTAATTTCATCTGTAGTTGTAATAATATCTGATTTTTTAACTCTAGCGCCAGTTAATGTTTGTGGAGAACCATATACAGCTCTTTCAGTTGGGCAAACGCCTTTTTTAACTACAGTTCTTGTTATTGGAGTTTTTCCATCAGGGCCCATTTCTGTGATGTACTCAATAACATTGGGGCAAATTGGTTTATAGACGATAGTTGCAATCTCTATGTTTACTCTTAAGCAGGCTTTATTAGTGCCTTCTTGTTGAATTAAGCTATGAAATAGTCCGCCAACTGTATCACCATCTTTGGTTTGGTAGCTGTCTGGAACTGTAACGCTTCCAACCCTAAAGTAATAATATTCATCGCTTGAGATAACATCTTCGTTGCTAATTTCAATTATTCTTTCAGATTTACTAACACTATCAATGTATTCACCATTAATTAGTTTTTTTGTTTTAGCTGAAGCGATGCCAGCAGATAGTGTGATTGCAATTAGTAGAACTAATGATTTCATTGAAACTCCTTGAATGATTAATTGTTTGAGAAACTGTAAGCTTAAAACTCATATGCTGACAGAAATTATTGGCTGTAGTGCAATATATATAAAGCTGTAAAATAATTAGACAGCTTAAGGGCTAGCAATAATTTTTTCCTTAAATAGATAAGCACTTGAGAGTACACTTTGTTTTATGGACTACGATCTATCCGAACTGACAGGTATCGCGAAAAAAGCTTTGCTAGAAAATATCATAAGCACAGATGAAGGTGCTTTTGTTCGTGCTGGAGGGCACCAGTTTCGTAGCCTATGGACTCGCGATTTTTGTTTTGCTGTGCCTGGGCTCATTGCAGCAGGTCAGTCAAAAGTAGCTATTAACCATTTGCAGATGCTTATAGACATGAGAAGGCCTAGTGATGGCCTTGTGCCTCGTGTATTAGAGAGCGGCTTTGGTTCGGCGCTCAGGGTTATTAAAGGCTCTATTAACCAAAAAGTACCCATGTTTGGTTTATCTGACCCTAAGAGCCCATTGAAGCCTGAATACTATGGTGAGCATAAAACAATCTCTATAGATTCTAATTTACTAGTGTTGTTGGCCCTATTTCAGGTAGTAGAGGCTACGGGTGATGTCAGTTTAATTAATAAAAATAAGAAGGCCTTGCTAGAAATTTATAATTTTTATGCAAGCAGTTTTGCTGATGGCCTTATTAAACAAGACTCTTTTGAAGATTGGCAAGACAGTGTAAAGCGCAAAGGGGTTACCTCTTATACGAATGCTCTTTATATTATTGTCTCGGAAATTGTTTATAAAAATCAATATTTTAAAATTGATCTTGTTCGAGTACAAAGAATGAAAAAGATTTTTTATGAAAAGTTTTTTCATAAAAAACATAAGCTATTTAAAGCGTTAGAAGAGCTTGATTTGGTAAGCTTAGATACTAATTTACTGTTATGTGACTTTGGTATTCATTTTTCTGGATTAAGGCCAGAAGAGCTTTATATTAATTTAAAAAATTCTGCTTTGTGGAAGTCTTGTCACTTGCCTGGGCTATGCTCTAATCAAAATTACCCGAATAGTTGGGTCAGCTGGACCACTAGGGTTGTGGGTTTAAATACATATCATGGTTTAAAGCATTGGAGCTGGCTTATCGGGTACTCTGCCAAAGTGGCAAGTGAAATGAATGACAAAGAAGAGGCTTTGCGTATACTTGCCAACCTACAAGTTATGGCTAGCCGTGATGGTACAATCTACGAGATTTATCATAGCACTAATAAACTAGAACCCTTTTCTAATAGCTTATACAAATCAGAATACCCCTTTAGCTGGGGAGCTGGAAAAATCTTAGAAGCACTCGCAGCCCTTTAAAGTCTGGCACCCTTTTCGCAATACCTATATTTAAGGAGAGTTTGCATTTAAAGCCCTATATTAGGGGTAAACTGTAAGTTATTGTAATTATGAAGGTTTTTTTAGTTACTGTTATTTTTTTACTGAGCTCTATATCTTTTGCTGAAAAGAAAGTGAGCGGCTGTGCAGTAGTTTTACAGGGAAAAGTTTTATATTCAGCTAAAGTAACTCCGCCAGAAAAAGCAAAAGTATTGGTTTCTAGTCATGAAGTAAGCCCTCTGTCGTTATCTATTAAGTCTGAATTTGAGATCACTTTCTCTAATATGGTCAAAAGCTATCCTAAAATAATTCAAAGTCTAGTGGGCTCAAATGATCCTATCTATCAATTTTTTGTCGACCATGGTGCTGGTCTTTCAAAAAATAATATTATGGCGCCAAGCCTAGAGTCTATTTTTGAAGAGGTTAAAAGCAGGCCGATGGGTACTATTTTAAAGCCAGTTTTTCCAGTTAAAGTAAAACAGGGTCAGTATAATATTACAAAGTACATGGAGTACGGTTCCAGCCTATTTACTGACGGAACACCAATAGGTAGTGATCTGAAAGTAGAAGATTTGTTTAGTGGCACATTATCTAAAGAAAACTATGTTGAGCTTTTGGCTTTAGGATATTTACCTTTGTCCTCACCTTTATCAGACAATAGTAGTAATGGTCTTGAACAAGGTGCAATGGTGCATGATTTAACTCATGTAGTGATTTTGTTGAGGCACCCTGAGATGGCTAAGCATTTAATAAGCGGAGCTAAAGAAATAATGAATGACGATGGCCATTCTAGTGCTGACCCCTTTAGCCCTATAAACCGACTTTGGGAGAGATTAGCTGAGTTTAATGAATGGCATTCTGTTATTAAAAAATCTGCACATGAAGGTATTAAGGACTTGCTTATTGAGTATGAGCTGAATCCACCTATAAAAACTGTAGGAGCTAAGTCAGCCATAAGTGTTAAGGATATTACTGCAGATTTAAAAAATATAAGCTTTTTTAAAAAAAGAAGTCTTAGGATTAAAGTCTTGCAATTACTAGAAGAGTCTATGATTCACTATGGTGGAGGGTCTGCCGATGGAATATCTAGAAATATAGAGAACTACTTTTATAGAGATGATGTAGCTGGAACGCCCTATAGTATTTACCTTGCTTTAAAGAATAGAAAAGATAATAAATCGCTAGCGAAATCTATAGCACTTGTATATGGTTTTTCTCAGGTGAGTGTGGGAGATGTAGCAAGAGAAGCTTTTTCATTAAACCCTGATACTACATCTTTTGTTAATTACTTATATTCTGGGCTAGGTATTTTTAATAATGATACTCGTGGCATGTTTTTAGACTCTGAAAATTATAGGCCTAGCTACTAGCTGACTCATACTGTTTAAGCCCTAAAGACCATAGGGCTTTTATAGTAATAAGGCTAAGCCCAAAATAAAAAAGCATTAATATAAAATACTTCCAGTTGCTGGCGTCAAACATAAGCTGAACAGGTGCTGTACCCACCAGTAAAATTGGAAAGAAAAAAGTCAGGGCTTTTCTTGTAAAATACATAAATACAAAATCAGGCCATTGAGAGAAGCGTTGTAACTGCATGCGTAAAAAGTTAACTCCATGACCTTCTGTTAGCCAAAACATACTTATAGAAATAATAATCTCTAAGCTAATAATAAAAGCATAGCTTGTAAGGATAAGTAGTGGGAGTGCTGCCCAGGCCCACCAAGCAAAGTCCAGTTTACTGCCAAAATAAATCATAAGCCCCCAGGTGGTAAATATATTGGGGAGTGTGCCAGGGCGCATACGTCTAAAAAATACAGTAAAAATGCTGCTAATAGGTTTTAGAAGGGTAAAGTCGAGATTTCCTCTTTTTAAATCATCAGAAAACCACCAAAAGTTTTCGCTATTAAAGGTCATATGCATGTGATCGACAGTTAGCATAAAGGCAGTAAAAAATAAAAACTGATCACGATTCCAGGGTCCAATAGTGTCTACATAATCAAAAATAAAATCTACGGTAAATAAATTAGTAGAGTAAAAGATAAGCTCCATGCCAATTAAAAAGATAAAGTTAATTCTAAAGCTCATGGCTTGAGAGAAGCAGGTGTTTAAAAATTCTCGGTAAACCTTCAAGTAATGTTTCATGTTATATGCCTGCCGCCGTATAGAGTTTGACGCCTTTGCGCCATAACAATGCTGAACCTAAGGCAAAAGCAATAGCCCATAAGCTAACCACTATGTAAGCCAAGCTTAGGCTTCCTGTATATGTGCCCATGAAGACTTTAACAGGAACATAGGTCATGTACTTAAAGGGAAGGTATTTTATTCCATCCATTAGCCATTGTGGAAAAATTTCAAGGGGTAAAAAAGCTCCAGAGAAAAACTGAGAAATCATTATAAAAACAACTCTAAGGGTCCAAGTTTCATCCAGCCAAAAAGAAATAAGGCCAATAAAATACATAACAACAAACCACAATAGGGCCACTAAAAAACAAAGAGGCAGTGCTTGAGAAAATATAGCTAATGAAGGAAGGGTTATGATGCCAATAAAAGCTAATGCTAAAAGTGTTAAAAATGAAATCACTATTTGATTCATAAAAAAAGCAATAAAGCTTGCTGTATGATACTGCCAAAAATCAAAAGGGTAGATGAGGTAGGTGGATATTTTGCCATATCTGATGTCTACGGCAATATTCATGCTATTGTAGGACTGCGCAATAAGGCCTACCACAAGGGTCCATACTTGGTAAGAAAGCATTTGGCTAAGCGTGTAGCCTTGAATCATATCTAAGCTGTTGGTTTTATAAATAGCTGTCCAGAGGTTGTATTTTACAAAGAAAAAAGTCAAAGAAGGGCCTAAAACCATTATTATATAATTGATTTTATAAGCAGTGAGGTTTACCCATGCTATCTTTATAGTCTCAAGCCATTTATTGAGTTCGCCCATAAATACTAAGCCTTGTCCTTATTTTTCTGTTGCGCTTGCTGTTGCGCTTTTTGGGCCGCACTTTTAGCCACTAAATCGGGGCGAGTCAGTAAAGTGTTCATTACGCGTTCGATAGGCATTTTATCTGTTTGAAAATCACTAACAGGAAAGCTTTGTAATATCTCTTGAGACTTTTCACGCAATTGTGATTCGTCTATCCTGAGGTTGACCATGTTGCCAGCCGGGTTCCATTCGGGGTCGAGGTCTTTCCAGATACTTGCCTTATTATCTACTTTTTCAGAAAACCTAAACTGTACAAACTTTTTTCGTCCTAAAACATTTTGAAATTCATGAATGCTACCATCAAAACTATTTTTGCCATCAATAATTAAAACAATACGTTCACACAAAGCTTCAACATCTGCCATATAATGTGATGTTAAAATAACTGAGCAGTTATTTTTTTTATGATACGAGGCTAAAAATTCTCGTATTCTTTTTTGTGCCACTAAGTCTAAACCAATAGTAGGTTCGTCTAAAAAAATGATTTCAGGCTCATGTAAAAGGCAAGCCATAAGCTCTAGCTTCATGCGTTCACCCAGAGATAGTTTACGAACATGGATATGAAGCAGGTCTTTAACAGCTAATAGTTCAGAAAGCTCTTCTACGCGGTTTTTAAAGTTTTGGTCGGTCACTTCGTAGTATTTTTGTAAAAGCTTAAAAGAGTCCATGGCGGGTATGTCCCACCATAGCTGCGATTTTTGGCCCATCACTAAAGCTATTTTTTTACGAAAAATTTTGTGGCGCTCGCTAGGGGTGTATCCTAAAACTTCAATATCACCAGAAGAGGGCACTATAATGCCGGTAAGCATTTTCATTAGAGTTGTTTTGCCCGCTCCATTGGGGCCTAGTAGGCCAATAAACTCACCATGTTTAATAGTGACGTCAAAACCATCGACAGCGTTCTTTGTAGTATAGTCGCGCTTTACAAAGGATTGAAGTGTTCCTTTGATTCCAGGTTTTTTCTTAAACGACCGAAAAGACTTTGTAAGCTGGTGAGTGCGTAGAGCGTATTTAGAGTTATGCATTAGAAGGTTTTAAGTCTAATGGCAAAAATAGGCAACATTTGCCAAACAGATTGTAAATATTTGGTGATAAGGCTGTGGCTTTACTCGCATCTGAGAAGAAAATAGGGGTATCAAATGGGCGCTAAAAAAGAGAGTTACAATTATGAAGCTTCGGTTGAAGAGGGTATGGGAAGTCAGTTTTTAGAGCCTGAAGTTAAGGCCTTTATCTACCAGCAAATTTCTTCCTTTAATGCTTTCTTTGCAGCTGACTCTAATATGTCAGTGCTTTTATTAGATGAGGGCTCAGAGACAGAGCCTATGGTCTTAAAGCTTAGGCTGTCAGGCCTAGGTAGTTTTGTGGAGGCAGAAGGTAAGGGCGAAGATGTCTTTGCCGCTGTTTTAGATGCAAAAGGTAGGCTTATGGAGACTTTAGACAAAGCCATTCGAGAAGCTGCGCAAGATGCTGAGGCGGAAGCCATAAAAAGAGAAGCCGCTGAAGAAATTGAAAAAGATCCTAAGCACTAAGCCCATCATTAATAATTTTACTTATTTGGGTGACCGCTTTTTTTGTTGGTCCAATTCTTAGTCCTAAAGAAAAGGGCTTAAGGAGCCTTTCAGTAAATAGAATGAGTTTTTCTGTGGCGTTATTGTCTTTTGTTTTATCTAGAAGCCAAAATAGTAAAATTCCCAAGTGGACCATATAAACTAAGCTGGCCAAATCTTTAGAAAACTCTTCTTTAAATTTACTTTTAGATTCATTTATAGCAATAAAAAACGAACCCTCGACCCTTTGTTTAGAAAAATTATTTTTTGAAGAAAAGACGTTATTATCTGTATCGCCAACAAGTATAGGTATTAAGGCTTTTAATGTTTCTTTATGAGGTTCTAAAACACTTATACTTAACCTTAGTGTTTCTATGCACCGTTTGTCCCATTTGCCTTCTTTAATTTCAGGTACTTTTTTTAAGAGATCTGCTGATAAATCATTATAGAGCCTAACAATAATAGCTTCTTTGCTGGGGTAGTATTTATAAATAAGCCCAGGGCTTACATCAGCCATTTTAGCTATTTTTCTTAGTGTGGCGGCCTCGTAGCCTCCTTTTTTAATAAGCTTTAGGGCGGTCCTATAGAGGTGTGTCTTCATGGCTTCGCCTTGTGTTGAATGTCCTTTTGGGCGGCCTCTGTTAGCTTTTTTTTCTGTACTGTTGTTTATTTCGCCTTCAGACATAAATTACCTCTTGCTATTTATAGTAAA
>JALZUS010000058.1 GCA_023299885.1 Bdellovibrionales bacterium | reverse complement strand
ACTTTGCCTGTAATGAGTCCTTATCGTTTCATAATATTTAGACAGGCTCATCTTTTTAAAGAGGCTCAATGGAAAGCTATTTTACCTGTAATCCTTAAATACAGTGACCAATTAAAGGTCGTATTTTTTGCAGATAAAATTGATAAGCGAAAGTCATTTTACAAAACAATTAATAAATCAGGTAAGGTTGTTGAACTTACAACTCCTTATGATAACCAGGTGCCTCCTTGGATAAACTATATGGCTTCAAGTTTAGGCTTAAGCTTGTCAAAAGACATAGCTGCTTTGTTGCAGCAAATTGTAGGCAACCAGTTGTCAGACCTAAATGCAGAGCTTAAAAAGCTTTCAGATTATATTGGTTACAAGGGCGCGTCTCAGGAAGATGCAGTTTCAAAAAGCAAGATCAGGCCTGTAACTAAAGAAGATGTCTTGGCTTCAACATCGCACCTTAGAGTCAACAGTATCTTTCAGCTGACAGAGGCTATTGGTAAAAGAGATAGGGTTGAGGCTTTAACTTGCTTAGCTAACTTGTTAGCTAATGGTCAAAATGAAATTGCAACAATGTCTATGATTCATAGGCATTTAAAAATTTTAGCCTTAGTTAAAAAAGGTTTAAGTGAGGGGCTTGCCGGCAAGTCTTTAAGCTCGAGAGCAGGAGTGAGCCCTTATTTTTTAAAACAATACCTTTCGCAAAGTCAGCAGTGGAATTTAAAGAAAATAACTAAAACTATGGAAGAGCTTCATAAAACAGATAAAGCTTTAAAGTCATCGCCATTAGCCTCTCATGTATGGTTAGAAAACTTTATTCTTCAGTCTTGTGATGCTTAAAATACAGAAGGTAAATGTATGCAAAATTTAAAAATTAATAATATAGAAGTGGGTAATAATAAACCCTTCGTTTTATTTGGCGGTATTAATGTTTTAGAGTCTAAAGACTTAGCTTTTACAGCTTGCGAGCATTACAAAAAAGTCACAGAAAAATTAAATATACCATTTGTTTTTAAGGCCAGTTTTGATAAAGCCAACAGGTCGTCTATACACTCTTATAGGGGGCCCGGTTTAGAAGAGGGTCTTAAGATTTTTCAAGCTATTAAACATGAGTTTGATGTGCCCATTATAACAGATATCCATGACCCTTCTCAGGCGAGTGTTGTGGCTGAAGTTGCTGATGTACTTCAGCTGCCAGCTTTTTTAGCGAGGCAAACAGATTTGGTGACGGCTATGGCTAAAACAAATAAAACTATTAATATTAAAAAGCCTCAGTTTTTAAGCCCAAGCCAAATGAAAAACATTACTGAAAAGTTTAAAGAGTCTGGAAATGACAATTTAATACTTTGTGAGCGTGGAGCCTGCTTAGGTTATGATAATTTGGTTGTAGATATGCTTGGTTTTAATGTTATGAAAAAAACAACAGGTAATAGGCCTGTTATATTTGATGTTACTCATTCGTTGCAAACACGTGCTGTGGGTGGTGCGGCTTCGGGCGGACGCAGGGAGCAAACTGTAGAGTTAGCCAGAGCTGGGCTGGCTGTAGGCTTAGCAGGTTTATTTATAGAGGCGCATCCACATCCTGACCAAGCAAAATGTGACGGCCCTAGTGCTTTGCCTTTAGATAAGCTTGAGCCATTTTTAAGACAAGCAAAGCAAGTAGATGATCTTATTAAATCTCTAGAGCCGATTGTTATTGAGTAGAAAATAACTGGGAGTCAGTATGTTTGAAGATAAATTAAAAAAAATAAAATTAGTGATTACAGATGTTGATGGCGTATTAACTGACGGTGGTCTTTTTTATAACGAAGACGGTGAATGTTTTAAAAAATTTAATGTTAGAGATGGCTTAGGCATTAAAATGCTTCAAAAAAACAACATAGAAGTAGCCGTGGTTTCTGGTGGTGATTCAAAACCCTTGCGCCAAAGAACAAAAGCTTTAGGTATTAAAGAAGCGCATTTTGCTATACCTAATAAAAAAATAACCTGTGAAGATATTATTAATAGATTGGGTGTTTCTAAAGAAGAAACAGTATTCATTGGTGATGATGTTATTGATTTTCCAGCTTTTGAAGCTTGCGGCTTGGCTGTAACTGTTGCTGATGCCTTTGATTATATAAAGGAAAAAGCCGACTGGGTTTTAAAAAGTAAAGGCGGTACAGGGGCCTTCAGGGAAGTTTCAGATAATATACTAAAAGCAAAAGGCTTAGATTATCTCAGTTATAAGTAATAGTGGCCAAAAAAAAGCAGCTTATTAAGCTGCTTTTTTATTCATTCTAGCTATCCAAACTTATTTACCCAATTATTTGCCCATTTGAGCAAAGCTTTTAGATAGACGGCTGATTTTTCTAGAAGCATTGTTTTTATGTAAAATGCCTTTTTGAGCCGCTTTACCAATTTTAGAAGTAAATGTCTGAAGTAAAGTTTTAGCTTCATCAGCAGAGTTGCTTGTAATAGCTGCTCTTAGTTTTTTCTCAACTGTTCTGATAGCTTTTTTTGTTGTAGCGTTTCTTTCGTTCTTAACGATTGATTGACGAGCTCTTTTTGCCGCTGATTTATGATTAGCCAATTCCTGCCTCCAAGTATAGAATATAACAATAATTAAGTATGGAGATTTAGCATAGGCTCTATGTTAAGGCAAGAAAGGTCTGACTCTAAATATGTCGAATTCAGCAGATAATCCAGATTCCTCAATAAAATCAACAGTAAAATCAATGGGTAGCTCAGCAGAGAAGTCAGTAGATTCCACAAAAAAGGTCTTTTTAGGGGCTTTTAGGATGTCGCTGGGGACTCTATCAAGTCGATTTCTGGGTCTTTTGAGGGATATTGTCTTAACAAGCTATTTTGACAGAAAAGTAACAGATGCCTTTGTGGTGGCATTTAAGTTACCAAATATGTTTAGAAGGCTATTTGGCGAAGGGGCGCTTTCTGTAAGCTTTATGCCCGTATTGGTAGAAAAGCTGGGCTCTAAAAAAGAGAGCCTTTCGCTGGTAAGTGGTGTTTATAGCTTTCTCTTTTTATTTTCATCGGCTCTCACTGTTTTAGGTATTCTTTTTATGGAGCCATTGTTGCGCGCTCTTGTAGGGGGCGAGGGTTTTCTAGCCGTGCCTGGTAAGCTTGAACTGGCTGTTACTTTAGCTCGTTTCCTGTTTTTATACTTACTTTTAGTGCTTAGTTATGCTTTTTTTATGGCGATTTTAAATGCCTTCGGTCGTTTCTTCTGGCCAGCATTGGCGCCTGCTATATTTAACTTATCACTTATTATTTTTGCATTAATGCCTCAGTCTGTATTTGCTACGCCTGGGCTATGGTTAGCAGTCGGCGTTATTGTTGGGGGAGTGCTACAGTTAGCGATGGTGGCTGTCCCTGTTTACCGACTAAAGCTTTTTCCAAAGTTTGTAAAATTTTGGAAAAACAAAGATTCACTTTTTGTTTTAAAAAATACATTGCCAGGAATTTGGGGCATGGGTGTTATTCAGATTATGGGGCTACTTAACTTGCGTTTTGCTAGCCACCTTGGCGAGGGGAGTCATACCTTTATCTATGCCTCTGATAGGATTTTAGAGCTGCCTCAATCCTTAATTGCTATTAGTTTGGGGGCCGCCTTGCTTCCTACATTATCAAAGCTATGGTCACAAAAAGATATACAAAAGTTTGTTGAGGTGGGTTCACAGCAATGGCGTCTTTTGCTTTTTTTAGCTTTGCCTAGCGCTGTAGGTTTATATTCACTAGCTTTGCCTATAGTACAGCTTTTATTTGAAAGAGGTGCTTTCACTTATGAGCAATCACTGACAACAGCTTCGATAGTAAAGGTTTATGCAGTGCTATTAATTATAGCGAGCTCAATTAAAATTATAGCTCCTCAATTTTTCGCTCAGAAAAATACTAAAATTCCAGCATGGGGTTCTACATTTTCCTTATTGATTCATGCTGCACTTGGTTTTTACTCTATAAAAACATGGGGGCTTGTAGGCTTAGCATACTCTATGACATTTGCTGCATTTTTTAATTTAGCATTTTTAGTTATTGTTTATCAGTCTAAGGTTGGAGCATTAATAGATAAAAAAATGTTAAGCTTTTTTTATAAAGTGACGCCACTACTATTTGTGTTTTATTGGTTTATTGGATTTGTCTTTAAAGGGCTTAATACTTTTATTTTCAGTCAAAA
Organism: Bdellovibrionales bacterium; assembly: GCA_023299885.1. Taxonomy (GTDB): domain Bacteria; phylum Bdellovibrionota; class Bdellovibrionia; order Bdellovibrionales; family UBA1609; genus JALZUS01. The sequence continues at coordinate 37,064 of JALZUS010000058.1, read as the reverse complement.
TATTAGTTTAATCATGACCGTTTTAGTTTCCGTGCTTTTTTACTTTAGTTTTAGTTATATACTGAAAATAGAAGAGTCTAGAAAAGTAATTTCATTTTTCAAAAGATAACTTCTTAGCTTCTTCCCAGAGATGATGCTTTTCTTGGTCGTTAAGTGTGTTCCAATTAAGATTTTTATCTGTGCAAAGCTTCATCATTAAAAAAAATCTTTTTTCAAATTTAGTATTTGCTAACACTAAAGCTTCGTCAGCATTAATATCTAAATGTCTTGCGAGTTGAGCTAGCGAGAAGAGTAGGTCTCCGAGTTCAAGTTTTATATTTATAGGGGTTCCACTGCTAATTTCATGCTTAAGTTCAGCAAGCTCTTCATCTACTTTAAGCATGACTTCGCTCACGGTATGCCAATCAAAGCTATTTTCTTTGCTCTTATGGCCTATATTTTGGCTTTCAATCAGTGGAGATATAATTTTACTGTTTTTATGCATATAATTCCTAGACAAAAGGTTAAAATAAGCGGAGTTTTCTACTGAAAATACCGACAAGTATGTCAACTAGTTTTTCATTAAAGGATGGCATGAGCAAGAAGCAAAATAAAATTTCTAAGCGTAAAAAGTATAGCGATCAATCGTTACACTTTATGCAGTGGACTCAGCAAATGAAGTCTGAAAAAAACTGGATAGGTCGCTTATTAATATTTTTTGATAAAAGAAACTACCTCAAGCAGTTGATGTATATCTTTTTGATAGCCTCAGTGTTGTCTTACTTTTTATACTCAGACTTTAATTTTAGCTACAAAGTTAAAAAGAATGATATTGTGGCAGCTGATATAAAATCACCTTTTAGTTTTACATTTGTTGATGAGATAGAAACTGAAAATAAAAAAATAGAAGCTGATAAGTCGGTGCTCCCTGTATTTGATTACGATAGCCAAGTTTTTGAAGGAAAGTATTCTAACATTTATAAAGCTTTTGATCTCTTTAGGAAAAAAGTTAATAAAATAGAGTGGCCAAGAGAAGAGATTAAGAAAGAGGAATTAGTTAAAGACTTTTTAACTAATAAGGGTGAGTTTGACTCTTTATTGGGTGCTGAAATTGATATTAGAAGCTTTGAATGGCTTGTAGAGAATAAGTTTAGTGTATCGATAGAAAACATTCTTATTAAAGCTTTGTCATCGTGGTCGAGCTTAAAAATTATTGATGCATCAGAGTCTTCTTTACCTGGTAGCACTACTCAAATACTTTTAAGAAACCAAATAGCTACAGAGGAGTACTCAACAGGGGTTTCTACTTTAAAGTCTGCATTTGTTAACATAAGGGACCCAGAGAGCTTAGCGCTAACAGATATTAGGGGCTTAAGCCGTTTTAAAGAGTCTGCAAAAAAGAACTTAAAGAAAATTGCAAAAAAAATTATTAGCCCAAATGTAATGTTTAATTTAGAAGAAACAAAATCAAGAAAAAAGCTGGCAAAAGAATCAGTGCTACCTGTAAAAGTATCTATTAAAAGAAACCAAGTTATTGTAGCTGAAGGGCAAAAAGTACAAGAGGGTCAGCTTAAAATAATAAATGAAATTAATAATAGGCGTGAAAATCAGCAAATTGGCATATCTATAATATTAGCAACCTTACTAATATTTTTATCAGTAACGGTACTTATTACTTATGCGACAAGGCTTAATAAAAATAAATTAAAAGTACAATTTAAAGACATTACAGCAATGGGACTAGTTACTTTATTAGTAGTGGTTCTATCTAAGGTTTATCTGTTCTTGGCAGACTTAGTAATACCGCATTTAGGTTTTGCAATACCTTCAGGTTCTATTATCTACGCGGCACCAGCTGTTGCTGGCGCAATGATTATAGGGTTGTTGATTACTTATGGTGAAGTTGTTTGGGTTTATACACTCGTAATGGCTTTTGTTATGGGTTTACTTACAGATTTTAATTCAGCTTTTATGGCCATGAGTTTGGTTGGTGGTATAGCTGCGGCACGTGGCGTGCATGTCTGTAAAAAAAGAAACGATATATACTTGGCGGGCTTAGTTTCAGGCCTGGTTTGTGCGCTTGTTGTTGCTTTAGTTCTTTCTTTGCAAAACCTTAACTACTCAAGCTTGTGGGAAGTTTTGGCTTGGTCGGTGCCTGCAGCCTTTCTAGGCGGTATTTCTTCGTCATTTATAGCTATGATTACGGTCCCTCTTTTAGAAAGCCTTTTTAATTATACGACTGACATTAAGCTATTAGAGCTTAGTAGCTTAAACCATCCTGTTATGAAAAAGTTAGCATTAAAGGCCCAGGGGACTTACCACCATTGTTTGGCTGTAGGTACGATGGTAGAGACAGCTGCAGAGCAAATAGATGCTAACCCATTACTGGCTAAAGTAATGGCCTATTATCATGACATTGGTAAAATGGAGCATGCTCATTATTTTATTGAAAACCAACACCGTGGTAAAAACCCACATGACCAGGTCACTCCTCATATGAGTAAAACAATACTTGTGGCTCATGTAAAAGATGGTGCTGAGTTGGGCTTAAAGTATAAGTTGGGTAAGCCTATTATCGATGGTATTTTGCAGCATCATGGAACCTCTTTAATTCGTTATTTTTACCATAAGGCGGTATCAGAGCAAGACGAAGCTATAGACACTATAAAAGAAAGTGAATTTAGATACCCAGGTCCAAAGCCACAGTTTAGAGAGGCTGCTCTTGTTATGTTGGGGGATAGTATAGAGGCTGCTGCCAGGTCAATTGATGACCCTACAGGCGCGCGGTTATCGCAACTTGTAAAAGATGTTATTAAAGGGAAATTTATCGACGGACAACTTGATGAGTGTGATTTAACATTAAAAGACTTATCAATTATTGAAAGATCATTTACTAAAACTTTACTCAGTGTTTATCATCAGCGCATAGAATATCCTTCTGAAAACCAACAAAAGAATGATAGGCCAAAAAAAGATAAACAAAAAAACGATAAAGTGAAATCTATAAACTTTAAAAAATCATGACTTTAGAAATAATTAACCAATCAGATATAAATATACCCAGAGCTTTTTTAAGTGACTGGATTGCTTATGTTTGCGGGGTCCTTGTTAAAAAGAAAATAATAAAAAAAAATCAAATTAAAGAGTTTAATATAATTTTTGTTAGAGCTTCGGTAAGTCAGCAATTGAATATGCAGTATCGTTCAAAAAATAAAGCTACAGATGTTTTAAGCTTTTCTGGTGCAGATTCTTTTTTAGGTGAGCTTGTTATTTGCTCCGAGGTTTGTAAAAGGCAGTCAAAAGAAAATAATCATAGTTTTAGAGATGAGGCTGCTTATTTAGTGCTGCATGGTTTGTTGCATCTATTAGGCTTTGAGCATGAAGGTTGCAGCGTGAAGGCTAAAAAAATGTTTTCACTCCAGGATAAAATTTTTGAGGAGATATCGAGCTTTAATAAATAAAGCTTATTATTTACTCAACTTTAATGCACTTTAAGGTGACTCCATAGATAAATTTTGAGAAAAAAGGTGTATGTCATTAGCTACTGAGGCGGGAGCCACAAAAACTTTATTAGAAAGCTATCTCAATAAGTCTGAAGAACTTAGGGGGTATCTTTGAAGTTGATAAAAACACTAAACGTTTAGAAGAAATCGAAATAGCTATTCAAGACCCATCTATTTGGAACAATCCAAAAGAAATGCAGTCTCTTAATCAAGAAAAAGCAATTTTAGAAAAATCAGTTATCGACTGGAAGCATCTTCATCAAAAAGTTGAAGATGCCCTGGTTCTTTTGTCTATGGCTTTAGAGCTAGAAGATGAGGACTCATTTACAGAAGTAAAGTCGGAAGAAAAAGAAATTATAAAAATTTACGAATCCCTAGAGCTTAAAAGTTTTTTAAGTGGTGAGACTGATTCCAACGGAGCTTATATTTCTATAAACTCTGGAGCTGGTGGCACAGAGGCTTGTGACTGGGCGGGAATGTTGTTGCGCATGTATAAGCGCTATGCAGATAAGAATGGATTTAAAGTTGAGGTGATGTCCGTCACAAGTGGTGAAGAGGCTGGTGTTAAATCGGTGACTCTTTCTATCTCTGGCCCATATGCCTACGGTTACCTTAAGGCGGAGACTGGAGTGCATCGCTTAGTAAGGATAAGCCCTTTTGACTCTAGTGCGAGGAGGCATACTAGCTTTGCCTCTGTTTTTGCATGGCCTGAAGTGGATGACTCCATAGATATTGAAATTAAAGAAGAAGAGATAAGGGTGGATACTTATAGGGCTAGTGGGGCTGGTGGTCAGCATATTAATACGACTGACTCAGCTGTAAGGATTACTCACTTGCCTACAAATGTGGTTGTTCAGTGCCAAAACCAAAGAAGCCAGCATGCTAATAAAGATAAAGCTTTAAAAATGTTAAAGGCTGCTCTTTATGAGCGAGAAGTTGAAAGACGAAACGCAGAAAAGAATGAGCTTAATTCAGAAAAGAAGGCCAATGAGTGGGGAAGCCAAATAAGGTCTTATGTTTTACATCCTTATCAAATGGTTAAAGACCATAGAACAAACCATGAAGTTTCAAAACCAGACACAGTGCTTGATGGAGATTTATCCAGTTTGATTGAAACTTATTTAAAGCATTCTAAAGAGATGATGAATGAATAAAAAAACAAGTATTATTTTTGCATTAAAATCAGTGGGTTTAAAATCAATCTTTACTAAGATTAATAAAAGCTTGCCTTTTTGGGCTCTAGTAATAGGCGTTGCTTCTCTAGTTGTAGCTATGGCTGTAGTGAGTGGTTATGAGACGAGTTTGCGTAAAAGTGTTATCGATGCTGTTGGCCATGTCTTGTTGTATAAAAATGATCAAGGCCACTTTAAATCAAATGAGATCGAAACTCATATTTCAAATTTGGGATACAGCATAAAAGGTAAAACGCCTTTTTATGTGGTGGAGGGCCTAGTCGCCAGAAAAGGAAAAGTGAGAGGCGTTGTTATTGAAGGTATTGATACTGAGTCTGTTCATGATGTGCTTAATATAAAAAATAAAGTCACTGAGGGCGAGTTTAACCTTGAGGGCCTAAAGCAGCCTCTGGCTTTGGTAGGGCAGGGGATTGCTAAAGAGTTTGATTTAAAAGTGGGTGACCGATTTCCTATAGTGGTGCCTCAGTTACAGTCTAAATCAGTGCAAGTAAGGCCAAAGCTTAAAATGTTTAAAGTGGCTGGGGTTACAGCGCTGGGTCGCCATGATTATGATTCAAGATATATAATGGTAAATATAAAAGTAGCCCAAAGCTTTACTTTCAAAAAAGAGCAAATCACAGGCTGGAGATTGCGTCTGGAAAGTTCAGACTTTGCTATTCCTATGGTGGATAAAATTCACTCGCAGCTTGATGACTACTCGGCTCGCAGTTGGTGGGATGTTAATGCTAATTTATTTGAAGCTATTAAATACGAAAAACCAATTATTTTTTTGGTGATATTGATTATAGTTTTGGCGGCGGCTTTCAATATCACAAGTTCATTATTTATAAGTGTAATGAAAGAAACAAAAGATATAGCTATTTTAAAAGCTATGGGTGCAACAAAAGAGTCTATACTTAGAATTTATACGTATAAGGGACTTTTTATAGGTTTTATAGGCAGCCTGTGCGGAATAGGCGTAGGCTTGTTGGCTTGTCGTATCTTAACAAGCGTAAATAATAAATTTGGACTGCTTCCGTCTAAAGTTTATAAAATAACAGAGCTGCAATTAGAATTAAGATTTTTTGACTTAGCTATTGTTTTATTAGCATCTTTATTGGTTTGTTATATGGCTACGTTTTTTCCGGCTAAGAAGGCCTCAAGAAAGGCCATTGTCGAGGGGTTAAGGTATGAGTGATTTAATTATAAGTGCAAAAAATATTTTTAAAAAATATAATGTGGGCTCCGGTGAGCTTGAAATTTTAAAAGGAATTGATTTTAGTATTAATGCTGGTGAGGCATTATGTATTGTTGGTGGCTCTGGAGCGGGTAAAAGTACTCTACTTCATATTTTGGGCGGTCTTGATGAGCCTACAAGTGGCGATGTTACTTTTAAAGAAGAGCTTATTTATAATTATACTGATGCAGAGCTTTCAGCCTTTAGAAATAAAAATATTGGCTTTGTATTTCAGTTCCATCACTTATTGGCAGAATTTACGGCGGTAGAAAATGTAATCATGCCTGCCCGAATAGCAGGCATGGATAAAAGAGAGGCTCATAAAAAGGCAGAAGAGTTATTGGAAGATTTTGGGATGTCAGATCGAATAAATCACTACCCATCACAAATGAGTGGTGGCGAGCAGCAGAGGGTAGCTATAGCAAGAAGCCTTATAATGGACCCTCAGGTGCTTATGGCTGATGAGCCAACAGGAAACCTGGATTCAGCCAATGCAAGCAAGATCCATGACCTCTTTTTTGAGCTTCAAGAGAAAAGAAAATTGACTCTAATTGTCGTAACTCATGAGGAGTCCTTTGCAGCGCGTTTTCAGCAGCGCAAAACCATCAAAGATGGACAGTGGCTTGATTTATAGCTAACCTCAAGTCCAGATTTTAAGTTATTGAAACGATTGAGGTTTTTTTGAAACAACTCATTTTATCTAGTTCAAGTCCTGTAACAAAAAAATGTATCACTTTGCATTTTTTGGCTGTTAATTTTTTAACTATGCTTATTTTGACGGTATCGTCATCAGGTGCATACGCGCAGGTTATTAAAAACATAAATATTGTTGGAAATAAAAAAATTGAGTCGGCAGCTATTAAAAGAAAGCTAACTTCTAAAGTTAGCGAAAGATATAAGTCCGCTAATATCAATAAAGACATTAAAGCTTTATTTGGGATGGGCTATTTTAATGATGTTCTTGTAGAAAAAATAAAAGCTAAGGGTGGAGTTGGTCTCAACTATACAGTTCTAGAAAAACCATCTGTTGTCTCTATTTCTTACAAAGGTAATGGATCCCTGTCTGCTGATGAGCTGCAAGCAGCTACAGGCTTAAGACCTTATCAGTTGTTAAGCTACACTAAGCTTAATGAATCTATTGGCGCTATAGAAGCGGCCTACGAAGAAAAAGGTTATTTTTTAACAGAGGTGAGTTACTCTTTAGCTAATGAGTCAGAAACAACGTCAGATGTTGTATTTACTATAAATGAAGGCCAAAAAGTTAAAGTTAAAAGTATCCAATTTACAGGCAACACTCAAATTAAAGATACTGAGTTAAAAAAGTTTATGGCCACTCGAGAGGCTGGTTTTTTTACTCGCTTTTCTAAGTCTGGGGCTTATAAGCAAGACGCTTTTGATCAAGATATACAAAGGCTTAATTTTTATTACTTAGATAAAGGTTACCTAAAGGCAAAGGTGGAAAAGCCCTCTGTGCAAATGAGTCCAGACCGTTCAGGTTTGTCTATCAATATTCCAGTCTTTGAGGGCATCAAATATACGGTTGGCAATATTCTTTTTGACGGTGATATTATACATTCTGAATCTGAATTAGAAGAAGTGCTAAGTACAAAATCAGGAGATGTGTTTTCGTACTCTAAGTTGCAAAAAGATATTCAGGCTATTACAGAAAAGTATGGTGACAAAGGTTTTGCATACACCAATCCAATACCAAGACCAAGAATGAATGACGAAACAGAAATTGTGGACATTCTTTTTGAAATTAATAAAGGTCAAAAGGTTTATATTGGCAATATTAATGTTGTTGGTAATACCCACACAAGAGACAAGGTTTTAAGACGTGAGCTCAAGCTTTCTGAAGGGGATATGTACAACGAAACTCTTAAGCAGAAGTCTTTGGCCAATGTAAGGCGACTTGGTTTCTTTGAAGATATTGTTTTTCAAACAAAAACTCCTCCTGGTCGCGATGACATTATGGATATCGATATTAGGGTTAAAGAAAGAAATACAGGGGCTTTGCAGATTAGTGCAGGTACAAGCGCAGAAAGCAGCTTTGTATTTGGTGCGCAGGTTAGCCAATCTAACTTTTTAGGCAAAGGTCAAAGGTTAGGCGTGCAAGTTGACCTAAGTGAAGATAGGCAAAATATAAATTTAAGTTTTAATGAGCCTTACTGGAAGGACTCTATTTGGGGTTTAGGTTTAAACTTTTACTTTAAAGACCGTCAGTTAAATTCTTACAAAGAGAAAAAATTAGGTTTTGGTTTCGATTTATCAAGGCCTCTTGCCGAAAATATAAGATGGCAAATTGGGTATGATATTTTTGATACAGATCTTGATTTGTTGCCTGATGCGGATACAGATCTTTTTCCAGTAGAGACGGCTAACGGGTTAACAAGCTACATTAATACTGCGATTAGCTTTGATACTCGTAATGATAGAATCATGCCCTCTAAAGGCACGCTTTGGACAGCTTATGCTGGCTATGCAGGGCTTGGTGGAGATCATCGTTACTTTAAAGTGGGTACAACTTTAAAGCACTTTATCCCTATTACAAAAAAAATAACTTTAAGAAATAATTTTGTTTACGATAGAGTTATCTCTCAAGAGGGTGATGATAAAGTCCCATTCAATGAATTGTTTTTATTGGGTGGCCCTTATTCATTAAGAGGCTTTGACTGGTACTCTGTTGGAAGAAGAAAATTTTCTAATAAAAATGCAGGTATATTAGCTGGTGGGACAAGTGGGCAGTCGTGTACTAAGGACTCTGCTAGTAATGATGAAGCTTTTAATTTTTGTAACCGCCCTTTTGGTGGTGAGCAGAAGCTTGTTTATAACTTAGAGCTTATGTTTCCATTAGTAGAAGAGGCTAAAATGATGGCTGTCTTCTTTTATGACATTGGTTACGCAGACGATAGTTTAAGTCTTTCTGATTTTAGGCAAAACTATGGTTTTGGTGTTCGTTGGTTTTCACCAATGGGGCCATTACGATTTGAATTTGGCTTTCCTATAGATAGGGACCCTCGCTTTGGTGAAAGAGCGAATGAGTTCCACTTTTCTTTTGGAACACCTTTTTAATATTAAATAAACAATTAAATAATTAAGCGAAGGAGTTTTTATGCTTAAACAAATTACAATATTGGCGGCAACTTTACTATTTTCTGCAGCAACATGGGCTGACGTTAAAATCGGTTACGTAAACTTAGAGGCGGCCGTACTAAAATCTTCTGATGGCAAGAAAATTGAAAAATCTTTAAAAAGCTTTCAGCAAAAGAAACAAAAAGAAATCACATCTATGGAAAAAATATTAGAGAGTGAAAAGAAAAGCTTAGATAAAAAAATGGCTTTATTGTCTCCAGAAGCTAAGCAGCAAAAATTTAAAGGCTTTCAAGAAAAAATGCTTAAGTACAGAGAGCTTGTTGGTGCTAGCCAAGTAGAGCTAAAAAAGAAAGAAACAGAGCTTACAACACCTATTTTAAAAAAGATGGAAAAAGTTATTGATGGAATGGCTAAAAAAGGCAACTACACAATGATACTTAGGGCTCAGCAAATCATCTGGGGCGCTAGCGGCAATGATCTTACAGATGAGCTTGTAAAAGCTTATAATAAAGCGAAATAAATTATGAAGTTTAACCTTCCTATAGAAGCCAAAGATATCATGGAGCTGTTGCCTCATAGGTATCCAATATTATTGGTAGATAGAGTCATAGATTTTACAGAAGAGACTGGTGATAAAAAAAGAGTGGGTCGCAAGATCACAGCCATTAAAAATGTATCTGTAAACGAACTTTTTTTTAATGGACATTTTCCTGGCAACCCAATTATGCCTGGTGTTCTTATTGTTGAAGCTATGGCTCAAGTAGGTGGGCTTTCTTGCCAATACGGACAAGATGAAAAAAATGGAAGTTTTTTAATTGCTAAAGTAGATGGCGCTAAATTTAAAAAACCTGTGGTCCCAGGCGATCAGTTAATAATTACCTCTGAGATTATTAATGACAGAGGGTCTATTATCATGATCCACACAGAGGCTAAAGTGAACGACAAGCTTGTCGCTGAAGCTAATATTTGGGCCCATGTAACAAATGGTAAAAAATCTTGATACATCCAACAGCAATTATTTCTGAAAAAGCAAAACTTCATCCTTCAGTAAAAGTTGGGCCCTACGCAGTGATTAAGGGTTCAGTGGTTATTGGTGAAGGGACCCGTGTAGGGAGCCATGCTATTGTTGGGCATGAAAATATTGAAGCTATTATTGGTAAAAATAATATAATTTGTGATCACTCTTTTTTAGGCGGAGCACCACAAGACCTCAGCTACAAAGGTGAAGTCTCAAAGCTTATTGTTGGTGATGGGAATACTTTTAGAGAGTTCTGTACAATCAATACGGGTACACTTAAGCAAGACAATACGACAACTATAGGTAATAACTGTTTGCTTATGGCTTATGTTCATATAGGGCATGATTGTATTTTAGGCGACAGGGTTATTGTTGCTAATACAACAAATTTTGCTGGCCATGTAAAAGTAGGTAATAATGTTACCATTGGTGGCGCATGTAACTTTAGTCAGTTTGTAAGTGTGGGTGATGGTAGCTATATAACTGGCGAGTCTGCGGTAAATAAAAATATACTTCCTTATGTTATTGCCCAGGGCAAGTATGCTGTATGTAGGGCTACTAATAAAATAGGCCTTGAAAGGTCAGGTATTTCCTCTGAAGACCGTGATAACATTCATAAAGCTATCAGAACACTTTTAAATAAAGAAAGAACTCTAGAAGAGTCTATAGAAAAAGTAAAAAATGATTGCCGCCAAGATAAGTATGTTAAAAATATATTAAACTTTATAGCTTCTTCAGATAAAGGTTTAGCTCGCTAAAGCGAGCCTTATTGTGTCTATGGAGTCATCTTCAGTAACTAAAAAACCAAGAGTCCTAATGGTAGCTGCAGAAGCGTCTAGTGCACTTTATGCACAAAGGTTACTAGAGCATTGGCAAGATAGAGAGTTTGAAGCTTTTGGAGTCGGAAGCCAGGAAATGGTGGATGTTGGTTTCACAGCAGTAGGCAAAGCTGAAGAGATGGCCGTTATGGGCTTGCAAGAAGTCATAAGCCATTGGGATGTTATTTCTAAAGCTTACAAGGCGATACTAGAAGAGTGTAAAAGTAATCCACCAAAGTTTGCTTTATTATTAGATTACCCAGGATTTAATTTAAGGTTAGCTAAAGATCTTAAAAAATTAGGTATACCTGTTGTTTACTATATTTCTCCTCACATATGGGCCTGGAAGAAAAAAAGAATCCATAAGATTAAAAAAGTTGTTGATAAGATGTTGGTGTTGTTTCCTTTTGAAGTAGACCTTTATAAAAAGCATAATGTAGATGTTGAGTTTGTTGGCCATCCGTTGGTAGATGAAATTGATAGCTATGTGGGGACAGCTGAAGAGCTGCAAAGTCGCAAAGATCGTTATGGCTTTGGAAAAAATAAAGTAATAGCACTTATGCCTGGCAGCCGACATTCTGAATTAAAGTATATTTTAGAGCCCCAAATAAAAACAGCTCAGGAGCTTTATAAAAAATATCCATCTTATAATTATGCATTATTTGTTGCGCCTACTTTAAACTTACATGAAGTAAAGTCTATGTTGCCGCGTTATGACTTCCCGTTAACAATTATCAAGGAAGAGCCTTTAAAAATGATTCCGTTGGCTGATATTGTTTTGTGTGCGTCTGGGACGGCCACTTTATTTGTAGGCCTATTTAAAAAACCTATGGTTATAATGTACAAAATGAACGCGTTAACAGTTTTTGTAGGTCGTTTTTTAGTACGCTCTTTAAAGTTTTTCGGGTTAGTAAATATAGTTATGGATAGAGAAGTGGCCCCCGAGCTTTTTCAAGAGCAAGCCAATGTTGAAAATTTAGTGAAGCATATGGAAGTATATATTTCTGATCCTGAGGCTTACCAGAATGCGGTGAATGATTTATCGCAGGTTAGAAAAAGCTTAGGTAGTCAAAATGTAACAAAAACTGTATCTGATGCAGTAGAAAAATTTTGGCATTAAGTAATGGGTATTGCTGGCCACTTTTATTCATCAGTAATGAGTTTAAGAAATTACGCCTTTGATAAAGATCTTATTAAATCGATAAAATTTAATAAACCAATTATATCTGTAGGCAACTTGAGTATGGGCGGTACTGGAAAAACACCTATGGTGGCTTTGCTAATTGAAAGCTTTCAGGAGAAGGGCCTTAAAGTAGGCGTAGTATCTAGAGGGTACGGCGGCCGCTACAAGGGCGTTGATAAAGTAAAGCCTGGCGCAATCACTCAATATGGTGATGAGATGTCTATGCTCAATGAGCGTTATCCTGATACTCCTATATATGTTTGTAAAAAAAGGACAGTAGCAATAAAAGAACTTATAGCTAAAGAAGCTGTAGATATAGTTATTGCTGATGATGCTTTTCAACACAGGTACTTTAAGAGAGATGTAGATGTTGTATTAATGGACTCTACAGATGCCCGCTTGGGTGTGTTTCCATCTGGAAGATTAAGAGAGTCTTTAGAAGGTTTAAAGCGAGCTGATTTTGTTGTTATTACTCGATCTAATGAAATAAATAAAGAGGGGCTTTATCAAAAAATTAGCCCTTATTTAAAAGAAGAAAATATATTTTGGGCGAAAACTACAGTTAGTAATATCTATTCATTTTCAGGGGTAGTGGCAGAGCCTTTAAAGTCGAGCCCTATTGTTTTGTTATCTGGAGTGGGTAATCCAGAAAGTTTTGAAAAAACAGCAAAAAGCTTTTCGGTTGATTTTGATTCACATAAAATATTTAGAGATCATTATAGTTATAAACAGGATGATATTTTAAAAATAGAAAGCGCTAATCCTGAAGCTTCTATTTTGTGTACTGAGAAGGATTTTATTAAATTAAAAAATCTAAAATTAAAAAATAAATATTACTATATAAAAATTAATACAGAAATATTAGGAGGTTCCAATGAATTTATCTCAAAAGTTTGGACTTCTCTTAATTAAAGCAGGCGCTTTTTTTATTACTATTATGCCTAGGATGATAAAAACTATAATAGGCAAGTTCTTAGGCTCATTATGGTTTGATGTTTTTAGAATACGCAGAGACATCATAATGTCTAATTTGGATATAGTATTCCCTAATAAAACATTAAAAGAAAAAATAAGAATTGGAAGGCAATCCTGTCATCATATGGGGCATTCTTTTGTAGAGGCTGCTGAGCTTGTCTTTTTGAAGAAAGATAAAAAAAGTAAAGATAGGTTTATAGTGAATGGGCTTGAGCATCTGCAAGAAGCCTACAAGAAAGAAAAGGGAGTTTGCCTGTTGACGCTTCATTTAGGTAATCCTGATTTTAGTATAGTTGGTGTAGGGCTTCACGATATAAAACTAAATGTCATTTCAAAAGACTTTTCAATTGATTGGCTTAATAATATTTGGTTTGGTTTGAGAGAGCGTTTTGGGACGCAGTTTATCAAGTCTAAAAATAGTGCTTATCATATATTAAAGGCACTAAAAAGAAATGAAGCAGTTGTTTTTGTGCAAGATCAATTCATGCCGCACCCTCATGGTATAAGAACCCAATTTTTTGGTAAGTACACTGGAACCGCAGCAGGTTTAGCGGCCTTATCATTTCGCTCTGGAGCTCCAGTGGTCCCTGTCTACGCTTACAGGGATGGCGAAGGAAAAACAGTTATTGTTTTTGAAAAAGAAATTCGCTTTCAAAGGTCTGATAATTATGTAGAGGACTTGCTCCAATTTACTCAGCTATGCAATCATAAATTAGAAGAAATTGTATTAAAAAAACCAGAGCAATGGATGTGGGTACACAGACGATGGAAAAAGTTTCCCAAAAAATAATAGTTTTAATTTTAGTTGGTTTTCAACTAGCCTGTAGTAGCCAGTGGAAGGTCATTGAACCAAAAGACGACAAGCCTTATGTTAACGTAGGCAAAGAGTATCAAGAGGCAACTCAGTTAAAAAAATGGCAAGACCCTAATAAAAAAAAGAGCATTATACCTAATCCAATAAAAGCTATTTTCCCAAAGACTAGAAAAAATAGCTTAAAAGAAAAAGTCAGTCAAACTGTTGAAAAGCCAAAAAAGATTAAGGCAGAAGGCAAAAAAGCCCTTTATAAAGAAGTACCTATGGTTACAAAAGAAGACGAGAAAACTAAATTAAATACACCTTTTAAGGTGGGTGAGAGTATTCGCTTTGCGGTTACATACTTTAATTTAGCAGCCGGTTATCTTGACTTAGATATCCTGCCATTTGCAGAGGTTAATGGGAAAAAAGCTTACCATATAAGAGGTGTAGCGAAATCAAGCCGTATTTTTTCTGCTTTTTACAGAGTAAAAGATCAGTTTGATCTTTATATAGATACAAAAACTTTTTTACCTATGAGCTATACTTTGAAGATTAATGAGAGTAAGCAAAAAAGTGATATACGCTCTGTTTATAACTATAAAAGTTTAAAAGCCAAGTATTGGGAAGATAGTCAGCGAAAAGGTAAGCCTAGAAGGACTAAAAAGAAAGATTGGGATCTGAAGCCCGGCACTCAAAATATTTACAGTGCCTTTTACTATTTGAGAACCTTAGATTTATTTCCAGGTAAAGAGTATAAGTTTCCAATAGCTAATCGTGGAAAAAATTATGACTTTAAGTTAAAGGTATTAAGAAAAGAGCGATTGAAGACCGATATAGGTGAGTTTAATACAATTGTTTTAGAGCCTGTTGCTAAGTCTGAAGGGCGAATAGAAAAATCAGGTGATGTCTTCTTGTGGGTTACTGATGATGAACATAGGACTCCTGTTAAATTTGAAGCTCATATTAAAATAGGCAAGATTGTTGGAGAACTAAGAAAGTTTAAGCAGTAAATGAAAGAAAACATAATTATTCAAACTGCTTTTTTGGGCGACTGTGTACTTTCTATCCCTTTATTTAAATGGTTAAAGAGGCATAGTAGCGAGCCCATAACTTTTTTAACAAGAAAAGGTTATGGATCATTTTTTAAAGAGATAGGCCTTGCTGACAAGGTCATTGAATTTGATAAAACTAATAAAAGTGAGTCATGGCATAAGATTAATGAAGCGGTTTTAAATACAGAATACAATTATGCTTTTTGTCCTCATAGGTCGCCAAGAAGCCAGTTGCTACTCAATAATTTATCAGCTGATCATAAAGTCTCTTTTCACGGCCATTATTCAAAGAAGGATTTGTCTTATAAAGCTGTATATAATGAAGACGAGCATGAAGTTTATAGAGTTATGCGTTTAGCTGAAGCGGTTGATAAAACACTATTTGATGGGATTACAAAGAAAAAGATAACTAATCATACTTTAAGTGAAGCCTTGCCTCTAAATATAAATAAGCGCTTTAGTCTTAAAATAGAGAAATATTTAAGGCCTTCATCATCAAGTCTTAATAAAAAAGTAGTTATTGCGCCGGGTAGTGTATGGTCTACAAAAAAATGGCCTGAAGCCTACTTTAAAAAAGTAGTTAAATATTTTTTAAATAAAAATTATCAAGTTTTTATAACAGGTGCCCCTGGTGATATGGAGTCATGTAATAAGGTTATGGTTAATTCAGAGAATGCTGTAAACCTTGCTGGTAAACAAAATATTTATCAGTTGCTAAAGACTATGCAGTCTTCAGATGTACTTATTTCTAATGATAGCGGAGCTCAACATATAGCAGCCATTGCCGGCCTTCCGACAGTAAGCTTATTTGGGCCAACAAGGCTTGAGATTGGTTATAGGCCTTTTAATGAAAAAGCTATTGTTTTACAAAACTCAAAATTATCATGCAGTCCTTGTGGCTTGCATGGTCAAAAAGTATGCCCAACAAGGACTCATGAATGCATGACCTCTATAAGTCCTGAAGAAGTCATTAAAAAAGCTGAAATGCTTTTAAAGATATTTTAACTATTCTCAATAATCTCTTTTACATTAATTTCATACTTTTTAATTTTTCTAAGTAATGTATTTTTAGGAATATTTGCATGCGCAACTGTTTTATTGATTTTTCCTTTGTTAGCTTTTAGGGCTTTAATAATAAAGTCTTTCTCAGAACTTTCTTTGAATTTATCAAAATCCATAACGCTGGTGCCTTGCTGCTCCATAGCCTCTTTAGCTTTGTTCACTATGTTTTCAGGAATACTAGACATAGAAATTTGCTGAGTTGTTTCTATGATATAGGTTCTTTGGATAAAGTTTTCGAGTTCTCTAATGTTGCCAGGCCAAGTATAGTTTTTTAAAAGAGTTAAAACTTTAGGGTTTACTGAAGTAATTTTATTTTGATATTTATCGGCAAATTTATCTAAAAAGTAATGTATAAGTGCTTCGAGGTCATCGAGCCTTTCTCTAAGGGGTGGCATAAAGATAGGCATAACGTTGAGCCTATAAAAGAGGTCCTCTCTAAAGGTGCCATCTTCTATCATTTTTTCTAAGTTACTATTTGTTGCTGCAACTATTCGAGCATTTGTTTTAACTTCTCTTGTACTCCCTACGGGCATAAAAGATTTTTCTTGAAGTACTCTTAGTAGCTTTACCTGTAAGTCGGGCTTCATTTCACCAATTTCATCTAAAAATAAGGTTCCACTGTTAGCTACTTGAAATTTTCCTATTTTTCTTTCGGTGGCACCCGTGAAGGCACCTTTTTCGTGGCCAAAGAGTTCGCTCTCCATTAAGTTTTCTGGGATAGCTCCGCAGTTTATTGCGATAAACGAGCCGTGCTTATTTGGAGAGTTACTGTGTATAGCCTGTGCAACAAGCTCTTTTCCAGTGCCATTCTCGCCTCTAATAAGAACTGTTGTGTCCACCTGGCTGAGTTTGTTAATAAGTTTAAAGACTTCTTGTATTTCTTCAGAGTCACCTACAAATTTTGTTTCAACATCATCAGCAAAAATGGGCTTTGAAGCTCTTAGTGAAGAAACAATGCTTTTTGCATCAAGTGCTTTTGTAACCATAATAGTGAGTTGTTCTGGTTTTACTGGTTTTTCAATATAATCGTAAGCACCGTGCTTTATGGCAGAGACAGCATCGGTTAAGTTAGCATGTGCTGTCATGATACAGACAAATGTTTCAGGGCGATGTTGTTTTATTTGTTCTAGCGCTTCAAGGCCAGACAACTTAGGCATTTTGACATCCATCAAAACAATATCATAGTTGTTTTCTTTGCACTGATTAACAGCTTCTTCGCCATCGCTAGCTTCTGAAAAACAAAAGGAATAGGAGTCTAGATGGGTCTTTAGTTGGCTTATGACTGACTTTCTTAACTCAGATTCGTCGTCAACAATAAGAACCTTAATGTCGCTATTTTCGTTGCTCATGCTAAACCTCTCTTTGTAGCTATGACAGAGGTAACGTAAAGCCTACTTCTGTCCCTTGGCTTTCTATGGCCTTAAAATACATCTTTCCACCGTGAAGCTCAATAAAGTATTTTGATAAATAAAGACCTAGGCCAGAGCCTTTTTGTGTGTCCTTAAACTGAGGGCTTCTGTAGAACTTTTCAAAAACTTGAGAGGCTTCACTCTGGGAGAGTGTTTGGCCGGTATTAAAGACTTTGAGAACAATATCATTGTTTGTTTCATCGCTTGATATGATGATTGAGCCACCATTGTCAGTGTATTTAATAGCATTTTCAATAATATTACTAACAACCTCTTTAATGAGTAAGGCATCAAATTCTGACAAGAAAAGTGGTGTGAGCTGAGTGTCCATAGTAAGACTTTTCTTGTCAGCAAGTGGTTTTAGACTTTTTTGTGATTGTAAAATGATTTCGTTGAGATCGTGAGGCTCTCTATTAAGTTTGAGGCTTCTAGATTCCACTCGCGATAATTTCAAAATAGACTGTATGCTTCTATTAAGTTCTTCGCCCTCCGCTTTTAAGAGCTCAAGGTCGTTATTTAATTTTTCACTTTTATTTTCTTGAATAAGGCGGTCTGAGATAGCTTGAATTTTTGCTAGTGGTGTTTTTAAATCGTGGCTAAATAGGCTTATAAAATTACTTTTAAGCTCTTCAACTTCTGATGAAAATACTTTTTCTTTTTCTAGCCTCCAAATTTGATTTTCTTGATTAGATATCTGAAAGCTAAGGAAGACAACATAAGTGCAGCCCGCTAAAAATATTAAAGATAGGATGGGTGTCCAAACATAGTGGGTATCAAAAAACCATAAAGAGAACCCAGAGTAAATAACAAGAATTAAAATATAAATAATGAATGTTACTGGCTGTGGGTAGTAAACAGAAACGCGTGCAAACAAAAAAGAAAAGAGTAAGAACAAAAGGCAAAGAGTATAAAATGATGGGATTTTAATCCATGACTTGTTTAGAAAGTTGTCGATGGCGTTTGCTGTAAGTGCATTCACTGACATATCGCCCAGTGCTGTATTTAGTCTTTTTGACTCTTGGTAGTGGCCTCCTATAAGGACAATACTATTTTTGATAGGGTTAGAGTTATTGTTATTCATAAGGTCGTCAAGGCTAAGGTTTTTATAATAATCATCTCGGCCATATAGGTTTATTCTTAGTAATTCTCCAACATTATAATTTGTATATGGCTTTATGCTTTGCGAGGCTTTTAAAGACATATGTTGGACATGAAGTAGGGGGGATTGAAAGCTTCTGTAGACATCATCGCTATCACTAAAAAATTGAGTCAGTTGAAAATTGTAATTTGAATTTTCAGGCTTAGAGTACTGCAAGCGGCCATCTGCATTAGTTTTGGCAGACCAATGTATGCGTGGGTCATTAAAAGGATACTGATTGAGTGCTTCGTCTGAGTTTGTAGACTCATCTAGAAAAAAAGTAATACCAATAAATTTAGGGTCTTTTTTTAAAAGTTTATCTAGTATTGTGCTCCAGGCTTCAAGGTTACCAAAAAGGTTGTCGTAGTTAGATGAACTATTCGAGGTCTCTAGTACACTTTGTACTGGAAAATACTTTTGCCAATCTGTGAGCTTTACTGAAGTTATGACTATCGGGCTAGTGCTAGCCTTATCTCCTCTTATTTTATAGCGGAGATCTAGATGAGGAGTTTTGTCGATGGCTATAATAACAATACCAAGCGCCCAGCAAAAAAGAACTCTAAGGAGAAATTCTTTTTTGCTAAAAAGATAGGTAAATATTTTTTTTAGTAATGAGATAACCACAGGCTTCTTTGTACAAAAAAATAAGTGGAGATTCAACTCAACTCAGGTTGGTCATTTTTTTGTAAGGGCATGAAATTACTCAAGTATTTGGCTCTATACTAATATTTGAGCCTAATGTATAAATGGCCTATGGATATTATCAGGCTTTATAATCCGCTCACGCCCGAAATACAGCAAAAGCTTAAGGCTTATAAAGGTTGTGCTGTTGTTATAGGTAACTTTGATGGTGTCCACCTTGGGCACCAAGAGCTTATTAAGGCGAGCAAGAAAAATGGAAAAAAGTCTGTAGTGATTACGTTTTCCCCTCACCCTGAAGAGGTTTTTAACAAAAGCGATCAATTTTTTAAAATATTCTCTGAACATCAAAATATTGAGCGATTTAAATTGTTTGATGTAGATGCCATAATTATTGTTCCTTTTGAAAAAGAAATATTTAGCTTGAGCGCAAACGATTTTTTAAAAAATATTATTATCAAAACAATAGAGCCTCGGCATATAGTTGTTGGTAAAGATTTTAAATTTGGCCACAAGAGAGAGGGTGACATTAGGTTTTTAGAGGAGGCTCAAGCCACTTATGGCTATAAGCTTAATGCGCTACCTAAGCTTAGTGATGAGGGCGTGATTATTTCGAGCTCTGTTATTAGGGAGCATTTAATGAAGGGCGAAATTGAAAAGGCAAATCTTCTTTTAGGTAAAGAGCCTTTTTTTATTGAGGGCGAAATTATTTCGGGGCAAAAGTTGGGACATCAAATTGGTTTCCCCACAGCTAATATTATTGATGTTAGGGTGCCACTTAAAAAAGGTGTTTATAAAACAAGGGTTCTTCTTGATGGCCAGATGTATGATAGTATTTCAAATTTTGGTTCAAAACCAACAGTAAATAATGACCTTAAAGTTAAGACTTTAGAGACTTTTATACTTAATTTTTCTAAAAATATTTATGGTAAAAAAATGACTGTTTATTTTGATCAGTTTATTCGTGAAGAGATTAAATTTTCAAATATTGAAGAATTAAAGACCCAAATCAGCAAAGATGTGCAGCAAGCCTATCTGGACACAGGCAGTACTAAGGTCTAGCTTGAGTTGAGTATTTCCTGTCACCATTAAGTTGCTGGCACTTGAGCCTTTCATATTTTCTTTAGTTTTGCCGATAACTTCTATAGCCAGAGACCTTTAAATAATGGCTGTTTAGGAGAATTAGCTTGGGTGCTAGAGCATTATCAGACTTATTGCTAGATGAAAAAATGATCTCGGAAGAAGATCTGCATCTAGCCCATAAAATTCAAAAGCAAAAGGGTGGTGCCTTGCTTACTGTTTTAATTGGAAACGGTTTGATAGATAGTGCAATTGTTGCTGAGGCTATTGTAAAGGAATATAAGCTTCCAACAGTCGACCTAGCTAACTTCACAATTGATCCAGATATTATAAAACTTATTAGCCCACAAATTTGTGCAAAAAACCTAGTATTACCTATACAAAAAGCGGGCAGAACACTAGTGGTCGCTTTTGCTGACCCTAGTAATGACCATATTATTGAAAACTTGGCACATATCACAAGATGTAGGATAGAGCCTGTCATCACTACTCAAGAGCAGCTTAAAGAAGCTTTTCAAAAGTACTTTAGGAAAGACGCTGCGACGGTACTTAATGATGCTATGGAAGGTTTTGGGACAGACTCTCTAGAGGCTGTGGACAGTAAAGCTGAGCTTATTGATGGTGATGATGTTGGTGTTGATTCAGCTCCGGTTATTAAGTTTGTAAACGTAATGCTTCAAGAGGCAATACTATCAGGTACATCAGATATTCATATTGAGCCTTACGAAAAGCGTTTTAGAGTTAGATTTAGAATTGATGGGACATTGTTTGAAAAAATGTCGCCACCTCAGGGTGCTGCTTCTTCTATAGCTTCACGTATTAAAATATTATCAAGCATGGATATCGCTGAAAAAAGACGACCCCAAGATGGTCGTATTAAAGTAAAGATGTCGAATGGTAAAGAAGTTGATTTTCGTGTGAACTGTGTACCAACATTATTTGGTGAAAAAATTGTGATGAGGATTTTGGATAAATCAAATTTACAAGCTGATTTAATGGATTTGGGGATGGAAGAGCATGACTTAAAAAAACTTAAAGATGCTTTAAAGCAGCCGCAGGGAATGATTTTAATTACTGGTCCTACTGGTAGTGGTAAGTCGACAACGGTTTACTCAGCACTTGCAGAGCTTAACAAGCCCGATATAAATATTTCTACAGCGGAAGATCCTGTCGAGTACAACTTAGAGGGTATTAACCAGGTTCAGGTAAATCCAGATATTGGGTTTGATTTTCCAGCAGCGCTAAGGGCTTTTCTCCGTCAGGATCCTGAGATTATTATGGTGGGTGAGATCCGTGATTATGAGACGGGTGCAATTGCATATAAAGCGGCATCAACAGGGCATATGGTTGTAAGTACACTTCATACAAATGGTGCTCCTGCAACAGTAAGTCGTTTGTTAGATATGGGAATTGCTCCTTATGTTGTTGCAGAATCAACAAGTTTAATTGTGGCGCAAAGGCTGATAAAAAAGAATTGCTCTAAGTGTACTAAGCCTCAAAAGGTAGAAGATAAGATTTTATTAGAGCTGGGTGTTCCTGAAAATGAATTAGCCGATTACTCTGAGACAGCCAGAGGTGAAGGCTGTGAGAAGTGTAACAAGACAGGACTATCTGGACGAATGGCTATTTTTGAAGTTTTAAGAATTGCGACAGATATAAAAGAGGCTATTTTACAGGGTAAGCCGCCCCTTGAAATTAAAAAGGCAGCAGTGAAGACAGGTATGTCTTCACTTAGGCAGAGTGCTCTATTAAAATTAAAAAGAGGGCAGACAACAGTTGAGCAAGTGATTAACACTTCTGTTGCTGATGATGATGAATGATAAATTTAAAACAATTATTAAGTTCGGCCATTAAAGAAAATGCAGCAGATATGTTTATATCTGCGGGGTATCCGCCTGCATTTAAAATTAACAATAAACTTATAAAAGCAAAAACAGAGAACTTATCAAAAGAAGAAGCTAAGTCCTTATGCTTTGAAATGCTATCAGAAGAGCAGCAGCAGAACTTTTTAGATGGTAAAAAAACTGTGATAAGTTTTGAAGGTCCTGAGGGACACAGGTTTAGGCTTAGTGTTTTTCAAACAATAGATGGCGTCAATGGAGTTTTTAGAAGACTTTTTTCTGAGTTGCCTGTTCTTAAAGACTTAAACTTACCATCTTCTTTTAAATCTGTATTAAATTTTGAAAAAGGATTGGTATTATTTTCTGGCCCATTAAGTAGTGGTAAAACAACATTATCCTCTGCAGTCGTTGATTACTTTAATAGAAATAGCAGGTTAAATATTTTAACTATAGAAGATCCTGTAGAGTACACTTATAAAGAGGGTAAAGGCCTGTTGTCGCAGATAAAGACTGTAAAAAATCAGCCTATAGAGAGCTTGTGCCCAAAAATAGTACTAATAAGAGATATAAAAGATATTAAAAATTTAAAAAAAGCGATAGAGCTAGTAAATTCAGGCTGTTTAGTTTTTGGAGAAATAAATTCTTCAAGTTCTTTGTGTGCAGTAGACTCTTTGAGAGCTGTACTAAAAAATAAAGAAATAGTGCATTTAGAGGCTCAACTGATGAAGGCTTTAAAAGTTATAGTTTTTCAAAAGCTTGTACCATCTATTAGTAAAGAGCTTATGCCTATATCTGAGCTTATTTTCTTAGATAATGATGTAAAAAAAGCTATTTTTTCTGATGAAACTGATAAAGCTATTGAGCTTATAAAAATAGATAGAGATAGTTTGGGTAATTTCTCGTTTAACCAAGCTTTGATGGATTTTGTTATTAAAAGAAAAATTGATGTAAAGCATGCTTTTTTAGCATCGCCTCAACCAGAAGAATTAGACAGCATGTTAAAAAAGGCGGGGTTTTAAATGCCAAAGTACACCTATGAAGCTAAAACATTAGAGGGAAAATTAGTTAAAGGCACGGTTGATGCTGAAAGTATCACTGAAGCTAGGGTAAAAATTCGCTCTAACCAATTTATGCCAATGCTTATTGAGCTTCACTCTTCTGAAAAAAAGAAGTCAGGTAAGGCCGTTAAAGTAGATATCGATGAGATGAAGATTTTCACAAGGCAATTTGCTGTTTTGATGGGAGCAGGTGTTCCTATTATAGAGAGTTTAGAGGCTATGACTGGTAAAGCCAGGAGTCCAGAGCTTAATACTGTTTTAAGGGGACTTATAGATGATATTGAGGGCGGTAAAAGATTAGCAGAAAGCATGAAGTCGTATCCTGGCGCTTTTGATACAATGTATGTCAACTTGGTGACTGCCGGTGAAGAGGGTGGTGTTTTAGAAGATGTTTTAAAGCGTCTTGCTGAATATATAGAAAAAGCTGTGGCTTTAAAAAGAAAAGTAAAAGGCGCCTTGGTTTATCCAATAGCGATTTTAGTTATTGCAGCTGTAGTAGTTGCTGCTATTTTATTCTTTGTTGTTCCGGCTTTTGAAAAGCTATTTTCTGATGGTGGTAAAGAGCTGCCAGCGCTTACTCAGCTAGTGATTGATTTGAGTAATTTTGTAAAAGCAAGGTGGTATGTCATTATAGCTGCAGCCTTCGGTATTCCAACAGTTATTAAAAAGTATTATGCAACTAAAGCGGGTAAAGAAAATATTGATAGAATATTATTAAAAACCCCACTTTTTGGAGATTTAATTTTAAAAAGTTCAGTAGCTAGATTTACAAGAACACTTTCGACGCTAATTATGTCTGGTGTTAGAGTTATTGAATCTTTAGATATTGCTGCTGCAACAGCTGGTAATAAGGTTTTAGAAAATACTTTACTAGAATGTAAAGAGTATATCTCTCAAGGTAAAATGCTTTCTACACCGCTTCAAAATTCTCCTTTTATCCCTGAGATGGT
The DNA here is from genome assembly GCA_023299885.1 of Bdellovibrionales bacterium. GTDB lineage: Bacteria > Bdellovibrionota > Bdellovibrionia > Bdellovibrionales > UBA1609 > JALZUS01. The sequence goes on along the minus strand of JALZUS010000058.1, from coordinate 13,061 downwards.
ATCTCAAATGATTAGTATTGGTGAGCAATCTGGTAGTTTGGATACTATGCTAGGTAAGGTGGCTGACTTTTACGAAGAGGAAGTTGAAGTCGCTGCCGACTCTCTTACAAGTATGATTGAGCCTATCATGATGGCTTTTTTAGGCGTTGTTGTTGGCGGGCTTGTTGTGGCAATGTACTTACCAGTATTTAACTTAGCTGATGCGGTTGGAGCTTAAGAATGAAAGCTTTAGTGAGCAGTAAAAAAAATCATCTGCATAGTGCTATTAATGCATTATGGGGCATGCTATTTATTGTCGCTATAGTCTCTTATTTTCAATTAAGCCCATTTATTGATTTTAATAAAGTTAATATGACATATGGGCTAGTATTTTTAGTGACAAGCCTTTCATTGTTTTTACATGGGATCAAGAATACAAGGTGGGATCAATTTTTACTGCCAGTAGTCTCTGCGGCCTTAATGGTGTTTTCTATTTCACTGAAGGACTTCCAAAGTCTAATTGTTGTTTTCTATGTGGCTCAAATTATAATATCTTCTGTTTACTTTTCAAAAGATTATGCTATTAAGCTAGCGCTTTTTTCTTGTATACTTTTTAATATTCAATCAAGCATGACACCTATGGGGACGTTACCATTGCTGTTAGCGGTCCTCATTAATAATGCAACATTTTTACTGACAGCTCATTTGTCCACTAATTTTTTAGATTTATACAAAGCTTTAGAGGGCAAAGTAAAGCAGCAGAATAAAGAGATAGTAGATCTAAAAAGTTTAAATAATATTATTGTTAATAATATTAAGCCAGCTATGCTCTTAATAGAGAGCGGTAGGATAAAGCATGCAAACCCTTCTGCTAATGAGCTTTTTGGTGGTGCTACTTCGGGGCTGTCTGTTAAAGAGTTATTTTTCTCTGATTTTCAAAAAATTGAAGATCTATGCGCGTCCGGTGAGCCAGTCACTAAAACAATTAAAATTAATACGTTTTCAAAAAGTAATAGTAGTAAAATTCTTAATATTGTATCTACGCCTATACATACTGATGAGGTTAAGGGGCATGTACTCTTAGTGAATGATAAAACAGATGTTTATAATTTAGAAAGAAAATTACAGCAAAGTGAAAAGCTTGCAGCAGTGGGGCAATTAGCAGCTGGTATAGCTCATGAAATTAGAAATCCACTGGCTAGTATTAGTGGCTCTTTGCAGCTTATGAAAGCTTTAGAGGATGGTGAAGATAAAGAAAGACTATCAAGAATAGTTTTAAAAGAAATAGATCGATTAGATGGGTTAGTTACTGAATTTTTAGAATACGCTAAGCCCCAGCAGGCCGGTGAAGATATTATTAAAATTAATGAACTACTTAATGAGATATGCGAGTTGAGTAAAAATAATCCACAGCATGGTACAAAATTAAATTTTGTTAAAGCGTTTACAGCTAAATCTCAATTTGTTGGTCATAGTAATAAGCTAAAGCAAGCTTTCATAAATATTGTATCTAACGGTATCCAGGCGATGGAAGGCAAAGACATTGTAAGACTTAATATCTCTACTTATGATGAGCCGGGGACTATTATTGTAAAAATTAAAGACTATGGTTTGGGGATACCAGAAGAGCAGTTAAATAAGATTTTTGAACCTTTTCATACAACAAAAGTTAAAGGTACGGGCTTAGGGCTTGCTATCACTCATAGGATTTTTGAATCTCATGGGGCTTCGGTAAGGGTAACCAGTGAGATAGGCGTGGGTACAGAGTTTATTATAGAGTTTCCAATTGAATCATTTATGGGTTCAGGTCAAAAAAAGCAATTTGCATCATAAATATAGACTGGACAAACAGGGGTATAGAGCTAATCAATAAGCTATCTCTCGGGTATATTATTATCTAGTTAAAGAGGGATATATGTCTAAAAAGAAAATATTAGTAGTTGATGATGAAGAGTCTATAAGAGAATTTTTACAGATTATGCTTAAAAAAGAAGGTTATGATGTGACCTTGGCAGAAGACGGTCAGAAAGCTGTAGAAACTCTTAAGAAGAAGAGCTTTGATCTTATTATTTCAGATATGCAGATGCCTAATATGACAGGCATAGAGCTCCTTCACCATGTGAAAGATCAAGATCCTGATATGCTTTTTATGATGATTACGGCTTTTGGAACATCAGAAACAGCTGTAGAGGCTATGAAGATGGGGGCTTATGATTATATTTCTAAACCTTTTAAAATTGATGAAGTTCGTATTGTTATTGCCAATGCTTTAAAGAGTAAAGGTTTAGAGAGAGAAATTAGAAGCTTAAAAAAAGTTTTAGTTAAAGAAAATAAGTTTCAGAATTTAATTGGTAACTCAGATATCATGCATAAGCTTTTTGAAGTGATTCGAAGAGTTTCGATAGCACCTACAAACGTATTAGTGACGGGTGAAAGTGGTACGGGTAAAGAAATGGTAGCTAAGGCTATCCATTATAATGGCCCTTTAAAGGAAAGAGCTTTTGTTCCTGTAAACTGCGGAGCCATCCCTGAAAACTTAATGGAATCAGAAATGTTTGGTCATAAAAAGGGCTCATTTACTGGTGCAATATCTGATAAAATCGGTATGTTTGAGGCTGCTGATGGTGGAACTCTATTTTTAGATGAGGTTGGGGAGTTGCCTTTAACTATCCAGGTAAAATTACTACGTGCTTTGCAAGAGCAAGTGATTCGCAAAGTAGGTGCTGTTGATGATACTAAAGTGACTGTAAGAATTATTGCAGCTACTAATAGAGATTTAGCCGCTATGGTTAAAGAGGGCACATTTAGAGAAGATTTATACTATCGTTTAAATGTTATTTTAATTAAATCACCAGCACTAAGAGATCGTGAAGGTGATATCCCAATGTTAGCTAATCACTTTTTAAATAAGTATGTAGAGAAGATGGCAAAACCTATAAATAAAATATCAGATGAAGCCATGGAGATATTAAAAACATATAAATACCCAGGTAACGTTCGTGAGCTTGAGAACATTATTGAAAGAACTGTAGCTCTTGAGGGTGGTCATGCCATTTTGCCTGAGAGTTTGCCTCCGCTTGTGCCTACCAGCTCAGGGGAGAGGAAACTAGCTTCAAGCCACGAGATTGAAATCACCGAAGAAGGTGTAGATATTGATAAAATTATTGGGCAAATTGAAAAAGAACTTATTGTTAAAGCCATTCATGCATCTGGTGGTGTTAAGAAAAGAGCGGCAAAGCTACTAAATATTTCTTTTAGGTCTATGCGATATAGAGTAGAGAAGTATGGCTTAGGCTCTGAAGATGACGAAGAGTAGGCGTTTAATTTAAAACCCCATCAATTACATTAACAAATGTTTTTCTATGGTCTATCGTCCACACATCATAAAAGTCATCAGACTTAGTGGCTGCTCCAGCTAAAAAAGTTGTAGGAGTAGCTCTATGGTCAAATAAGTTAGGTATATCAGAGGCGTCAGGTATGCTTTCAGGCAGTCGCATACAATCTTGGCTAATTCCATCGGCAAACGAAGTTCCACAAATTTGTACTGTTGTATTGAGGGCCCCTTTTTGCAAAGTACTTGTGTTAAACCCTGGTGGAGTCGTTACTCCTGTTTCAGTAATTATATAGGCTGCATAGTGCATAACTCCTACTGGTTCATATCCTGTTGCCCAAAGGTTATTATAATAAGTTTTATGCTGTAATTTAAAAACTTGCTGTGCCGTGTAGAGGTCAGCAAGCCCAGCTTTAGCTTCACTTTGTCTCGATTTTTTTTGAAACTTTTGATATTGAGGTACAGCAATAGTGGCTAGTATGCCAATGATGACAACAACGACCATAAGCTCTATGAGCGTGAATCCTTTTTTATTTTTAGTAATATTCATGCTAGGCACCTCTATATTGGATTGTATCAGAGGGTATCGATTTATAGAAATTTAAAAGCTATACAAGTATTTAGTCTGTCTTAAATTGGGAAGTTGGTCTGTGTGGCAGGTCTAGTGATCTAAATATCTCTCAGTTAGGCATTTTATAAATAAGGTCTAGTTAGGGCTCTTTGGCTTAATTTGTAGCCTCATATTTCCGATAAACTACTGTAATTATTAAAACTAAATAAGGAAATACTATGTTTAAAATAATAAATGCCTTGGTTATTGTGCTACTTTTTGGATGTACATCGGCAACTAAAAAAGCTGCTATTAGCAGTGATACTTTACAGAAAATAGTAGATAAAAATAAACCTAAAAGAGTATTTAAAAAGCATACTGCAACTCGTAGTATAGCCTCTTTAGACGACAAGGTTTCTAATTTAGACCCAAATAAAAAAACTGTATGTACGATAACAATTAACTCTAAAGATGAGAGAGAAGTTTTTCAGCAAGCATTGCCTAACTTTAACTTTATAGAACTTACTGACGCTGGCGATGATAATGATGGTGACGATTGGATGGATGAGTCTTGTCAGTCGGGAGTAAAATGTGATGTTTTAGTTGTATCAGGACATTTTGGCGGTGAGTTTTTTGGAGACTCAGGGAAAACTCTTTCTATGGAAAAATTAGAGGCTTTATCTTGCACTAATTCTTGTGAGGGCATTTTAAATAATCCAAAAGAGGTCTTTTTATTTGGTTGTAATACGCTAGCGGGCAAAGCAAAAGACCATAGGTCTCCAGAGGCTTATATAAGAGTTTTAGTGGAAGATGGTTTTTCAGAGCTTGAAGCACAACAGATTGCTGCTTTTAGGTACTCTCCAGTAGGGCCAAGTTTTCATAACAGAATGAGCCGTGCCTTTAGTTCTGTAGAAAAAATTTACGGCTTTGATTCTGTAGGGCCAGCAGGTCAAAATGTAAGGCATATGCTTGTGGATTACTTTAAAAGGCTTCCTGATTATGAAAAGCATCTTAGTGAAGTGTCTGCAGAAAAAAGTAATACAAATTGGACAAAATCATTGGCAGTTACAAGCCAAGAGCAAGCGGCTGGGTCTTTAGATAAGATGTCGAGCTCTGCATGTATGTTAATGAGTGATAATGTCACAGAAATACAGAAACTTGCGCATATTAATGAAATACTTGATGACGAGTCTAAGTTATTAGAATCGTTGCCTTTTATCTCTTATTATTTAGATCAGATAGAAAATGGAATGAGGGAGTATACGTATAACTCAGGAGATGAAAAAATACTTGAGCTTTCAGACTCTGAGTCTAAAAGTTTAGAGCAAAAAAGTATATTAAATCCAAGTTATTACACTGCTAAATTTAAAAAATCAGCTTCTAAACTGGAAAGCTTTTTTAAATCAATACCAGTAAAAATCAAAGATGAAATCAAGAAAGCAATTTCAACCAACGCAAATGCAAAAGCCACATTTGATAAATACCTTAGGCAGGACATACCTGGGATGCTTCAGATAAGAGCGACAATGCTAGAAATTTCTGACGAGTTAAATATCTTTTCAAAAGATGAAATTACTAGCTACAGAAATAATTTAATTGGGGATTTAAAGGCTGCTAATGTTCCAAGAGAAAGAGCCGAGCTTATTTGTACTATGGATTTAGAAATACCAGGGCTTACAATAGATGCCTTTTACTCAGGCGAGTGGGATGTGTTTACTATGTGGGCTGTAGGTTGCCTCGAGGTGAAAGATATTAAGATCTCAGAAAAAGTTTATAAACAATTAAATTCACGAAATGACTCATTAAATCGAGGTGCTTTATTTATACTAAGAGGTAATGAATATTCTACAGAAAAAGTTTTGAGAGCTATAAAATTAAACTATGAAAAAGCAAAAAACAAAGCTTTGTCAGAAATTGATGTAGACATCGCTTCAGATTTATATGATGAAGTTGAAGATGCTATTTCATTACTTTTAAAATATAAGCCTGCGAATAAAGCAGCTTTGCAAAAGCACTTAGCCTATGTAGAGAGAGAGTTAGTGGAGGTATCCAAAAATTTAGCAGACTTCAAAGAAAAGAATAAAGATCATGAATATGCATATTACCTTGATGGCTATAGCCCGTGGACTAGGTATTGGATTTATCACTTAGTAAATAAAAATATAAACAGTAGTGAAAGCAATCTAATTCATACAGTAATTAATCAACGAACAGCTAAAGATTTAAAGCCATACGAAGAGAGGTCAGCTAAGTTAATTGCAGTTACAACTGATTTGCTTTTAGACTCTGTAGATTGTACTAATTTTTCTAATATAAAAAAATACGAAGAAGGTAGGATGGCCTGGTTTGATGAAGAATATACTCAATCAGAAAGTGGTAAAAGAATAAGATTCACTACTGTTGATAATTACGAAGTTGAGAAATATAAGTTATATATGAGAAGTATTTCGACTACAGGTGGATCAGCGAGTATAGAAGAGTACAAAAACCATATTTCTATCATTGATGACCTAGAAAAAAAGTGCAGTAAATAACTCTACCCTAATAATTTATCCATTAGCTCACCAGTAATCGCTACAACGGCGGGCTTTGGTAGGTTTTTGCCACCATGGGGCCAATGGCTTGTAGGCTTTGAGAGCTTTTTAGTGGCGCCACCAGGGTGCTGTACAGAAAGCAGTAGGGTTTTATTGTCTGGTAAAAAACAAATTCCAGTAAACTCAGCTTGATTGGGAGCCGAGGCCACTTGCATGGCTCTGCCGGCGTTAGCGCCACTCATGGGTACATAAAACAAACCATTATTTTTAAACTTAGAGTACGGAAACTGGTTAGTAAGCTTATCAGAAATATCTGTTGTGACCCATAGGTTTCCGTTGGCATCAAAAGCTAAATTATCGGGGCAAGAAAGCCCACCGTTAAGCCCTCCAGTTAAAAATTTTGAAGCTTTAAAGGTTAATGATTTTGCATCGGCATTGGTTTCTTCTAATTTAAGTATCGAACCGTGGGCATTGGCTGTAGTGATATTGTTGGTAAGGGCTACAAAAACTGTATTTGTCTTAGGTTCTATTTCTATATCTTCAGGCCTATCCAGTTCGGTAGCTCCTAATAATCTAGCAGCGGCTCTAGCTCGTATTAAAACTTCAGTTTGGTCTTTAAAGTTTTCTTTAAGCTTTGGCTGTTTATTAATATCTAATGAAATCCACTTTCCTTTTTTAGTATTGGCTACAAAGAGCTCGCCCTTTTCTAAAGATTTTTTTTGTGAGGACACAAACTTATATAAATACTCATTAGCTTTATCGTCACCTGTGTAAACGACGGGGTAGCCATCTTTTGAAAGTGTGACTGTTGCACTCTCGTGGGAAAAGCGGCCTAGGGATGTAAGCTTTTTTGCTGTGCCGGTCTTAGGGTTAACTTCAACAACCCAGCCGTATTGCTCGGGGTTTTGATTTTCAAATTGGTCCCAACCGTTGTTATAAGTTTTATTTCGTTTTTGTTTCCCTGCTTTATTGCCTTTGCTGTCATATTTCCACTCTCCATAGTAGTGGTTATAGTTTTCTTCACATGTAAGAAAGGTCCCCCAGGGTGTGATACCGCCAGCACAGTTGGCCATTGTGCCTGTAGCTATATTATTTTTTACAATCTCTCTGTCGGCTATAATTGGTATTTTACTGCCACCATGAATTCTTTTATTATATTTGCTTTTTAAGTCGATAGACCATTTGCTTTTTTCTTTTGTTATTTTTAAGAGGCTAACACCTAGAGAGGCTCTTTCTTTATCGAATTGCGTTTTTGTTTTTTTAAGTTTGCCTTGCCTATCAAAGCCGCTGACAAACAAAGGGTTATTGTATTCATGGTTTACCATAATAATGCCATCGTTTTTGGTTCCTATATAAGCAATATAGTCATTATTAAAACCAAATTTTTCACCAGCATTATTTATAGGGGTATCGTACTTAATGAGGATTTCATAGCTGAGGCCAGGTACTAATTTAAGCGCATCTTCTGAGCTAGGCGCTAAGGGGTTGAATGGTGCCGGTGGAATGATTTTTTTTGCTTGAGATTGGCAGCTTATCAATGAAGTGGCTGTGGTCGCTGTTACAGTGGCAGCACTCATGAATTTTAAAAACTCTCTTCTGTTGGCTTGATTATCTATATCGGCCCCCTAAACTTTAATTAGTTTATGCCAGTACATCAGCTAAAAGTCACTGCTGTAAGTTTCAATATGAGACAAGTCTTGCATGGATCGGGCTTTATTTACATATAGTTACTAAAAAGCAAATTAAGTAAATCTATTATGGTGTAGATGTCATAAAGTGGTTTAATAAGCCTTTATAGAAAGGCCCTTATTTTGAAATTTATTATTGTATTAATATCCCTTGTTTCAGTTTCCACTGTCTTCGCTCAAAATAAAACTTATACAAGTTCTTCAAAAAAAGTTCATTTATTGGAGCTTTATAGCTCTCAAGGCTGCAGCAGTTGTCCGCCTGCAGAAAGATGGCTTTCAAAGCAAAAAACGAACCCAAATTTATGGAAAACATTTGTGCCCTTAGAGTTTCATGTCGATTATTGGAACTATTTAGGATGGGTAGATAAATTTTCAAAAAAAGAATTTGCCACACGTCAAAGATCTTATTCAAAAGAGTGGGGCAAAAGAACGGTATACACACCACAGTTTACTCTAGATGGTGGGCGTACTCAGAACGGTCACCAGTATGTGCCTGAAAAAGCAGGCGAAGAAGTGGGTGTGCTTAAGGTGGTGCAGGTTAAAGGAAATACTTATAAAGCAACATTTAAGCCGACAGGCCTTAAGACAAAAAGCGAAGAGGGTTTTAGACTTTTTGGAGCCATCATGGGTAATGGCTTAAACACAAAAGTAACAGCAGGGGAGAATACAGGGGAAACTTTGGTGCATGAATTTGTAGTTTTATCTTTTGCTAAAAAAGATATGAAGAAAAGTGGTGAAAATTCATTTTCTATGGAGTTTACTCTGCCAGAAAAGCATAAGAGCACAGCTAAATCATTTTCTACTGCATTTTGGGTGACTTCACAAAAAAGCCTAAAGCCTGTCCAGGCTGTGGGCGGTAGCCTGTAAGTCTCAATTTGACACGTTTTAAGTATTAAATTTTATTTTTTTGCAAAAATATAAAAAATATTTGATAATATTATACCAGAGGTATTTTTGTGTTCAGAAATAATAAAGGTTTTTCTTTGATAGAACTTATGGTTGTTGTTGCCATTATTGGTATTTTATCTGCTGTTGCGATCCCTCAGTTTCAAAAGTTTCAACGTAAAGCTAAGCAGACGGAGGCTTGAGCAAATTTAAATGAAAACACAGCTTTTATTTGCTCAACAACTTATGCTGGTGGAATATCTCAAAATTTCCGTTTTTCTGGCGCTGGGGTCAATCTGCGTATTGCTGGACTAGTAATGGCTCCTACAGCTAGTACTTTTACTATGACTGCAGCTGCTCATCGAGATTCTTTGGGTGGAAGTACAGACGACCAGTGGACAATTAACCATCGAAAAGAGTTAATCAATGTTCAAAACGGAGCTCTATAAAAATCAATAAGTAGGCTGCTGTCAGCTGGACTCTCTGAGTGTTAATACATAGTATAAGCTTGTGAAGCTTGGAGAATTCGATTTAATTGCAAAATACCTTGGGCAATATAGCCTAAGCCTTCAATCTATTAATTTCCAACCGCAATTATTAGCTTTTAAATTTTGGGACGGTAGCTCCGTTATTAACTTAGTGGTTAATACTCAAAAAGCAAAACCAAAAGCGGCACTGTTGGGCGCTGATGAATTTAGGTCAAAAAAATCATTAGTAAAGCCAATAACTATATACTTTGATAAGCATTATAAGAGCCATGAGGTGACTTCTGTTTTTCGCAAAGTGGGTTGGGGTCGTGTTTTGGTTATAGAAATTAGTGCTCATAAAAAAATAGAGCTACAGCTTGTACCTCATGCCTTTAATATTTTGCTAATTGATGGGGATAAAACAATATCTTTAAGTCGTCCTAGCGTGTTAGAGCCCATAGAAGAGTCTGCAAGCGAGTTTGAGTCTTTAAAAAGTTTATCAGAACTAGCTAGTGCTGTGATGCCAGAAAAATCTATTAAAAAAAACAAGCAAAGCCCGGAAGTATTGCTGTCAAAAAAAATTAAAAAACTAGAAAAGACAATTTCAAAGGTAGAGAGCTCGCTTGAAGAAAAGCGTAGCTCTAAATACAAAGAAGCCGCTCAGGCTTTATTGGTTGGTGAGGTGCCCGCTGAGTTGCAGGCTTTTATTAATAGCCATAACCCTCAAAATTTTTCAGGACATGAGCTCGTGGATTATTTTTTTGAAAAAGGTAAGCAAAATAAATCAAAACTACCAGTTGTAGAGAAAAAATTAAAAGAGCTAAATGCGGAGCTCGATGGGTACAGATTAAAACAAGAAAATAAAGACTACTCTGGTCTATTAAAGTCAGTAAATAAGCCGACACTCCTTAAGTCTAGCGGGCTAAAGGGGCGTACTTTTCACTTGTCTGATGGGTTTGTTGTGGTGAGGGGTAAGTCTGCCACTGAAAATTTACAGCTATTGCGTAAGTCTCCAGCATGGTTTTTGTGGCTGCATGTAAAAGATGCTCCTGGAAGCCATGCTCTTATTCACAGAAACAAAAAAGAGCAGATATCTGATTCAGTTATGATTGAGGCTTGTGAGTGGCTACTGAAAGAAAGCATTAAGTCGCCTGAGGGCAGGTACGATGTTATTGTCACCGAAAAGAGATATGTAAAACCTATAAAAGGGGATAAACTAGGGCGCGTTACCTATTCTAAAGAGCGTGTATTTTGTGTCACAATATAAGAATGATAAAAGTTAAAAATTTAACAAAGGTTTATGGCGATAGAAAAGCTATAGATAATTTAAGCTTTGAAATTGCCAAGGGTGAGGTTGTAGGTTTTTTAGGTCCTAATGGGGCGGGAAAAAGTACAACAATGAAAATCATAACAGGCTTTATGGCTCCAACATCTGGCGAAGCTATGATTGGCGGTGAAGATGTTTTTGAAAACCCTGTAGCTGTTAAAAAGAAAATTGGCTATCTGCCAGAGGCTCCACCATTGTATCCGGAGATGAAGGTAAAGGATTACCTTAAATTTGTTGCTGAACTAAAAAGTGTGCCTGCTGATAAGATAAAAGAATATATTGATTATGCCTTGTCTGCGACACAGCTTAACGAAGTGGCTCACCGTCGTATTGAGAATTTATCAAAAGGCTTTAGGCAAAGAGTCGGCATAGCCCAGGCTCTTGTGAGTCAGCCAGAAGTTTTAATTTTAGATGAACCTACTGTTGGGTTAGATCCAAATCAAGTGGCAGAAATCAGAAGTCTGATTAACTCACTTAAGGGTAAGCATACTATTATTTTTTCAACTCATATTTTATCTGAAGTCCAGGCGACTTGTGAAAGATATATTATTATTAATGAAGGAAAAATTATAAGTCATAAGAGCTTAGTCTCTGAGGCAGGTGCTTCACAAAAAGTAATTAAGACCTTGTGTTTTAACGAAAGCGGAATGAATGGTTTAGTTGCAAAGCTTAATAGTTTGAAGTTTGTTAACTCGGTAAAAGTTAATGGCAAAGAGCTTATAATAAGCTTTGAAGGTGAGTCTTCACATATTGCAGAGCTATCTAAAGTAATAGCTACAAGTGAGGCGGGGCTAGTTAGCTTTAGTATAGAGCAAGACTCATTAGAAGATGTCTTCATTAAGCTAACTAGCAAAAAAGAAAGTAAAGATGGGGGTAACCAATGAGAGCTATAAAAGCCATTGCATGGAAAGATTTTAAAACTATTGTTTTTAGCCCTACGTTTTTTATTATTGCTTTTTTATGTTCAGCTATCTGGGGTTCTAATTTTATGCGAGCTGTTATTCAGTTTGCATATCAGTCTAGTAACCCAATGCAGTTAGGTGGAGGCAATTTAAATCTACATTATAATTTATTTGTATCCCTAGTTTCTTTCGTGAATATTATTTTTATTTTTGCAATACCGGCCATTACAATGAAGCTTATATCAGAAGAAAAGAAGCAAAAAAGCTATGATTTACTTTTAACGTCCCCAATTACATCTACAGATATTGCTGTAGGTAAGTTTGTTGCGGGCTTTGGAGTGAGTCTTTTACTAATAGGTATTACTTTGTTCTATCCTATGCTTTTAAGCTTCTTTGCTAAATTTTCATGGACAGTCTTGTTAGTAGCTTATGCAGGCCTAGTTTTAGTGACTGCTTTATATGTGGCTTTAGGGTTACTAGCTTCATCAATCACTCAATCTTCAGTTTTGAGCGTTATTTTGGGTATAGTATTTAACCTTATCTTATGGTTAATGGCGCAAGCGGCTATGTCGGCAAAAGGTTCTGCTGCTGTAGAATTTTTTGAATATATATCTGTACCCAATCAATTATACGCGTTTTTAAAAGGGACAATGTCTGTGGGTGGCCTTGTGTTCTTTTTAAGTGTTATTATCTTTTTTGTATTTTTAACTCAAAGAATGATTGAAGCAACGAGGTGGAGGTAGTTATGTCTAAGATGTCAAAAATTTTATGGCTGGGTAGTTTGCTTTCTACACTTATACTTTTTTCTTTGAGGTATATTTTGGGTGGATGGATGTCATTGTTGGCTATATTTTTGGGCCTGAGTATTGGGTGTGCTTTTGCAGCAGTCCTCTTTGATTTTAAATTCTATAAAGAATTTTTTAGCTTAAAAACAACTAAAAATGGAATGAGTATGGGTTTAGTTGTTTTAATAGCAATTGCTCTGCTGTCATCAGTTAATTACTTGGCTTTTAAAAACAATAAAATCTTTGATTTAACAACAGAAAAGCTATTCTCACTTTCTGACCAATCTCAAAAGATAATAGATGCTATTGGTAGTGATATTGAGTTTTTAGTATTTCATAGGGGCGATCAAGATAAAGCGGTTGTTAATACTTTAAGAGACAAAGTAAAGTTTTATGAAGATTACTCTGATAAGGTAAAAATTAATGTTTACAACTCTTATTCTGATTTAAAAGTATCAAAAGAGCATTTACAGGGTATTGGTAATACAGATCAAGTTATAGCCTTTATTAAAACAGGGGATAAAAAGCTCCGTTTAGAGCAGCCCTATACAGAAGATAATATTACTTCATCTCTTATTAAAATTACTCGTAATAAAAATAAAAAAATCTATTT
>JALZUS010000057.1 GCA_023299885.1 Bdellovibrionales bacterium | reverse complement strand
AACAGCATTGGCGACAAAGAAAGCCGCGATAAATACAAAGAGGCCTTGGTTAGCTTCTACAACCAACATAAAGAGAATTTAAGTGAAGATAGCTTACGCAGACTTTCACAAAATCCATTGCGCATTTTAGACTCTAAAGACAAAGGCGATAAAGAAATTAATAAAAATGCACCTGCCATTGATGACTACCTTAATGAAGTTTCTCAAAACTATTACAGTAAAATATTAAGTGGCCTTGATGCTTTAGGCTTACAGTACACAAAAAACAGTCGCTTGGTTCGTGGCTTAGATTACTACAACCATGTAGTTTTTGAATTTAAAGCTGAAGGCCTTGGCGCACAAGATACCGTTTTGTCTGGTGGACGATATGATGGACTTGTAAAAACGATGGGCGGCCCAGAAATGGCAAGCGTTGGCTTAGCTGCCGGAGTTGAACGCTTAGGCCTACTTTTAGGCGAAACTAAAAATCAAAACAAACCCGTTGTTTTCATCAGTCTTGATGAAAAATGTGATAACTATACTCTCAATATACTCAACCAACTCCGCACTAAGGGAGTTACCTGTGAGCTCACTTACACAGGCAACCTCTCAAAACGCATGAAAAAAGCCGCTAAATTGGGTGCCGACTACGTTATTATTATTGGCGAAGATGAAATGGCAAAAAAAGAGGTTTGCATTAAAAATCTTTCAGCAGGTACACAAGAAAACTGCAGCGCTAGCTCTATAAAAGAAAAAATAAAACTGTAAAGGCAACACTCCAGCAACCCTATTTAATTTAATTAGATTTTACTCCAAATACATGAGGCCTATTTAAATTAATTCTCATATCGAATGTCTCACTTTAATACGTTAACTTTTAGACGGCTGTAAAAAAGTTAACGTAAGTATTTAAAAATATTAAGTTTTTTCAATAAAAGCTTAAACTTATTAATGAGGCTTCCGATAAATCTCTTGTAAGGCATGGCATATAAAAAAGTCAGGCCCAACAAAAATAAAAAGCAAAGGGAGCTTAATGAAAACAAGAAGCAAACTATTAGTACTTATTAGTGCCACAGTTATCCTCGTATCGTTTCAAAACTGCGGACAGGTAGACTTAGCTGGCGAAGAAAGCCCGCTAAGCTTTTCTTCAGTTTCAGGGCTTAACGCTTTATCTTCTGAGCCCAGTGTATCTTTATCTAAATCTTCTAATAATTTAGCGGCATCAGCCTCTTTATTTAACGCCCTCAATCTTGCTCCTAGCGACAGCCTTAATAGAGTTAATCAAGACAATGGATATGACTTAGTCATTGAAGATGGTAGCGAATGGGTTAAGTGTAGCTTTGATCCAGGTGGTGGCCGTGGTGACCTTGTTGGGTCTACTGTTATTAGCTTTAATTGTGATTTAAGCCATGAGTCTTTCTTACGCTCTAGCAGCTCACTCTCAGTTTCTTATAACCTTTATAAAGCTATGGAGCAGCTTCATGACGACCAAGCTAGCCTACCAGCAAGCCATCGCACAGTTTCTTACTCTGCCTCTACTTATACCGTTGCAGATATTGATGGTGAATTTAGTTGTATAGAATCTGGCGGCCTTTTTGAATGTGGATACACAGCTAACTAATTCAGGCTATTTTTTAAAAAACACAAAAGCATAGTAGCAATACTATGTTTTTTTTCATTTAGCCCCTTAAATAAATTTTTCAAATACAGCATCTAAATTAAGCAAACTAGACCTATCGCTTTACGGACCTTAGTAAACATATCAGAATTAGAAGCTGAAGCTTTAATCATTTAAGCTTTACTTAAAAACCTTATTGAAAGGATCTGTATGGAAAAACTTGATGCACTCATAGCCACTGGCGTAGGCATTGTCTGGAGCCCCTTCCTTGTCTTCTTATTAGTGGGCACAGGATTATTCTTAACAATAGCTATGGGCTTTCCTCAAATAAGAGGCTTTATGCATGCAATACAGGTTGTCCGCGGTAAATACTCTGACCCTGATGCACCTGGTGAAATCTCTCACTTTGAAGCTTTAGCTACAGCCCTGTCTGCAACTGTTGGCCTTGGCAATATTGCTGGTGTAGCTGTTGCCATTAAAATGGGTGGCCCGGGAGCCACATTTTGGATGATTGTTACTGGCCTTCTAGGAATGGCTACTAAGTACTCTGAATGTAGTTTGGCTATTATGCACAGAACGATAGACCCTGATGGCAAAGTTCAGGGCGGCCCTATGTACTATATTAAACGAGGACTATTTAGCGGAAATACAAAACTTCAAAAATTAATCTCTAGTCCACTGGCAATGTTTTTTGCCTTTGCCTGTATGTGTGCCACATTTGGTGCCGGCAACATGTTTCAATCCAATCAAGTGGCCTCTATTTTAAATGATAAATTTCAAATCAGCACTATTTTAACAGGAGCTGTTTTAGCTGTCCTTACTGCTGTAGTTATCCTAGGTGGTATTAAACGTATTGGATCAGTAACTTCAAAGCTTGTTCCTTTTATGGGTGGCCTTTATGTCTTAGGCGCATTGGCAGTTATTTTTATGAATTTTGAAAAAGTCCCATCTATGTTTGCACAAATTTTTGGAGATGCATTTAGTGGTACAGCAGCAGCTGGTGGCTTTACTGGTATTGCTGTCAGAGAAGTTATTATGCAAGGTGTGAAACGAGGTTGCTTTTCAAATGAAGCAGGCCTTGGCTCTTCACCAATCGCCCACTCTGCTGCCTCTACAAGTGAACCTATCCGTGAAGGCATTGTTGCACTACTAGAACCTTTTGTGGACACAGTGGTTATCTGTACTTTAACAGCTCTTGTGATCTTGTTATCAGGACAATGGATGACCCCTGGCCTTGAGGGCGTAAATTTAACAGCGGCTTCTTTTGACTCTGTACTCCCAGGTTTTGGAAGTATTTTTGTACCTATTGCTGTTTTCTTGTTTGCTTATTCTACACTACTTAGCTGGTCTTATTATGGCGAGCAAGCTGTAGATTACCTGACTGGTGGCAAAGGAAACAAAAAGCTAATCATTTGCTATAAACTTTTTTACTGCTTTCTAGCTTTTCTTGGTGCCAATGCATCACTACAGATGGTTCTTAACTTTTCTGATATGATGCTTGGGCTTATGGTATTTCCAAATTTAATTGCAGTGATCTTTATGATTCCTAAATTAAGAGCTGAAACAAAACGCTACTTTAAAAAGTATGTAAACGTATAATTATCTTCCAGCCATAAAATCGGCTATTGCTTGTGTTGGCTCCATTTGAGCCAACACCCATCTTAAAACAGCTGTAATCGGCACAGCTAAGAAAAGACCAGGGACGCCCCAGATAATTCCCCAAAAAATTAAAAACACTAAAATAGTTACAGGATGTAAATCCATAGACTCACCCATAAGTTTTGGCTCTATAAAATTACCAATACTTAACTGAACAGCTCCTGTTAATAAAAAGACTACAAAAAACGGAACCCCAAAGCCAAACTGAAGCCATAATACCGGCAAGGTAATTACAGTAGCAATCACAGAACCTACGCTCGGGATAAAGTTAAGGAAAAATGTAAGGACAGCAAACATAAAGGCTAAGTCTACACTAAAGCTAAATAAAATAGCCCCAACAATAATTGCTGTAATCGAAGAGGTTAAAAACTTAGTCGCAGTATATCTTGAAATAAGACTTTCAATTTCTTTAATAAAGCCATGGTCTGTAGCATTTTTTTTACCTAAAACCATAAAGACAATAAAGACAAAAACTAATAATGCTTGCCCTAAAAATGAAAATAATCCACCAGTAATAAATTGAGCCCACTTTAATACTGGTATCTTTTCATAAGACCACAAAAATTCATCTGGATTAATGTCGATACCTTTTTCTGACAATTGACTGAAAAAGTGTCCTGAAAATAAATAGAGTTTTTCTAGGTACATGTCGGCCTCTTGCATAAAATCTTGAATAGAAGAAGAGATAAACATAACAAGAAAGGTCGTGAGGAGAGTAATGCCTAAAAAAGTAGTTAACAAAGCTAGTGCTCTTGGCAATCCAAGCTTTAACTGCATCCAAGACAAAAAGGGACTAATTAAAGAAAATAAAAATAAAGAAAATAAAAAGGGTACAAAAACGGGCTTTAAAAAATTTAAAGAAATAAAAAGTGCCACTGCTGCTAAAAAGATAATACAAATATTATTAATCTGATCGAGACCTTTACTCTTATTCATAGCTTTTCCTTTAGTTGTTTTTAGACTGTAAAATATTAAGGCCTATATAGCCAGCACCATAAAGCCCATTGTGCCTATAATCCTCAGAAACTATAACCTTAGGGCATGTAGACAAAAAGTGATGGTCTTTTGTAGAGCTATAAAGCTTTTTATTAACTTCATCAATAACTGGTCTTAAAAATTCTGCAAAACCTCCAGCTAAGACCACTCTCTCTGGCATATAGCTTAAGTAAAAATTACGAACCAGCTTCACCAAATCATTAATATAAACCTCTAAATTATCAACAATTTCTTTATCTCTTTGCTGAAGAGCCCGGGCTAAACTCTTATTATCATAGTCTTTTTTTAATGAAGCTTTCCAAACTTTGGCTGAAAGAAGCTGCTCGTAAGTTTTGCCCTCTTTATGGCTAGACTGATGACTCACCTCTGGATGCAAACCTCCAGGCCCAACCACTCTTTGGCCATCTACGTAAGCTGCAACACCAAGCCCCGTACCTAAAGTTAAAACCAAAAAGCTTTTAATGCCTTTTAGCCAAAACTCTCCATCAGCAGCGGCTGCTGCATCATTTTCTAAATACAAAGGAAACTCTAGCTCTTTTTTCAGGGCCTCTATTATATTAAATCGACCCCAAGATTGATTATTAGTTTTAAGATTAGTGGGATTTAGAAGCTCCCCTGTTTTTGAATTTAGTGGCCCTGCAGAAGCTATAACACCGATTGATGCCTCTACTTTGTGGCTTTTATAAAGCCTTTTAAGTTGGCCCACCAAGCCTTGCGGGCCTTCACTCAAATAAACAGCTTCAGTCTTTAAATCTAAAAGATTTTTCTCTGCATTTAAAGCTTCATCTATACAAATTAAAGCTGATTGAATTTTAGTTCCGCCTAAATCAACACACCATATATATTGTGACATGCCTTTTTTATAGCATCTTCTTTGAAAACAATCAGCAATTACTTATAGGTCTTTAGTAATATGAACATCTCTTTGTGGAAAAGGGATCGATATACCATTTGCATCCAAAGCTAATTTAGCAGCCTCTAGACTATCAAAGTAAACATCCCAATAGTTCTCGTTTTTAACCCATGGCCTAAATACAAAATTTACAGAGCTCTCGGCAAGCTCGCCAACGCCTACATATGGAGCTGGATCCTTTAAAACTCTTTCATCATTAACTAATACATCTAGTAAAACTTGTTTTGCTTTTTTAATGTCATCACTATAACCAATACCAATAACATGATCTATTCTGATAATAGGCTGCTCAGACATATTAGTGATTTTCCCTGTAATGATTTTTCCATTAGGGATAATGACTGTTTTCTTGTCTGCGGTTTCAACGACAGTGCAAAAAACTTGAATGTCTTTTACATTACCTACTGTGCCATCAAGCTCTACTAAATCACCAACCTTATAAGGCCTAAAAATTAAGATCATTACACTAGCAGCAAAGTTACCAAGGCTGTCTTTAAGAGCTAAGCCAATAGCAACACCAGCAGCACCAAGTATTGCCACTAAAGATGTTGTTTTAACACCAAGCATTCCAAGCACTGTAATAATAAGCATCGCCTTTAAAAGCATAGAAAGCATGCTTGCCATAAAGCCCCTTAACGACTTATCGACATTCTTTTTTTCCATGATTTTTGCTACACTTGAGTTAATTATTTTAATAACCCATGAACCAATCATATAGGTCATAATTGCCATTATTAAACCTGGCGCCATTTTGATTGCATAAGCTGTTGCTGATGCAATTAATCCTTCAATATTCATTTAACTCCCCTTTATTTATACCTTAAAATACACCTAGCCACTGGTGCTTATCAATACTAACAAGGTCTTCTTATTTTAAAATAGCCTAGTTATATCAGTTGTTTAGATTATACCCCTTATGTGAGTTACTAGCCCCTCTTACAGACAAGCTAACTAAGCCTTTTATCAACTAACTTTCATTAGATAGTTTTCATTGTTTAGACTGCCAAATAGCCTTATTTTATAGCTTATGAAACTAAGCGATTTAAAAAACAGTCAAAGCGGAATTATCTCTGGATACGGTAGCATCTCAGGCTCTTTTACTAAAAGACTTAAGGACCTTGGTTTTGGGCTTAACCAAAGAGTAACTTGCATAAACAAATTAAGCTTTGGTGCTCCTTGTGTTTATCAAGTGGGTTCAGAGGTTTTTTCTTTAGAGAGTGCACTTTCATCGCAAATTGAAATTACTGACTAATGAATAAAATTCTATTAGTTGGTAAGCCCAACTCTGGCAAATCATTACTTTTTAATAGACTCACCGGCCTTAATCAAAAAGTGGCTAATTACCCAGGAGTCACTGTTTCTGTAAAAGAGGGGCAGTTTAAAGGAAACACTATTGTTGACTTACCCGGGGCTTACTCATTAAACCCCATTAGTGACGACGAAAAAGTAACAACAGACCAACTTAATAAAACTTTAAATAATGATTCTATTAAGCTTATTGTTTGTGTTTTAGATTTAACACGCCTTAATGCAAGCCTGAGAGTGGCTCTGCAGGTTCAAAACAAAGCTATTGAGTTCAATAAGCCTATTATTTTTGCTCTTAATATGTTTGATGCGCTTGCTGATAAAGGCGACCTCAATATTGAAAAGCTTCAAAATATTTTAGGCAGCACTATCATACCTCTTTCTGCTAAAACAGAATTTGGGCTAGAGCCTTTAAAAGCAGAGATTTTAAAAGCACAAACTGTACCTGCAAAAAGTTTTGCCTCAGACCCTAAAGAAATTAATAAAATTTCTGCAGAAATTAGTAAAACAGCACTTTCTGCAAGCTATCTATTAAAAAAACAAAACAAATTAGATTCTTTTTTCTTAGCTCCTCTTTTTGGCGGCCTAGCTTTCTTTTTTATAATGCTCGTACTTTTTCAGTCGATCTTTACATGGTCTTCTCCGTTAATGGATATGACAGAAGCTGCCATTGGTGGCCTTGGAGCTATTGCCTCATCTTTTTTATCTGATGGTTGGTTTAAAGACTTTGTAGTTGATGCCCTTTTTGGCGGCCTTGGCTCTTTTTTAGTTTTTGTCCCACAAATTTTTGTCCTTACTTTTATTATAGGTATACTTGAAGACAGCGGCTATATGGCTAGAGCTGCAGTTATATGCCACAGGCTTTTTTCTTTCTTTGGGCTTAATGGGCAAAGCTTTGTCCCGCTCCTATCAGCCCATGCTTGTGCTATCCCCGCCATCTATGCAGCCAGAACCATAAGCTCACCAAAAAGACGCTGGATCACAATGATGAGCCTACCTCTTATACCATGCTCAGCCAGACTCCCTGTTTACTCACTCTTTGTTGTCGCATTAATACCTGAGACCACATACCTTGGAGGCCTTGTTGGGTTACAAGGTATGAGCTTTTTTGGGCTTTATGCTATTGGCTGGATAGCCACACTTCTTATTAGTGTTTTATTCTCAAAAACTCTAAGCAAAAATAAACCTGACACTCCATTTGTCGTAGAATTGCCACCTTACAGACTCCCACACTGGCAGCCTCTGTTTTTACGCTCTTATAATTATGCAAAAAAGTTTGTTACTGATGCTGGGCCATTAATTTTTGGAGTGACTGTTTTAGTTTGGGTTTTAGGATATTTTCCTAATGGCGATCTCAACACCTCTTTCTTGTCAAAACTTGGTACTCTAATAGAGCCAATATTTGCACCTATGGGTTTAGATTGGAGATATGGAGTGGCCATACTCACGTCTTTCCTGGCAAGAGAAGTTTTTGTAAGTACCTTAGGAACTCTTTTTGGTATTGAAGGCGCCGACGAAAATATTGTTGGCCTTGCTGAAAACATAACAGCTAACGGCCTAAGTTTTGGCGCCGGCTTATCTTTACTCGTCTTTTTTGCTATCGCCTTACAATGCGTATCTACAGTGGCAGCTTTAAAAAATGAGATTAACTCTAAAAAGGCCGCATGGGGCCTCTATATTTTTTATGGAGTGCTTGCTTATGTGCTTGCGCTTATTACCTATTGGCTTTTTTAAGCTTAAAAGAACTCAAAGCCAGCAAATATAATAACTACTTAACGCCTGCAGTATCAACAGCGCCCGCATTACATCGAGACACACACTGCTGCTGCTCTAAAGCCACTTCGTGAGCACGGCATTCTTTTGTCATCTTATGCCTAACAATAGCTATGCTAGAATGGTTAACAGCTCTCTTTTTACCAAATTTTTCATAACATGCAGATAATGCATGGTCTTCCATACCTTTTCTAAACGAAGAGCTTGTCTCTAAAAAGTATTTGCCTACCATTCTTGTAAGGCCAACAGCATTTTTTGCATTACTACTATGTGCAATTACAAAATCAAAGTTTTTGTAGCTTACATTCTTACATTCACCTAAAGTTTTAATATTTTTTAATCCAAAAGGATCTACGCCCACTCTATCTACAACAAAAACATGCCCTACTTTAGAAACAATGTCTCCTGCTTTTAAGTTATGACTTCTTGAAAACTGAACCTTTTTTAAACATTGCAAGCCATTATCTTCAGGATCTTTTAACATTGTTGAGTTAACACCATGTACATGTATGGCTTTATGAGATTTGTCAGGAGAAAGCTTTAGCCCTGCAGATAACATTGCAGAAATAATAAATCCTGAGCAATCTATACCTAAATCAGAACTTCCTGTGCCAGCATCTTTAAACATATTAATAGACGATGAAAATGATGAGCTTACATCTGGCTTGCCACCAAAATCATAAACTAATGGATTTGTTCTGTTGTCTTCACAAGAAGGCTTAGCTTTTGAAGCTTGCTTAATATAATAGTGACTATTAACAACTTCAGGTAAACTGGCAATAGACCTTAACTTACCAAAACCACTAGCATGCTGACCCGTAATGCTAATCCCACGTAAAGACTCAGAGCTTTTATCCATTGGCGCTAGCTCTAAAGCCTCACAACTTTGGTAAGCTGTTGCAAATACTTTTCTTGAACCATAAACCATTGGGTCTACTTTTGCCTTAATTTCTTCAAAATAAGGCTGTTGAGCACTAGCCGAGCTAAACTCGTTACCTGAAGTCACATTACAGCCTAGGCCAATAGCTTCAGACGAAGTTTTTAATTTACTTAATGCTGTCTTTAGCTCTGCATTTAATGATTTTTTCTCTACTGAAGTGGCATCACCAATCTCAACAGAAGCTAAAACTCTTAAAATATCACTCTTAGAGTTAAGAGATATACCCGACAAAACCTTTTCATTAATTAATGAATACATATCAGAAAATCGTGAAAGATATGTTTTAACATCAGCCTCTTTAAACTCTTTGTTATTAGCCTCTAGATAATTTCTTAATTGACCTTCAAGCTCCCCAACTAATTGAGATGTTCTTGGTATTGATTGCTGATCTATAGCAAGATCATAGAGGTTATCCCACATATGTGACTGGAAGTCCGTACAGCTTGATGAAAGTATCGCTACTTCTGATAAGACCTTACTAGGTTGAACATTAGAGCATGCAGTAAGTGCAAACATACTCACTATTAAACTGTTTTTTATGGATTTAATCATGATCACTACTCGGAATAGTATCACCAGCCTTTAATCTTAGCCTAACTGTCAAAATTTTTATTACTTAGGGCCAGCCTACTGTTTGCGTCTTGTTATGAAACACAAAAATATAGACAAAAAAACATAATTTAACTGCATAGCGTTTTGATTTTTATCTTACTGTCACAAATACTTATTACATGCAGAATAAACTGCAAAATTCACGGAGGATTTATATGAGTAAACCTATTGATTCAATTGAAGGTATCGGACCCGCTTACAAAGAAAAATTTGGAACTGCAGGAATTAACACTGTAGAAACATTATTAGAAAAAGGCTCTTCACCCGCTGGAAGAAAAGCAATTGCTGAAGCTACTGGGTTTTCTGAATCTGTTGTCTTAGACTTTGTTAACATGGCTGACCTTTTTAGAATTAACGGAATAGCGGGTCAATTTGCAGAACTTTTAAAAGTATCTGGCGTAGATACTGTTAAAGAGCTCGCCACTAGAAATGCAGAAAACTTACATGCTGCTTTATGCACTACAAATGATGCAAAATCACTTTGTAAAGTTGTACCTTCAATAGATAAAATTACAGGCTTTATTTCACAAGCAGGTTCAATGGATAAAGTTGTAACCCACTAGAACTAAAATAAGTTTAAAACAAAAAAAGGCCTTATTTAAATATA
>JALZUS010000056.1 GCA_023299885.1 Bdellovibrionales bacterium | reverse complement strand
GCTTCTACATTTTCTTCATCAGAAGATTGGTTAGCCTCGTCCATTTTAGTTTCATATCTTTCAAGCCAGTTCATATCTCTTTTAGAAACTTCTTCTCCAGCAATCATAGCCTCTCTAATATCTTGAGCTTTATGATCTTCTTTTTCTTGCTTAAGTCTGGCTTTTTCCATCTCAAAAAAGTCTGAGCTCGTAGTAATGCCTTCAAGACTTTCTGTTATTTTTTCTAATTCTTCTTCACCTTGCGAGTAACTTCCAGCTACTTCTTGAGAAAGCTGACCTGTCATTTCACTTAATGTTGGATCTTTAGCCTCTTGCTCACTAATGCCTTCTGGCAATAGCTCATCAATTTCATGCAAGCTTGGCAGTTCTTTAATATTTCTTAATCCAAAAATTTCTAAGAATTTTTTAGTTGTTCCATAAAGCATTGGCTTGCCCGGTAGCTCACTCTTACCTTCAAAAGAGACTAAACCTTTTTCCATTAAGCTTCTTACTAAGTGGCCAGACTCTACGCCTCTAATGTCATCAACAGCTGCTTTTACACAAGGCTGCTTGTAAGCAATAATAGAAATAACTTCTAAAGCGGGGCCAGAAAGTTTAAACGGACGACCTTTAACCATCTTTTTAAGAAATTGCATATTTTCAGGCTTTGTTCTCATTTGATAACCACCAGCAACTTCTTCAATAATTAAGCCTCTAGTTAGCCCTTCATAATCTTCATTTAAAACCCTAATAGCTTCTCTAATTTCAGCAACAGTTACATTGTATCCGGCAAAAGAAGTCTTAATAGCTGCAGCCGTTTGTGGCCTATCGGTTGCAAACAAAATACTTTCTACAATGGAACCCAACCTTACTGGCGTTAGAGTAGGATCCTCTTCTTCATGAGTTAACTCTAATTCTTCTCCAGCTATGTTCTCTTCAGTATTGTTTTCGTTTATTTCTATTATTTGCTCTTCTGACATTATATTAGTCCTTCAATATCATTATTATCTGTTAGTTCCATAGCTTCGTCTTCAGAAGCCTCTTTGTTTTCTGGTAAATCTAAAGAGAACTCAGTTGTTTTTACTTCGAGCCCTTCTGCACCTTCAGATTTTCCAAACATTTCTTCTTCAGCGCTTATTATGTCGCTATCAGAAGCAATATCATTATCTAAACCGTCCTCTGACCATTGCTTATTAGCTAGAGAAAAATCAACTTCACCATCAACAGGAAAACCTTCTAAGCTTTCTTCTGCGGCATCAGAAAAAGCATCAATACTTACTTCTTGCTGAGCCTCTACTTCTTGTTCTACAGAAATTCTGTCTTCGTCAGTCATTTCTAATGTTGCAGACAAGCTAGTTTCAAGCGCGTTACCTGCAGCTTCAAAGCCGTCAGCTCTTGAAATAACATCTCTGTCTACTTCCTTTAAAGGATCTACATAAATATCTTCATAATTATTAGACTGAAACAAAGAGACAAAGCCCATTCTTGCAAGCTCTAGTAAAGATAAGAAAGTTATTAGTACATTTCCTTCTTCATCAATTTTACTATTTTGTGTAGCACCATTATCTTCATCAGTAACAGTCCCACCAATCTTTTCACGAATTAACATAAAGTAACTCGTTTTAGATCCAACCACTAGCCTGTCTCTTAACTCTAAAATTCTTTGAGAAATTGATTTTAACTCACCCGCTACCTTGTGAACTGTTTTTCTAACAGCCCTTAAAACTCCGCGGTAACTAGAGATTAAGCTAAATAAAGGGTTTTCTTCTACAATAATTTCATCTTCAACTTCAGCATCAGGTTTAATTTGTGTTTTTGAACCCCTAAAGAAAGTATCTCTCCCTAATAAAGATCTTTCATTTAAAGCAAAAGAAGCCTCTTGATACTTTTGATACTCTATAAGTTTTTTAACAAGATCTTTGCGCGGATCCATACCCTCGTCTTCATCATCAATTTCGCCATCATGACTTGGTAAAAGCATTTTTGATTTAATCTGAATTAAGGTTGCTGCCATAGCAACAAAGTCCCCAGCTCGCTCTAAATCAAGCTTTTGCATTGTCTTTAAAGACTCTAAATACTGCTTTGTAATTTGATTAATATTAATATCAAAGATATCCATCTCTTCTTTTCGGATAAGATGAAGTAAAAGCCCTAATGGACCTTCAAATTGATTGAGTTGGATAGTAAGACTCAAAAAGCCCTCCAAAGGCTAAATGTTTTTAACAAACTGAACTATCTATTAGTCTAGAAGGGCTGGCCGGACTCGGCACTTAAGAATGCGCTGCGTAAAATAATAATGAGCCTACTTAATAGGCTTAGCGCTTATTTTTAAGCACCTTTTTCTGAAGGAGCTAGATTATTGAGCTGAAGAAATTTAATAGCAAATTATTAAGGCCATAAATAGGCATAGCCAAATATTTAAAACCACCAAGAAACAATAGAACCATTAATATAATCATAGACTGGCCTTGAATTTTTTCTAACTGCTGATTCAGTTGATGCGGAATAAATCTCTCTAAGATTTTACCACCATCCAAAGGGTGCAGAGGGATCATATTAAAAACAAAGAGCATGCAATTTACTACAACAAAAAACTGAAGCATTGAAAATAAGGCTCCAGAGAAGGAGACAGTGACATACTTAACACTTAAAACATAAACAAAGGCTCCAATAACAGCTAACAATAGGTTTGATAACGGTCCGGCAAAAGCTATCCAAAACATTTCTTTTTTTGGATTTTTTAAATTACGGCTGTCTACAGGCACAGGCTTAGCCCAACCAAATAATATACCTCCACCCATTAGGCCAAATAGTGGCAAAACTATAGTCCCCAAAATATCTGCATGGGCAATAGGGTTTATAGTGAGCCTTCCCATTCTTTCTGCTGTATCATCACCAAATTTTTTGGCCATCCATCCATGAGCAAATTCATGAAAACATAAAGCTAATAAAAAAGGAGGAAATAAAACGGCTCCACGAGCTAACATCTCTAAAACATCAATATTCATAAGCAAATAATAGCTTGATAAAACTAGCATGGGTAGCAGACTCTCAGCGGCTTTTAAGCGCCTAAAATATAAGCAAAACACAATTCTAACCGACTATACCTTGGCTATATTTTACAAATCTTATATGAATGAACCTATTACAACGAGGAGTATCTTAATATGTCTGATAAACACCCTGCACTCACTAGCTTTTCTAGTGACGAACTAGCCTTCCAAGAAGCCATTAGAAATTTTGCCGAAAGCGAAATTAAACCTTTAGTTCACAAAATGGAATCTGAGCAAAAAATTGATCCACAACTCATTACACAATTTTTTGAAATGGGCCTTATGGGAATAGAAACTCCTGAAGAGTATGGCGGCACTGATTGTAGTTTTACTATGGCCTGCATAGCCGTTGAAGAGCTTGGCAAAGTAGATGCCTCTGTCAGCGTAATGGTTGATGTGCAAAACACTCTTGTTACCAATGCAATTTTAAAGTCTGCTAATGAAGAGCAAAAGAAAAAGTACTTACCAAAATTAGCTCAAGAATGGGTTGGCGCTTACGCTTTAAGTGAAAGCAGCAGTGGCTCTGATGCTTTTGCTCTAAAACTACGTGCTGAAGAAAAAGACGACCATTATATTTTAAATGGCCACAAACTTTGGATTACTAGCGCTAATGAAGCCGGTTTATTTTTAGTATTTGCAAACGTAGACCCAGAAAAAGGTTACAAAGGAATTACTGGCTTTTTAGTAGAGCGTGATTTTGAAGGCTTTAGTGTTGGCAAGAAAGAAGATAAACTAGGTATTCGTGCTAGCTCTACATGTGAAATTTTATTTGAAAACTGCAAAGTACCAAAAGAAAACGTTATCGGTGAAGTGGGCAAAGGCTATAAAATAGCTATTGAAACTCTTAACGAAGGCCGCATTGGTATTGCTGCACAAATGATTGGTATTGCTGGCGGCGCTTATGAAGCTGCTAAAAAATATACTACTGAGCGAGAGCAATTTGGTAAGCCTATTAGCGCAAACCAGGGTGTTCAATTTCAGTTAGCTGAAATGCGTACAAAAATTGAAGCCGCTAGACTTCTTACATACAATGCAGCCCGTTTAAAAGACGAAGGCAAAGACTTTGTTAAAGAAGCTGCTATGGCAAAACTTTTTGCCTCTAAAACAGCTGAGCAAGTAACATCTGTTTGTGTAGATTTATACGGTGGCAATGGGTTTACTAATGAGTACCCAGCTGAAAAGTTTTATAGAGATGCAAAAATTGGCCAAATCTATGAAGGCACTAGCAATATGCAATTACAAACAATTGCTAAAATGGAATTAAGCTAATTCAAAAACTGAGTCACTCTTTTGGAGTGACTCTATTAAATTAAATATAAGGTGGGGATCTTGAAGTTTTTAATTTTTATCTTTTTAATAAGTATCAACCTTAATGCTCAGCAGCCGGTTCAAGGGTATACAGCTGAAAGTAGCTCTTTATTTGTACTACCAGAGATTAACTGCAGCACTGAAGATACAACTGAATGCTACAAAAAGACTCTTATTAAACTTGCTGAAGATTGCAACACGATAGAGCATCACTTTGATTGCACAAACTATAAGGCTTACCCAAAAATTGCTTTAGAGAGCATCCCTGCAACATTAAGCCGTTCAAAAGCCATAGCCATTAACTATGCCAACAGGCTTACGAAAAAAGAAAATGTCATTAACCCAAAAACAAGAAAAACCAATATCCATTTAGCTGGCAAATACACAGACTATGTTTACTTACGTATCCATGGTGTTTGGAGGTTTGGAGTTCTTAACCAATCAGAGATTTTTAAAACAATAGCTCGCTCAGAAAAACCTATTAATGTTATTGAAATGATTTTACCAGGCCATGGTAAAGATTTAAAAAAAGCACCCTCTATTAAATATGACGACTGGATTTACGCTGTAGACCAAGCCATGAAACTTGCAAAAAACTTAGGTAAAAAAGTTATTATCGAATCTCACTCTATGGGTGGGCTTCTAGCAAGCATAGCTAATATAAATTGGCCCCACCAAGTGGCTGGTAATTTTTCAACTGCACCAGCTTATGGTGTTAGTCACTATTCAAATTTTGCTTCTTCACTGCCTAGATTTTTAAAAGGCGAAATTTTAGGGCTAGACGGCCTCAACTCAAACTTAGGAAGACAAACCATTACTTTAAAAAACTTAGTTTGGACTCTTTATCAAAACAATGAACAGCTTCCTAAGACTCCATGGGTAATTTACTCAACACCTCAAGACAATGTGGTTACCCATTTTGATGCTTATGTATTCTCTCTACTCTTAAATGAAAAAGGTGCAGACGTTTACTTTAAAAATATTGATACATCAAAAGACGGAATACTATCACATGTTAGTAAAAACGTGATGTTTGGCGATAAACCAGAGTACAAAGCGAAGTCTTTTAAAAGAAACTATGCTCAGGAATTATTAGCAAGAATTTTTAATTTTTGCGAGCCCATCTCTTATCTTAACCAAACTTGCATTTATGGTGATAAAATAAATTAATTTATAGCGCACCATTATGAGTATTAATAAGTTCTCGCTTATGATTCATTGTCCAAACATCTGTTAAGACGTCGCCACCAATTTTTGCTGCGGCTCCAACTATAAAGGTATTTTTTGTAAAAGAAAAAGTTGTCTCATTAGGTATTTCTGAAAAACTAGCAAGCTCTTCAAAATCTATTCGACAGGCATCGCTAAGGCCCTCACCGAAGGATGCTCCACAAATTGCTGCAGTGTCATTATAACCAGACTCATTAAACCTTAACGGTGCGATGTTCATTCCTAAAGGACTTACTATACCTGAACTGCCCCAACCTAAAATTCTGTATGTTTGAGTACCTTCTGGATTATAACCTGCCGCAGGAAAGTTCCTATAAAAGGTTCCTTTTTCAGCTTTAAATATTTTTTGTGAAGAATAAACTGCTGCAAGCTCTGTTTGCGCCGAAGCTTGCCTAGTATTTCTTTTGTATTTTGAGTACTGGGGGATGGCAATAGCCGACAAAATGCCAATAATAGAAACTACCACCATTAATTCAATTAAAGAAAAACCCTTGTTATCTAATTTCATAAACACTCCACAGATACTTTAACATCTTTTTATAGGCCTTAACCAATAAAACTAAAGACACTAGGTACTTATGTCTTGCATTGAGACACGCAAAAAACTCACTACATATTACGTCGGTACTGGCCACCTACTTCATAAAGTGCAGATGTCATTTGATACAAGCTACAATAGCGGCTTGCTGACATAAGAGCTTCAAAAATATTTTTGTTAGTCAGAGCGGCCTCTTTAAGTTTGGCAATTTCTTTTACTGTTTCTTTTTTGTTAGCCTCTTGATAAGCCCTTAAATTATTGAGCTGAGCCTCTTTTTCTGAAGCCTCAGCACGCGCTAATTCTATTTTTGGCGGGACATAACCATCTGCTAAAGTCTTAGGGTCTATGAATGTATTTACGCCCACTACAGGGAACTCTCCTGAGTGCTTTAGATGCTCATAGTACATAGACTCTTCTTGAATTTTACCGCGCTGATACTGAGTTTCCATAGCGCCTAAAACACCACCACGCTCACTAATACGTTGGAACTCTGTCAGCACGGCTTCTTCTACTGTTTCTGTCATCCAATTAACAAAATAACTACCCTGATTAGGGTTTTCATTTTTTGCAATACCAAACTCTTTGTTGATAATCATTTGTATAGCCTGTGCTCTACGTACAGATTCTTCTGTCGGCGTAGTAATGGCTTCATCATAAGCATTAGTGTGTAACGAATTACAGTTATCGTTAATAGCTACAAGGGCCTGCAAAGTTGTACGGATATCATTAAAATCAATCTCTTGAGCATGTAACGACCTGCCGCTTGTTTGTATATGATACTTTAATTTTTGTGACCTATCATTTGCTTCATAAAGCTCTTTCATGGCCACAGACCAAATACGTCTAGCAACACGCCCAAGCACAGTATACTCTGGGTCTAAACCATTACTAAAAAAGAAAGAAAGGTTAGGAGCAAAGTCATTAATATCCATACCGCGGTTTAAATAATATTCTACATAAGTAAAAGCATTGCTGAGTGTAAGTGCCAACTGAGTAATAGGATTAGCTCCGGCTTCGGCTATATGATAGCCAGAAATACTTACTGAATAAAAGTTACGTACACTGTTTTCAATAAAGTACTCCTGCATATCACCCATCATTTTAAGAGCAAAACCAATAGAGAAAATACATGTATTTTGACCCTGGTCTTCTTTTAAAATATCGGCCTGGACCGTACCCCTTACCTTTGCCACAGTCTCTTTACTTAAAGTTTGATGCTCTGCTGCTGAAAGCTTGCGACCCAACTCGGCCTCTTTAACAATAACCTGCTGGTCTATAGCTGTATTCATAAAGAAGGCTAAAATAATTGGCGCGGGGCCATTAATAGTCATGCTTACACTTGTTTTTGGGTCTACAAGGTCAAAACCATCAAAGAGTTTTTTCATATCATTAAGGGTAGCAATACTAACACCACTCTCCCCAACTTTACCGTAGATGTCTGGCCTTAAATCAGGATCTTGCCCATAAAGCGTCACACTATCAAAAGCTGTAGAAAGCCTTTTTACATCAGAGCCCTTACTTAAATAATGAAATCTTTTATTTGTTTTTTCTGGAGAGCCTTCACCCGCAAACATTCTTATAGGGTCTTCACCCTGTCTTTTTAATGGAAATACGCCCGCAGTATATGGAAATTGGCCAGGAACATTTTCTAGTTTTAAAAATTGAAATCTCTCACCCCAATCATTACTTTGAGGCACAACTACCTTCGGAATATCTATCCCACATAAGCTTTTAGTCGTTAAATCCACTTTAATATCTTTTTTTCTAACTGTGTATGTCAGCTCTTTTTTACTATAGCTTTCTTTTAGTTGATCAAAGCCCTCAAGAGCCGACCACTCTTCATCTGTAAACTCTTCTTTTAGCTCTGACTTAGCTGATTCTATTTTACTACTATCTAAAAGCTTTTTCTCTTCAAGCTGTAAAATAGCTCCATAGTCAGAAGCCTTCTTTTTTAATTTTTTAACTCTTTTTTTATAATTACGAATACTTTGTACAATTTCAGTTAAATAAGCCTGCCTATGCGGAGGCACAATTAAACTTTGCTTTCTGCCCTCTAACTTTTCTCGGATATCAGTCGGAAGTATCCATTCTTTATTATTTGTTTTTTCTGATAACTTATCTGTAAGGCCAAAAAATAATTGATTCACGCCTACATCATTAAATTGAGCGGCTTGAGATAAATAAACTGGTACATTTATCTTTTCATCAAAAAGTTTTCTTGAACGACGGTATTGTTTTTTAACATCCCTTAAAGCGTCTTCAGACCCCCTATGGTCAGCCTTATTAATGGTAATAAGATCTGCAAAATCAATCATATCAATTTTTTCTAATTGGCTTTGAGCACCAAATTCTGACGTCATTACATATAAGCTTAAATCACATACCTCTGTAATAGCGCTAGAAGCCTGCCCGATACCAGAAGACTCAGCAATTAATAAGTCAAAATCTAAAGTCTTCATGTAATCAAGCATCTTAGGTAAAGACTTTGAAATCTCATCACCTGACCCACGTGAGGCCACAGACCTCATGTAAACACCCGGGCGGCTTAAAGAGTTCATACGAATCCTATCACCAAGCAAAGCACCCCCTGTTTTTTTCTTTGAAGGGTCTACACAAATAATACCTATTTTAATTTCTGGATATAAATTTAAAAACCTTTGTACGAGTTCATCTACTAAACTTGATTTTCCAGCACCACCAGTCCCAGTAATGCCCACAACAGGCGGCTTCTGTTTACTTGTGCGCTTAAACTCGCTTGCAGACACACTGACTTCTTTGCCTAGTTCTATACCTGTAAGCTCAAGACCAATCTCCCTATGCGGTATTATATCTTTTTTACTTTTAATACTTCTACACTTATCAAGAGGGCAGAAATCGCTCGAATCCATAATAAGCTGAATCATCCCTTCGAGGCCTAGCTTACGCCCATCATCAGGATGAAATATTTTTGTGATCCCATAATCTTCTAATTCTTTTTTTTCTTCGTGGATAATAACTCCACCGCCACCGCCAAAAATTTTGACATAATCGGCGCCAGCTTCATCCAATAAGTCCTTCATATACTTGAAGTACTCCATATGGCCACCCTGATAAGAGCTAACAGCGATGGCATTAGCGTTTTCTTGCAAGGCTGCGTTGACAACATCCTGTACAGACCGGTTATGACCTAAATGTATAACTTCAGCACCCATATCCTGCAAAATTCTGCGCATAATATTAATGCTGGCATCATGGCCATCAAATAATGCTGCTGAAGTAACGACTCTTACTTTATTTTTTAGGACCTTATCTTTTGAGGCCCTATCTTTTGAAAGCAATGACATAAATATTCCTTAACTTATGCGCCAGTAAATTCTGGCTTTCTCTTTTCTAAAAAGGCAGCAATGCCTTCTTTACTATCTTGAGTTGTAAAGCATTTTGAAAAAAGATCAGCTTCAATAACTAAACCTTTTTTAAAATGAGTATTCATACCTTCAGCAACAGCCTTTTTGGCAGACGCTACGGCCACAGGGCTCTGAGAAGCAATCTTGCTTGCAACCTTATCAACTTCTTCTTTAAAAGTTTCTAACGAAAATACATCCGAGACCAAGCCCCAGTCTGCCATTTTTTGAGCCGTAAAAATATCACCAGTAAAAACTACTCTATTAGCTTTTACTGTACCTATTAAGCGAGATAATCTCTGAGTGCCACCATAGCCAGGTATTAGCCCCAGGCTAACCTCTGGAAGCCCCAGCTTAGCTTTTTCGCTAGCCAATATAATATCGCAAGACATGGCCAGCTCTAGGCCACCACCCAAAGCAAAACCATTTACTGCAGCAATTGTTGGGAATGGTAACCCCGATATGCGGTTAAAAATGTGTTGTCCGCGCTGAGACATCTCTTGTGCTTGCTCTGCAGAGTGCCCAGACATTTCTTTAATATCAGCACCAGCCACAAAAGATTTACCCTCACCAGTTATTACTAAGCATTTAATAGAAGAATTAGACTCTATTTCTAGAAGTAATTTTTCTAAGTCACTAAAAACTTCTGAGTTTAAAGCATTCAAAGCTTTAGGCCTTGAAACAGTTAAATAAGCTACCCCTGTATTATTAATTTCAAATTGAATTGTAGTCATTTTATATCTCCTTACTTTGAGTAGTCGTAAAAACCTTTGCCTGATTTTCTGCCTAGCCATCCAGCTTCAACATAATTAACTAATAGTGGGCATGGTCTATACTTAGTGTCTGCTAGCCCACTATGTAGTACATTCATAATAGCCAAGCATGTGTCTAAACCAATAAAATCAGCTAATGTGAGTGGCCCCATGGGCTGATTTGTTCCAAGCTTCATTGCCGAGTCAATATCTTCTACACTTGCAACACCCTCATACAAAGCATAAACAGCCTCGTTAATCATTGGCATTAAAATTCTATTAACAACAAAACCCGGGTAATCTTTAGCTTCCACAAAAACTTTACCTAAAGACTCTGCAAAAGCTCCCACTTTTTTAAAAACAGCTTCATCTGTCTGAAGGCCTTTAATGCCCTCTACCAACTTCATGATTGGCACCGGATTCATAAAATGCATGCCAGCTACTTTTTCTGGCCTTGATGTAGCCGCTGCAATTTTAGTAATTGAAATTGATGAAGTGTTTGTACAAAGAATAGCCTCTTTATTACAAACCTCATCTAACTGCTTAAATATTTTTAATTTTAAATCTATGTTTTCTGTCGCTGCCTCTACAACAAAATCACACTGAGAAAGATCACTCATTTGAGTTGTTGTTTTAATTTTAGAAAGCAGTTCAGTTTTTTGAGCTTCTGTTAAGCGCTCTTTCTTTATTAAACGATCACAACTTTTAGTGATTGTAGCTACACCTTTTGCAAGCGCCTCTTCTGAAACATCCATCATTACAACTTGTATGCTATGCGCTGCAACAACCTGAGCTATTCCGTTACCCATTTGGCCCGCACCTATAATACCAACATTTTTAAAAGACATTTTCTCTCCCTCATTTAAAATGATCTACAATAAAGACCCTTAATATTTAAAGACTTATCATAGACATAAAATGAAGAAAAATTGAGTGTTTTCTTAAGCTTAACTTTCTTAAAGCCATAAGATTGCTAACTAATTGTACATAGCTTGCGAAGCTTCAATCACTTCTGAAAGATTCTCTATAGCTTTGCCCTTTGTCTCCAGCCAAGGCATAGCCTCTATTGTGACATCATGACGCCATTTAGAAAGACATGGCAGATATGTGTTTTTAGGAAGCACTTCATAAGCTCCTGTTATTTTAATAGGAATAATCTTTTTTTGCCCAGCAATAGCCATTACAAATGGGCCTGTCTTAAAAGGCTTCATCATCCCATCATCACTTCTTGTACCTTCAGGAGCCAACATATAACTGTATTTAGTCATATTTTTTAAACTCTCTTGATAAAGCTTTAAGACCTCTTCACGCTTACCTCTGTGGATAACCAATGTGCCAAAATTTCTCATTGTTTGACCAAAAAATGGGATTTTAAATAAAGAGGCTTTAGCGCCAAACCTCACTGGCCTTTTAATACTGGCGTAAATAATTGGGACATCAAAATGACTTGCATGATTTACGATAAAAATACCATTTTCTTTTGGCATCATATCAAAATTTTTCTTAGTTACTTTTATATTAAAGACCCAAAGCATAGGTTGAGTCCAAATTTGGTATAAAAACTGCTGCAAGGCCACACTCTTAAAAACAAAAGTGATCAGCATACAAGTGAAACTCATGAAGAAAGTCCACAAAAGACAAAACAAAGAGCCTATAAAAGCCCGCGGGTAAGTAATGAGTTTAATCATTGGCTCTTACGCTGTCTTTCTATTGGGCTCATACCAAAAAGTCTTAATCTCACTTTTTTAATTTGACGCTTTTTATATTCATCATGAGAAGAAGCCCCTGTTTCATTATTTACATGGCTGTCATAATCTAAAATCTGCACCTCATAAGGATAGAAGAACCCTAACCTTTTTTTACCCTCTTCTTTTTTTAGCTTTATCAGTCGCCTAGAGATAAACTTAATAAAGCGATAACTATTGTCCGTAAAAGGGTTTCTTTTTTCTAGAAATTCTGCACGCTCTGATTCGGTCTTTAATTTTTGATTTAAAAAAGTATTTATTTCTTCAGAGCTATAATCTGTATCGGTAGAAAGCGTCTCTAAAGATTCAAAAAATAAGTTTAAAGGATACAAGGTATTATTGGTTTGATTTGGTATATTATGACTAAAAGATATAATATTTTTTTTATGTAAAAACCTCACAACTCTAAACACATCAAATACGTTTTTTGTTAAAAAACGTATGCCCAGCTGGTCCATTAAACCAAAAGCTGTAATATCTGGCTTTGAAAGCATTTTAGTTATTGCTGAGTTTCTATTTTTAAAAGTCTTTTTTTCAAATCGGTGTAGCTCTACAGAGTATTCATCATTAGGCTTCCCTAGCCATACACTTCCATCATCATTATGAAAAATATGTTTTTCTACTGGGCCAAAAACTCCTTCTTGAATTTCATCAGAATAAAACTTAAAAAGATCATTTTGCAAAAGTATCAAAGCATGAATTACTTTTAAAACAACACAAGACCATTTCTGCAAATGACTTTCTGTTTGGCTTGCATAAATAAGTATATCTAAAGGGTTTTTTGTTTTATCTTTAAGCTCGTCTGGAATAAATTCATCTTGGTTAAGTACTTTTTTCTCTAGATAAGCTATAGCTTCATCTTGATAATACCAAAGTCTTTTAACATCTTCTTCATTGTCTGTATCAAAACCATAAGCCAGTGCAAAATCTTTAGCTTCAGCTAAGCTTTGTATGCCCAGTGAGCCCACTTCTAAACTGGAGTGGCCTCCTAAAAATGAATTTACTATAGGTTGGTTGAATCTAATATTTATCATCAACACTAGGATAGATGATTTTTATATTTCTCCTAGTAATAATTGGAATGCGATTAGTTAATTAGCATAGATAGATTAATTTTTAAGCTCTTTAAGCCTTTTCGGGCTTAAAGCTGTAAGATTTTCTAGTTAGAATTAAGGCTAAAGCTACCAATATAGTAAGGAAGTTGACCTGTTACCTCGTAAAATACATCGCCAGTATTTGGAATGGCACCGTTAACAATTAAAAGCGTACCAAACTCATCACCAAAAGCAGAGACATTATTACCGTAGTTTTTGTAATTAGCACCTTTGTTAGGAAGCCCTGCCGCGGGCCTTAAAACGTTTTCAAAAGTTCTGCCTAAAGCAAAGTCATCAACAAAAACATACTCAAGTGTATTTGATGCCTGGCAGTAGTGAAATTTCATACCTGCACCAGAACCAACGTTATTAAAACTAATACTTTCGTTAATTGCATATGTACTTACATAATCATTAAAACTAAACTGAGACCCTTGGGCCTGGCCAGGAGTTAAGTGAAAAGAATAATTTACAGTAGAGTTTAAATTACAAGCGCTTGTTGGCGCTGTATTGTTTATAATAGTTGTGTTGTTTACACCTGCTGTATTTACAATCCTATCTGTATTTCTTGTGCTTACCGATTGCTTCTCATTGTCAGAGCTACTGTCGCCACAACCTGTTAATAAGGCCATTGTTAAAACTGAACCTGCTATTATTAATTTGTTAAATACTGTTTTTTTCATATTTTTCTCCATGCTCGCTTAACCTATTAATAAGCAAGGTCAGTGCCAGCTATAAATAGCTAGAAAGCTATTTATTTAGCCCTGAGCTCTCAGTATGAGACAAAATAGTTTTTAATCGTTATTTCTCGTAGACCGCACTGATCAGTTCAACAATTTTATATGTATCAGCTTGAGACAAATAGGAGCCAAATAAGGGCGCGCCACAATATAAAGATTTCAAGTAAAAGGATTCTATTACTGATAAGGCGAAATTTATGCCATTTTTTAGCTCTACAAACAAAGGAGACATTGTGAAAATTACTTTTCCATCTTTATTAGCAGCTATATTATTATTGGCGTCTGCTCCACTCTTAGCAGAAACAACTTATATCTTTCCATGCATAGACGCTGATGATATTCCACAAACTACAGTTGAAGTTACTAAAGAGACAGGTGATCAGTCATTTTTCCCAGCTGGAACATTCGAAGCTGAAGAAAAGTGTAGCCAACTAGGTTTAAAAGCCCATTCTACAAAGTTCATTTTAAAAAGTGCCAACGATGAAGGCTTTGAAGACATAAACTATTTAAAGCTTATAAGCCAAAAATACAGTAGAAACTATGAATACGGATACAGGCTGAACGAGTCTTGGAAACCGTACATCTATATCGACGGCCGCTTCTATTACTTATGCACAGACAGCCAAAAACTTTTTCGCGAAAGAGGATTAAGTGACAATAGCTTTCGACATAACGACAACTACTGCAGCCAAGGTGGCACAGGGCTTTTAAAGTTCATATATAAAAAAGCCCTAAAAAAATAAACTAATAAAAACTGCGTTTTGACTTAGCTAAATTATTCATAGCTTGAGATGGCTCAAAACGCTTACCGTACTTAGAAGCATACACTTCAAGCTGGCCAACTACGTAATCCGATCCAAGTTCGTCAGCATACTTAAGGAGACCGCCTCTAAATGGTGGGAAACCAGTACCCATAATCATAGCTAAATCACACTCACCCGCTGTCTCTACTACCTTTTCTTCTATTAAGGCTCTAGAAGCTTCATTTATCATTCTAAACATACCGCGCTCAATAGCCTGCTTCTCGTCAATATTAGCAGAACCTTTTGTTACGCCAAACTCAGTATATACAGACTCGTCAATTCCTTCGGCACGGCCCTTTTCATTGTATTTATAAAAACCTTTTTTATTTTTATTACCTAAGCGGTCACTCTCAGAAAGTTTTTGCACAATGGCTGGCACTTCAAAACGATCACCCAAAGCTTTATTAAAAATTTTAATAATCTTAACGCAAACATCAAGACCGACTTCATCCATCAAACGAAATGGACCCATTGGCATACCAAATTTATGAGTGTAATAACGGTCTATCTTTGCCATATCACAACCCTCTTCAAGCATATAAACAGCTTCAGACATCCATGGAAGCAGCAAACGGTTCACCAAAAAACCCACACTATCTTTAACTACAACAGGAGTTTTTCCCATACGCTTTGATAAATCAAAAATTGTAGCTACAGCTTCATCACTTGTTTTTTCACCACGAATCACTTCAACCAAAGGCATTTTATCTACAGGGTTAAAAAAGTGCATTCCTAAAAAGTTTTCTGGACGCTTTAAATCAACACCCATCTCATTAACACTCAAAGAAGATGTGTTTGTTGCAATGATGCAGTTTTCACTTGTTTCAGCTTCTGTCTGAGCTAATACCATTTTTTTAATCTTCATATCTTCTACAATGGCTTCAATAACTACATCTTTTGATTGAAAACTAGCAAAATCCAAGCCACCACTGATTAAATTCATTTTTTGATCTAAATCATACTTAGTAATTCTTCTGCGCTTTAACTTTTTATTCCATATTTTTCTTGCAGCGCCAAAACCAATAGCTAAAGCCTCATTAGAAATATCTTTCATTCTGGTTGCAATGCCTTTATCTGCAGCTACATAAGCGATACCACCGCCCATTGTACCTGCACCCATTACAGCTATGTCTTTAACAGGTAAAGGCTTAACAGAAGTATCTGCAACTCCAGTTTTCTTTTTGATACCTTCCATCATAAAAAATAAATTAATAAGATGCTTACTGATATCAGTGATAGCTACCTCACAAAAAGCGGCCACTTCGACAGCTAATGCTTTTTCACGCTTCATTTTTTTATATGTTTTTTTAATGACATCTAATGCAGCAATAGGTGCCGGATAAAATCCTTTACTTTGCTTAAGAGTCATTTTTCTAGCTTGCTTGTAAACAACAGACTTTAAAGGGCCATCTAGTAATTTATTGGCAACACCTTTTGCTTTAAATGTTTTTTGTCTTTTTGATTTTTTTCCAGACACAATTTCATTAGCTAAAATCATCGCTTGCTCTTCTAAAAGCTCAGCCGGAACAGCTTTATCAATCAATCCTATTTTAAGTGCTTTTTTAGAAATAACTGACTTTCCTGCTAGTATAATATCCAAAGCCGACTGCAAGCCCACAACTCTTGGCAGTCTGATGCAGCCACCGAAACCAGGGAAAATACCAAGCTTAACTTCTGGCAGTCCAATTTTAGTGGATTTATCTGTAGTTGCAATTCTGTAATCACAAGCCAGTATCAATTCACATCCACCACCCATACAAGCACCATGTATAGCTGCAATTGTTGGTATTTTTAGATCTTCTAAAGCATTAAAAATTAAATGAGCCTCATCTAAAACAAGCTTGTACTCTTCTTTTGTTTTTAATCTTTTAATTTCTTCAATATCAGCGCCAGCGATAAAGATTTTCTTTTTTCTAGAAATAAGTATTGCTGCTTTGTAAGAGGAAGCCTTTAACTCTTCAACCACTTCTTTTAAACGCTTCATCACTGGAGAAGAAAGCTTATTTACTTTTTCACCCGGCAAATCGAACTCAACAAGAGCAATGTCACCTTTGTTTACAATTTTGATAGATTCTTTATTTACCAATGTCATTTTATTATCCCTGTTTGTTTCTATATTCATAATGCTACTTAAGCTTCATTCTTTAGGACA
Source organism: Bdellovibrionales bacterium (assembly GCA_023299885.1). Classification (GTDB taxonomy): domain Bacteria; phylum Bdellovibrionota; class Bdellovibrionia; order Bdellovibrionales; family UBA1609; genus JALZUS01. The sequence continues at coordinate 13,217 of JALZUS010000056.1, read as the reverse complement.
AGAGCTCCGCCTTGTCCGCCACCAATACATAGTGTGGCTAAGCCATGCTCTTGATTTTTATTTTTAAGCTCTCTCATTAATGTCATAACTAATCGAGTACCTGTAGTCCCTACTGGGTGACCTAAAGCAATAGCTCCTCCGTTTATATTTAATTTACCTCTGTCAATTTCACCAACAGCTTTTGATAAACCTAATTCCTTTTGGCAAAAACTATCACTAGCTAAAGCCTTTTCGCAGGCAATCACTTGCGCCGCAAAAGCTTCATTAAGCTCAATAGCCGCCATATCTTTAAGATCTAAACCTGCAAGCTTTAGCGCTTTCGGAGTAGCAAATGCAGGGCCTAACCCCATTTTTCTAGGATCTAAACCAGCATAGGCATAACTAGAAATAGAGGCCATTGGCTTATAACCAAGCTCTTCTGCTTTTTTGCGGCTCATTAAAAGCATCATGGCTCCACCATCAGTCAACGGACAAGCGTTGCCTACTGTGATTGTTCCGTACTTTCTATCAAAATAAGGCCTTAACTTTGCCAATGATTTCATATTTTGACCTTTTCTTGGGCCAACATCTTCACCAATAATTTTTTTATATTTTGGAGCTAAAAACACCGGAGTGATTTCTTCAGCCAAGCGACCACTCTCTTGAGCAGCAACAGCTCTCTCATGAGACATCAAAGCAAACTCATCTTGCTCTACACGGCTAATGCCAAATTCTTTAGCAAGAACCTCTGCTGTTTGCCCCATATTAATACCACAAAATGGATCTGTTAAACCTTCAACAACCGATATACGCGGCTTTAAATGCTTCATTTTTAATTTCTTTAAAGCTCCAAGTTTTTTACCTATTGTTTTTGAGAAAGCAAATTCTCCAAAAATATTTTGGAATTCTTTTGTATGTATTAAAGGAAGCTGAGACATGCTCTCAGTACCACCAGCTATAACAACATCAGCAACACCCGCTTTAATTTTATCAAAGCCAGAAGTAATGCTTTGCAAGGCAGATGCACAGTTTCTATGAACGGTATGAGCAGAAACACCTAGTGGAAGGCCAGCTCTTAAAGCAATAACTCTAGAGATATTAACAGCATCTGACGGGCTACCCGTGTTACCGATAATAACCTCATCCACTTCGTTTATATCAAGGTTAGTTTGAGCAATAAGCTCTTTTAAAGCCACTCTGCCTAATTCGCTAGCATGAACTCCCGCCAAGGGGCCGCCTGCTTTTGCAAAAGGGGTTCTTATTGCATTGATAATTACTACATCATTGGGTGAATTTGCCATGGAATCTCCGATATTTTTATAGCCAAAAAAAAGATACTTAGAAATTGCCTTTTAAGGCCAATTTTGTCAATAATTAAGGCTACTTATAAGGCCTTCTTTTTAGTGTACTTAAAGCTAAAGATAAGGGATTATTACAACATATTGAGTGACATATAAAACACACTTCAATTAAGATTGCGAATACAGTAAACAGTGTAACTTATCTATTAAAAACAAGGTTAACTAATTATGAATAAAAACTTCGACAAAAAAGCTCTTCGCTACCACTCTCAAGGACAGCCAGGAAAATTAGTAATTCAGCCCAGCAAACCCAGTGAAACGGAAATGGATTTATCACTCGCTTATTCTCCAGGTGTTGCAGCCCCATGCAGAGAAATTGCTAACGAAGCTGATCTTGTCTACAAATATACATCCAAAGGAAACCTTGTTGGCGTTGTAACTAACGGAACAGCTGTTTTAGGGCTTGGCGACATTGGCCCCCTTGCCAGCAAACCTGTTATGGAAGGCAAAGCTGTTTTATTTAAAAAGTTTGCAAACATAGATGTTTTTGACATTGAAATTAATGAAAAAGACCCAGAAAAATTCATTACAGCAGTAAAAGCTTTAGAGCCTACTTTTGGAGGAATTAACCTAGAAGATATTAAGGCTCCTGACTGCTTTATTATTGAAGAAAAACTTCGTAAAGAAATGGAAATACCCATTTTTCATGATGACCAACATGGTACAGCTATTATTACAGCTGCTGCCTTATTAAATGCCTGCAAGGTTCAAGATAAAAAATTAGAAGAGATTAAGGTCGCAGTTAATGGCGCAGGAGCTGCAGCAATAACCTGTGCACGATTATTTTTTAAGCTAGGAGTTAATCCTAAAAATTTATTAATGTGTGACAGCCGCGGAGTCATTTATAAAGGCCGAAAAGAAGGCATGAATAAATACAAACAAGAATTTGCCATTAAAACAGATAAAAGGACTTTAAAAGAAGCTGTTGATGGAACCGATGTTTTTTGCGGACTTAGCGTAGCTGGTGCACTTACAAAAGACATGGTTAAGTCTATGGCTGAAAAAGCAATTATATTCGCTATGGCTAACCCAGACCCAGAAATTTTACCCTCAGAGGCCAAGCAAGTCAGAAAAGACATTATTGTAGCTACAGGCCGTACAGACTTCCCAAATCAAGTAAACAATGTCCTTGGCTTCCCTTCTATTTTTAGAGGTGCCTTAGACGTCAATGCTAAAACAATTAATGAAGAAATGAAAATGGCTGCGGTTATAGCTTTAGCTGAACTAGCCGAGCAAGAAGTACCTGATAGTGTATCTAGAGCCTACGGCAATAAAAAGTTTAGCTTTGGCCCTGACTATATAATTCCAAAGCCTTTTGACCCTCGTGTTTTAATGAATGTAGCGCCAGCTGTTGCAAAGGCAGCTATGGAGTCTGGAGTTGCTAGAAAAGACATTAAAAACTTTAAAGCTTATCGCGAATCTTTAGAGGCTCTTGAAAGCATCACAAGAGGTTTTGTTAGAAATGCCATTAATAAAATAAAATCAAAAGCTCGTGCTAACGGTGGAGCTATCCCTACTATTATTTTCCCAGAAGGCCTGAGCGACAGAATTTTACCTGCGCTTAACACTATTGCCTCAGAGAAAATATGCACTCCTATACTACTAGGTGATGAAGAGGTCATAAGAAAACAAATTGCCGATTTAGATTTAGAAGAAATTAATGACATCCAAATTATAGATCCTGAAAAAAATGAATACTGCAAAGAATATGTCGAAGAGTTTTATAAATTAAGGCGTCGTAAAGGGATTTTAAAAACAGAAGCTATTCGACTCATGAAAGACCCTTACCACTTTTCTGCAATGGCAGTAAGAATGGGTTTAGCTGATGCCGTAGTTTCTGGAGCACAAAGAAACTACGCTAACTGCCTAAAACCAATATTAGAAATTATTGGAACTCGTAAAAAGAATTTAGCCTCAGGATTATCTATTGTTTTATTTAAAGATAAAACTTACTTTTTTGCAGACACAACTGTAAACATTGACCCCAGCGCAGAACAACTGGCTAACATAGCTTTACATGCGTCAGAAGCAGCAGAATACTTCGGAATAAAGCCAAGTGTAGCCATGCTAAGCTTTTCTAACTTTGTAGGAAAACATGAGACACCTATAAAAATGAAAAAAGCAGCTGAGATTGTTAAAAAAGCTAGGCCTGAAATTATTGTAGATGGTGAAGTGCAAGCGGATGCAGCTGTTAACCCTGAGATTATTAAAAAGATTTTTCCATTTAGTGATTTAAAAAAGGGAGCTAATATTTTAGTTTTTCCTAATTTAGATTCTGGAAATATTGCTTACAAACTAGTACAGCAACTAGGCGGTGGTGAAGTACTAGGACCCTTCTTAATGGGACTAAAGAACCCTGCCAATGTTTTACAACGTACAGGAACTGTTACTGACGCTATTAATACTATTATTTTAACGACTCTTGAAGCTTATGCTTACCAAGATTTAAAGCAAAAATATGCCGAATAAAATGCATAGCAATTTAAAAAGCAGAGAACGCGTCCTTGTTGTAGGCCTCTGCCTAAAAGACAAAGACGTAGAGGATGCTAAAGAAAGCTTATGCGAACTCGAAGATTTAGTTTTTGCTGCTGGCGGAGAAGTCTGTAGTAATCAGTTTCAAAAGCTAGACAAATACAACTCTGCTACCCTTATAGGTAAAGGTAAAGTCGAGGAGATTAAGCATATTATTGAAGAGCTTAAAATTGACTTAGTCGTTGTTGACCATAGGCTTTCTGGTATTCAAAACAGAAACCTTTATGAAAACTGGAAAGTAAATATTTTAGATAGAAGCCAACTTATTCTAGATATTTTTGCTCAACGTGCCCAAACTTACGAAGGCAAACTACAAGTAGAACTAGCACAAATGCTGGATCAGCTCCCCCGAATGGTAGGAGCCTGGCAGGGCTCATTATCCAGACAAGGTGGAGGCATCGGCACTAAAGGCCCAGGTGAGACCGCTCTTGAAATGGACCGTCGGCGAATTCATAACAAAGTAAAGCAGATTAAAAGTAAATTAGAAAGCGTTAGAAAAACACGTGAGCAACAGCGAAATCGTAGACAAAAAAATGATTTGCCTACCTTTTCACTTATAGGCTACACAAACTCTGGCAAAAGCACCCTACTTAATAAATTGAGTAAGTCTGATATCTACGCCAAAGACCAACTCTTTGCCACGTTAGACGCCCAAACTAAAAAAGTATATTTAAACCCTACAGAAAAAATACTAGTTACAGATACAGTGGGTTTTATTAGAAACCTACCTACCCAGCTGATAGAGGCCTTTAAATCAACACTAGAAGAATCATCTCATGCTGACGTGCTTTTATATATTGTAGACATTAGCCATCCTCAAATGCTTAAACAAATGGAAGTAATTGATAATATTATTACTGACCTAGAATGGTCTGATAAGCCTGTTTTATATGTTTTTAATAAAATGGATAAAGTAGATATGGCCAACCATTTAAAGGTAGACCGATTGCCAAGAGTTTTTGTAAGTGCACATACAGAAGAAGGCCTTGATGACTTTAAAAAGCAAGTCCAATCTATGCTAGAAAAACTGACCGTAAAAACAGCTTTATTCTTTCCACGCGGCCACGAACAAAAAGTTTATGATTTAGGAAAACGCGCTCATATCGAAAGCCATACAAAAACTGATAATGGAAGCTTTTGCACCGCTCATATTAAAAAAGACGACCTAGAGAATTGGTCTGAGTTTGTTGTAGAAGATTAGGCATCATTTTTATTTTAATCTTTTGAATTACCTTTTAATTTTTACTTTTTGCCATGATGTATTATCAACATTGTAATGATCGTATGTTCTGGACTGCTTCAAGCTAGACTCACTTTGAATAGCATTAAAATAATAGTCTTTTCCATTGATTACTGCTTTATAATATATTTCCACTATTTGGCCATCTCCAGACAGTACAGCGCTATATAACTCTGGCAATACATACTTTGGTTTAGTGCCCTCTTTTCTGCTCTTTAATAAATAAGCCCTTACATTAAACGATAAACTTTCAAAGTCTTTTACACTTAATTCATGAAACTCCTCTGTCCATTCTTTAGTTTTTTCTTTTACAAAATCTTCATGCTTAACTCTCTTTATTCCACCTTCAATTAATACATGAGAGCCATTAAGCAGTACTGTGCTGTTAGTTTTACTCTGATAAACTTTACCTTTATAACCATATAAGTTTCTAGGTATATAAAAATTTATAAATAAATTATTTAGCTCATTAAAATTATGATTTGCATATGAATGAGACAGTATGCCAGCAAGCTTATTTTTTGAATCAATAATTCCACTTCCTGAAAAACCTTTTAAATCATCAGACAAACTGTGTTCTTTCTTTGATCTTACATTAGGAGGTAATTCACACTCTAAAGTATTTACTAATTTTATACCCTTATCTTGGTCAAAGGGTTGCTTTACAAAGTAAGTTGGTATTTTTACGAGAGATCCATCAACAACTTTACTATCAAAGTAGTCTATTTTATCTAACACAGTTGTGTAAGAAAATTTACAGCTCATTGTATTAGGGCCTATACCGCCTCCAAAGCCTTCAATTAAAAGTGGCTCATCAACAGCCAGTGGTTCTTTTCTGTGATCCCTTAACTCTAATACATTTGCTGTTGATGCCGCCTCTGAACTTATTTTTGCAATAGCAATATCTTCTTTATAGGTTAATATTTGAAAGTCATCGTAAGTTAAAAAAGCAAGTCTATCGCCAGATGCATGTTTTATTTTATAGTTTTTCTTTTTATCTGTATAATATGCATTTGCAAGTAGCTCTATATCTGCATGCATCGATCGGTCAGGCACACAATGCCTAGCTGTAAAGTAAGTTGGTACTCCTTCTACGCTTGCCACAGAACCTGAGCAAGACCCACTATAGCCTACTTCATTATAGTGTTTTACAGTTCCTATACAGCGACTACCTATCTTGATTCCTTTGCATTCAAGGATGTCCAACTTTTCAACAAAGCCTTGCCTTATTGAATAGATGCTTCCACGACTCTTTTTTGAGTTTTTTTGTATTTGAATAAAACTTTCAGAACTTGGTGTTCTATTTTTATGAAGAAAGCCTGCTTTCTTTTTTTCTGAAGCTGTACATCCAATAAAAAATATAAATAAAATATAATATATTAGCTTCATTGAATCCCTCAGCCATAACCAAAAAAAGTTCTTAAACATATCTCAATTATAACGGTATTTCTTAATAACTACTTAAATTAGATAAAAAGTGTCTATTTTTTTACTATTGTTGAGCGCCTGGCTGCTCTATATAAGTACCAGGCACAAAAAAAGGGAGCCTCGCAGCTCCCTTTTTCTTACCTAAAACCTAAAGTCCTTCCCTATTCTGGTTTTTCTAATTTATAGCCCAGTATAGTTGGGTACTTTATATCTTTACCACAGGCTTCTGTTGTTGCATGCGCTAACACTTTCACCTTTTTATTATCGATCTCAACATGGTCGATATCATTACCATAACTCAATACTCTTTCGTTAGCCGACAACCTTCTAAACGAACGCTTTTTAAGTTTTACTTGGTAACTGGCACCCTTATTATTATCAACATAGACACCACAAGCTCTTACTCCGTTGTCTGTGTACTTAACCCCTGTAATATCATTAAGACTAAAACCTGAACCTCTCGCCATATCGTCACCCGATAATACAACTCCAATTTCACCTGTTTTAATAACTTCTCTTATGACATCAGCTGTTTCTTTGCTTCCTAAAGGATGCCCCGGGTTAATAACAAAAATAACATCAGCTTCCTTAGCTTTATCTAAACTAAGGCTTCCCGAAAGCTCCTTCACTTTATCTGCACCATGCTTATCTACTAATATCTTTTTAATAAGCTCATAGTCCTCTACAGATTCACCATTATGGTTAGCATCTTTTACTATTAAAATGCTTGGCTTTTTTTCTAGTGAAGCATAGTTAACAAGTTTGTTTACTATGGATTTTGAAACCTCTTCGCTAATTAACGGAGAATCAATATTGTCCATATCGCCTAGAGCTAATAATGAAGTGACTACACCTGCTCTTTTAACTTTTTTATGCAACCTAACATGGTCAATTAAGCCGCCTAATGAGTTCTCTTTGCCCTCTGCACTAAAAGTTAATTTATACTCTCCTGATTTTTGAACCCTGAATGAACGTCTAATTGTATGCCATTTGCCCGTATATACTTTATTAACAGACTTAATTTGCTTGTCGTTTAGCTTAACTGTAATAATATTATCATCCTGAGTGCTTGTCCTTGGGTAGTAAGCAAAACGCAATGTATATTTGCCTTTACACAAGTAAACCATTTGGGCCATAGATGAGTTAGTTCCCTCACCATGTGAATCAAGCTCTACTTTTCTTGAACCATGCCTAGAACTAGTAACAACATTATATCCCTGAACTTCAATGCCGGCGCCGTCAGTAGTCACCCACGAATCAACACCTTCTTCTGATGATGGAAGTGATCCATAAACATCCCATCCTGACTGCTCTATTCCGCCAAGAGAGCTACTATATAGATACCCCTTACGGTCATCAACAAGCTCAAAACTACCATTACTAATAAGGTTACCGCGTCGTTGGCAGTTTACATCACCCTCATCGTCTTCATGAACAAGCTCTGTATCCTCGCCTTCACCATCTTCAGACTCATCAACTTCAGAGTCTAGATCTAGATCCTCATCAACAACAGACTCATTATCTAGGTCTTCATTCTCCTCAGCGATAGCCTCTTCAGACTCATCTTCATCGCCCGCATCTATATCATCATCCGTCTCACCTATTAGTAAAATATCACCAACAGAACTTGAGTTAGCTGTTTGCGAAAATGAATTGGACTCAGACCCTAAACATCCCGTTAACCCCATTAAACTCAGTGCTAAAAGCGCATACATAACCTTATCTTTTAAACCTACCATCCACGTCCCTCTTTTTGATTTAAACCAAAGTATTTCTTCCCAGGAAATATATCGGGGCCATAGCCTAAGCTCTTAAAGAGTTATACAGTTTGTCTAACATTGATATGATTTTATTGGTGTAAGTCATTTTATAGATAAATGAGCTTTATTTACTGTTGTTTGATTGTTGTGATTTAGAGCTTTTAGTTTATTAGTTTTTATTTCTTTAACGACTCGCTCTTTTTTCGTCTATTTTTCTTTTATTTTCTAAGCGCATTTGTCGGCGGATTTGTGCTTCTTCACCACGCTGCCTCTGCTCATCGTTTTCAGTAATAATACCTGGGACTGGCATTGGATTTCCTTGGGCATTGAGAGCCACAAAGGTGAGGTAAGCTGTTGCTGTGTGAACTTTTAATTTCTCTACTGGATTTTCTGCATCCACTCGAACGCCAATTTCCATCGACGTTCGGTGTACATAATTAACACTTGCTTTTAGGGTAACAATCCAACCAGTATAAACTGGGGCTATAAAATGCATTCCATCGATACTCGCCGTAACTACTGGACGTTCTGCATGACGAGTTCCACAGATGGCACCGGCAATATCTACCCAAGCCATAATGGTTCCACCAAAGATTGTATCAAGTTGGTTAGTATGGGACGGCAGAACTAGCTCGGTCATCAAGACTTGAGAACGAGATACAGGTTTTGCCATTTTTTCCATATTTAATAACTAATTAGTTATTAAAAGAACCGTTGCCTTGGCCAAATCCTGCAGATAAACCAGGGATAGCGTTAGAAGCTTCACGTGAGCCGCTTTCGTTACCGCCATTGTTTCCTACTGGAATTGTGTTTGACGCATTAGTGTTTGGTTTCATATTAAGTAATTCTGTAGCTGCTTGACGCTCTTCTCTTTCGATAAAGCCAAGGTGAGGTAAACACCATACAATTAATTGAGCACGAGATTTTACATTCATTTTCTTATAGATATTAGTTAAGTGAAACTTAACTGTTTTTTCAGTTACAAATAGTTTTCCAGCCACTTCTTTATTTGAAAGACCTTGTGTTACTAATTCTGCTACTTCTGCTTCTCTATTTGATAATCCTTTTTGGATTAGTACTTCTCTGAGCATCCTTGCCCTCCTACTTAATATGGTAAATCTTTGGTGTATAGCTCCTGTCCTTAAGAACTATGACTTCCTGTATTAAAGTCTGACAACCTTTTAGTGGTTTATCAACCCCTGTTACTAATATTTCGGCAAACTAGACTCATTTTTTTAATAAAAAATGTCGATAAAGAAAAAATATTTTTTTTAACCTTTTTTATTAAATGAATAAACCATTAAAATAACTAGTGTTTTCACATTATCAATCAGCCAGCTGTGCAAAATATTTAATAAAATATTTCTGTAAGATTCTGAAATTTCTTACAAGGAATTTCAGGAATTAGTTATTTTTATTTAATATATAAGCAGATAACACCTAGACTTAGGGCTTACTTGCTTTGATTGTAGGAGCTTAAAAAGACATCCAGACTAGATGATATTTTGACAGTAAAAATATCATCTACCCTTTCGCCCCATGTGCTTACCTGGGCTCGAACTATATCTAAGTCAGCTTTATAAATATCATTAATAGCCGACAACAAGGCTCCTGGCTGGTCGCTACCTTTAAAGCTAATAGTTGCCAGCTGACTCCCCCTGCTAACAAGACTTACGCTGTCAAAGTTAACCTTAGGTATATTTATTTTTGTTAAATTAATATGATTAAGCTTATTGAGTAGCTGATCTTCAGACTGAGATGTCTCTACTGAAAACCAGTTATAGGCCGACACTTTTTCCAGATAGCTAATGCTACCAAAGCTAGCCTGCCTTACAGAAACCCCAAGAGCATATAAAAGCTTTATAGCTTTTAAAGCGACACCCTTTTGGTTACTTTCATTATAATAACGCAACCAAAGCTGCCCCTCTTCGCCTTTAAAAATCATGACCTCAGATATTTTTTTATTTTTCAAACTTTGTAAATCTGCAAGTAACCAGTCTTTGTCGACTCCTGTCAGGGCCTTAGGAGCCAAACTTTTAAATAAATCTCTATCTTCTTTAGGCAAGGACGCTAAGACAACTGCCAAAGCTCTACTTTCTTTTTGATGATAGCCTAGCCATAGCTGGCTTAGAGCCTTATCCTTCCACTCATCCCAAGCCTCAGGGTTTGTTGCAATAATATCAATGGCTGTAAACACAATAAGCCTCATAAGCCTCTCTGGGTTTAGTTTGTTTTCTACCATTTCAGCAACAGCCTCTGAAGAACTTGAATTTTTTTTAAAAGCTAATTTGGAAACCAACAGATGGTTCCTAATTATCCATTCTATTTCCTCTATAGTTGTTTTTTCTATCTTTAAATACCCTGAAATACTTAAAAAATAATCGGCACCCACATTAGAATGATCGCCTTTACGCCCTTTCCCTATGTCATGATAAAGAGCAGCAAACATAAGAATACCCCAGTCCTCAGCCTTCAGTTTGATAGAAAGATTTCCTACTTTTCCTTTTGGATGGCTTTTCATATCTGCTACAGCACATATTGAATTTAACAAATGCTGATCAAGACAAAACTTATGGTACTGGTCATGCTGGACCCAACCTTTTACTCGCTCAAGCTCCGGCTCTATAAAGTGAAAAACTTCTGCATTAAAATAGCTGCGCAAAGAGTCAGCAGATAACTTTGAGCTTAATAGTTCTTTTAAAAAAATATAATTAGAATTATCTCTTACGAGATCACTTAAAGTATTTTTAATAAAATACTGACTGCTTAATGAAGAGTCTTTATTGATTTGCTCGATAGCTTCTCTAATCTTTTTTACTGGCTTTACCTTTAAAGTCTCTTCGTTTAAAAATATTTCAGCTGAGACAATTTTAGATATAAAAAAGGATTCATTAAGAGCTATATGCACCTCTTTCATTAACTCCTGTAAGCTATCAAAACCCAGCAACGAATAAAGCTCCTGCTGAGCTTCTGCAACTAAGATATCATTATAGCCTTCAAAATGCAGAAACTGCCTAATTACTAAAAATAATTCTTTAAAATAAAGAAGCTTATCTCTATAGTCTGTAAAATCATCTTTAGAAATTAATAATAAGTCTAAAGACTGCTGAATATCTCTTAAGCCTCCCGGCGAATACTTAATATTGGGTTCAAGATAATTAATAACGGTCTCATACCTGGAAGACCTTACCGATTTTTCTACAGCCAATTGGCTTTTAATTTCTGCTCTATTAAGAAAAGAAACAGCTTTTTCTTTTTGGCGATCAATCTCTTCGGCGCCTCCGGCTTTTTTATCAGTAGCTCTTGCATAAAAATAAGCAAACACATCATAAGGCTCAACACCCATAGTCCAGTCGTTACTGTCTTGAGGAATTCTATACATAAGCTTAAATTGATAAGTTTTTAATACTTCAGCGGTTTTTAAAACATCAGAAGCGTCTCCTAAAAATAGAATATCTAAGTCAGAATAAGGGCACAGCTCTTTTCTTGACCAAGACCCCTGCAACAATGGCTGAGCCAAATCCCAGCCTGACTCCACCTTGATAATATTACTTATAAGCTCTTTTTCTAAAGCTTTCGATACGCCAGACCTTAATTTGTTAAGGCTTTCATAAGTGAGTTTTATAGATTTAAGGCCATTAAAGTAGTCACTCTTGATTTTCACAAACTGTAGTTCAGTGAGATATGTCTTTTTTTTCAGTTGCATGAAGTTTAGTTTATCTAAGCTTCATGGCCTTGGCTTTATATATTTACAAGATCTACGTCTAATAATTTTGATCTGAAGATATTTATTATAATAAAATGAACTTTTTTGCCCCTAGCTCGTCTAAGCCATATAACCCACTCAAAAAGGAGCATCACAATGAAGGCATTATCAATACTAATTACTGTATTACTGATTTCACCACTAAGCTTTGCCGAGCGCAGAGACCAAGGCAGCAAAGGCCAAGGCGGATGGCTTAAAAAAATGGAGCTTACTGAGGCTCAGATGAACGAAATCAAAAGCATCAGAGAGTCCAGCAAAGAGTCTATGCAAAAAAAACAAGGGCTTCTTAAAAAAGAAAAAGAAACTTTAAAAGTTATGATTCAAGGCACTAGTAAGAATTCTGCCGTTAAGTCACAACATAAAAAAGTTAAAAAGTTAAAAACTGAAATTATGGATCTTAAATTTAATAACTTCTTAAAAATTAGATCTTTAATCCCTCCAGAAAAAAGAAAGCATTTAAGACTTCCTAAGGATAAAAGGCGAGGTAAAAACAGCAAAAGACATAAAGGCAAGGAATAGGACTTTTCGACCAATGACATTGCCCTTACTATTAACTATGACTGATTCAAAAGAACTCCAAATAGAATTCAAAAACATCTATTTGGAGTTTAATGACTTAGTGAGATCTGTTGCCTACAGGATGGTCGGAGCAACACCACTTGATGATGTTGTCCAAGACGTCTTTTTAAAGGTTTGGAAAAATCTTAATAAATTTAAAAAACAATCCTCTATTAAAACATGGATTTACAAAATAACTATTAATACCTGCTATGACTTTTTAAAAAAGAAGAGACTCTCTACAAATACTCATTATGATTTAACCCCTTCTATCAATAGCGCTGTAGATACAGCAGAAGCTATTAATAAAGCTCTTTTTAGTTTATCCGCAAAACATAGGTCAGCCATAGTTTTAATTTGCTACGAGGGCCTAAGCTTAGGAGAGGCTGCACAAGTAGAGCAAGTTAGTCTCGGGACTATAAAATCAAGAATTTTTAACGCTAAAGCTCAAATGAAAGAGCAGCTTACAAAGTATGGAGTGAGCCATGTCTAATGATTCATTTAATAATTTTTTAAAAACAAAGAGCCGTAAAGCTCCTGCCAAGCCCGCCAGCGAGTTTGCCCAGCTACTTAACAAAATAGAAAAACCTAAA
>JALZUS010000055.1 GCA_023299885.1 Bdellovibrionales bacterium | reverse complement strand
AGTTTTTTGCAAAAAACTTTAAAGCTCAATCTTAAAAATCTATAAAACCACCTAAAATTCTTAAAATAGAGCTAAAAATCCTCAAATCGATCATGTTAGCTTTGACATGGTGTAGTTTGGGCCTCATTTTCCTCTTAGGAATTCTGTTAAAACTTCCGATAAAGTACTGAAATGGTTAGGGATATTTTAAATTAAGGTTAACCGAAAATCCTTACTTTGGGGTCTTAGAAACGAGGGGTGTTGTTTGAACCCCAAGCCTTAAGAAAATAAAATATTAAGTCCATTGCATGGCTGTACGTTAGAGGAAAGTTTTGAATAAATTTTTAATTATTTTTTTAATTTTTTTTACAAATAAAGCTATAGCTTTGTCGCCAGCTAACACACTTATAGAAAACCAAGCGTCAGTAACCTACCTTGAAGCGGGCAAAGAAGTAACAGCGCTTTCTAATATTGTTTCGTTTAATGTTTTGGAAATAGTAGACCATAGCATTATAACTAATCACTCTAATGGTGTGCAGGGAACCAGTCCTGGTTTAAATGAAGTATTAAGCTTTACCTTAAAAAATACAGGCAACGGAACAGACAAATACCTGTTGTCACTAAGCCAAGATACTGCTGATGATTTTAATGCCATTAATCCCAAAATTTATTTAGATAAAGATGGGGATGGTTTGTTTGATGTTACTGTCGACGAGATTTACTCTCCTGGTGTTAATGACCCAGAGCTTCCCTTGGGTGGAGATATAGAGGTTTTTATAGTTTCTGATTTACCAGGCGGCCTTGCTCAAGATGATAAAGCTAATTTAACAATCAGTGCTACATCTTCTGTAGGCACTGGGCTTATGGGGACGCTTTTTCCTGGAGCTGGAGACGATGGGATAGATGCGGTACTAGGTGCTTCTGGTGGTTTTGCTGAATCTATTAGTTTCTACTTTGTGTCGAGTATGACTATAGAGGTTAAAAAATCGCAATCAATAATAAGTCCAACAGGTGGGGCCCAGGCAACTAAGGGTTCAATCATCACATACTCTTTGGCTGTGGAAATTACAGGAACAGGTGTTTATAGCGCTTCTACTTTAGAGGACGCTATCCCCGCGGGCACAACTTACGTGCCTGGCTCTTTAGTTTTTGAAGCAACGGCAATGACTGATGCCGCGGATGCAGATGCTGGTGAATTTGATGGCAGCAAAGTGAAAATTAATTTAGGAAATTTAAATGCCCCGCAAACAGTACAAGTTGTTTTTAAAGTGGAGGTTCAATAAGTGAAGTTATTTTCAAAGGAGTTATTTATGAAAAAATTAGTATTTGCATTTGCAGTTTTGTATGCATCATCCTCTTTTGGTGCTCAAAGCATCGCCCTTACAAATAAAGTTTTTGTAGAAATAGAAGAGAAAAAGAAAAACGGAAAAATTGTTAAAAAAACAGTTCCAGCGACAAAAGTCATCCCTGGAAGTTTGTTAACCTATGTGATTAGTTATGAAAACAAAGGTAAAGAAAACGCTTCAAACATAATTATCAACAACAAGCTTGCAAAAGAAGTTGTATTTCAATCTGCTGATGATGGAGCCATAGTTTCTGTCGATGGTGGTAAAAAATTCGGAGCCTTATCTCAATTAAAAGTAAAAGCATCGGGCAAACTGAGGCCTGCTAAAAAAACAGATGTCACTCATGTAAGGTGGGTGGTTTCAAAAACTATTAAACCAAAAAAGAAGGGGAGCGTAAAATTTTATGCGCTTCTTAAATGATTTAACTAAATAAAAAACCATAAACAAATATAAAAAAGGAGAACGTATATGGAAATAAATAAAACAACAGTCTGCAAACTTGCAGCCGTTGTGGTTCTAAGTTTAGGCTTTGGTAAAAGTCTTTGGGCTCAGGAGACAACAGCCGGTGAGATTGTAGAAAACACAGCTACGGTAGTGTTTGACGTAGGAGGAGTAACTCAGCCACAGGTAACTTCAAATACATCAGACTTTGTAGTGGATAGAAAAGTTAACTTTACCTTGGTAAAAGATGATGCGGCTTATGTGTCAGGCGTTCCAGGGAGCTCGGGCGCTTCAGCTTCTGTACTAACTTACACGTTAGAGAATACTTCAAATGATGTATTAGACTTTAACTTAAGCGCGGTTGATCAGGCGGCTGCAGCAACAGATGCCTTTGGTGGTTCAGATACAATTGATGCTGCTAACACTCAGGTTTTTGTAGATAACGGTGATGGTGTTTATGACCCAGCAACAGATACTTTAACTTTTGTAGATGAGTTAGCTTCTGGTGCTGATGTAAAAATCTTTGTTGTTGTTGATGTTCCTGTAAGCGCAGTGAACGAAGACATTATTGGTATCAACTTGCAAGCAACTGCTGCTGAAAGTGGTGCTGCAGCAACTGAAGGTGCTGCTTTAGTGGCTTCTGGTGCTGATGGTGAAGATGTGGAAGACACGTTATTTGCTGACGCTGCTGGTACAGGTGGTGATGCCGCTACTGATGGCCAAGTGCATGCATTGAGTGCTGTAGAAGTTGTGGCTGCTGAAATTGCTGTTGTTAAAACATCAGAAGTTGTGAGTGATCCAACTCGTGGAACAACAAACCCATTAAGAATACCTGGTGCAACTATCAAGTGGACTATTACCATTACTAATGATGGTGCTGCTGCGGCAGACAACTTAGTTGTAAACGATTTACTAGATACAGATACTACATATGTCCCTGGGACAATCCAAATTGGTGGTGTAGCAGAAGATGATGATACAGCTGGTGCTGATGAATCTGACCCTAACGGTGCTGACTTTGGCGTAACAACGGCAGGCGCAGTAACAGGAGCTATTGGTTCTCTTGCTGGTGGCGGAACTTCTACAACTCTTACTTTCGATGTAGTTATCGACTAAGGATTTTAATTGATGAAATTAGCTAAAGAAAAAATTAACAAATTAAAGGGTGTAGCTCAGCTATGCCTTTTGGTCTTGTTATTGGGCTTTATAAGCCCATCTTTAGCTATGTCTCAAACAATTGAAAATACGGCAACTTTGAGTTTTGTTGATGCAAACTCAAACAGCCAAACTATACTTTCAAATACTGTAACGGCTTCGGTTTTACCAGAGCCGTCACCTTCTGAAGTGACTTTTTATCATTATACACCAAGCGGTGGCGATGAGACTGTTTTTTCAAATGGTACACAATGCTTTAGTGGTGGACAATTTATTGATGCTCCATTGCCGACAGCTTCTAATGGTGACGCTATAGACACCTTAAGCCCTATAGATTTAAATATTGCAACGGCTTACCATATTTCAGAGCCAATTTTTGTAGGTTTAACTGACCTTAACAGAAATAAAGACCCTAACTTTAGGGAATCTATTGAAATAGAAATTAATACAAGTAATGGCGATAGCGAAAGATTAAGACTCCGTGAGACTACAGTAGATTCTGGGTTTTTTGTCGGAAGTATTCAAAGTTTAAGAGTGCCCCCTGCGGTGCAAGCTAATGATTGCCAATTGAGTTTAGAGATTAACAGCCAAATTACGGTTGATTATATAGATGCAGATTTCCCAACAGATACTACTATTGCCAATGTTTTAGTAGACCCTTTTGGCACAGTTTACGATTCTACGACAGGCATTGAGGTAGATAATGTTCTAGTCCGCTTAGTTAATGCTGTAGATGGTTCTCCAGCAACTGTTTTTGATGATGATGGTGTGACGCCTTATCCTTTTGAAATTATAACGGGATCTACTTTTACTGTGGGGTTAAATACATATACTATGCCTGTCGGAGGCTATAGGTTTCCGTTAATACCACCAGGTGATTATCGTTTAGAAGTTGAAAGCTTGCCGCCAAGTTATCAGTTCCCAACTCAGGTAACTGATTCTGTACTGGCTAACTTAACGGACTCCAATGGAGACAGTTACTCTTTAGAGGGTGGTTTGAGGGGTGAAGTATTTAATGTGAGTGCTGGGCCAGCATTAAATATTGATATACCTGTAGATCCTTTCGGGACAGATTTGGTGTTAACAAAAATAGCTCAACAGTCACAGGCTTTGTTAGGCGATTTTATTTTATACACTTTAAGGCTTTCAAACAGCTCTGCAAATACAGCTTTAGCAGCTACAATTACAGATAACTTTCCAAGAGGTTTTAAATTAAAACCTGAGTCAGTGAAAGTAGATGGAGTTGCTGCTAATAGCTCTAACTTAGAGTTAAGGCATAATGGGTTTGATATTGCCGTGGGTGATTTATCTCCAGGGGACTCAGTGAATGTAACTTATATTTCTGAAGTCACAGCTGTCACTCCGATAGGTGATGCAGTAAACGTGGCTGTTGCAAGAAGTGCTAATGGGTTACTAAGTAATAAGGCTAAAGCTGTGGTTACTATTAGAAGCCCATTCTTAACAAACCAAGCTACAATCATAGGTGAAGTTTTAGACGTTAAAGATTGTAAAAACCCGCTATTAAAATCTGAAGGTTTAGCTAATGTAAAAGTCTATATGGAAGACGGTACATCTGTAGTGACAGACAGGGATGGTCGTTTTCATTTTCAAGATGTAACTCCTGGGACTCATGTTGTAAGAGCTATAGATTCTTCTTTGCCAGAAGGCTATCGCTTTCAAGAATGTAGCCCAACAAGCTGTACTGGTAAAAAGCATAACTCTCAATTTGTTGATTTACAGGCAGGGTCATTATGGAGAGTTGTCTTTTATGCTAAAAAGACGGGTTCATGTTTGGCAAAAGATTCAGGAGCTAAGCATGGTTCAGAAGTAAAGCTTGATGAAAATAGAGAAATAAAAATTATAGAGCTTGATGCTAAAAAAGAAATCAATGGTATTGGTAAGGATTGGCTGCAAGGCCAGGCTAAAGGAAGAAGTTGGTTGTTTCCTGTAGCTAATAAAAACTTAAGAAGCCCTGGGACTGTTGTTGCCATTAAGCATTTACTGACAGACACAGTGTCTATAAAATTAAATTCTAAAAAAGTAAGCCCGCTCTTTTTTGAAAGAGTACATAAAGATAAAAGGACAGGGGTGGCTGTTAGTCAGTGGAGCTCTATCCCTGTAGAAGAAGGCGAAAACTTAATTGAAATAAAAGTAAGAGACTCAAAAGGGCAGATCGCAATGCGTGAAACAAGAAGCGTCTTTTTCTCTAACTATGCTGACCGCCTAGAGATTTTAGAAGAGAAATCATTTTTAGATGCTGATGGTATTAAGCCAATAAAAATTGCTTTTAAAGTTTTGGATAAGCAAAATAAGCCTGTAAGAAAAGGCGTTAAAATAGCTTATAGTGTGAATTCACCATTTTTACCTTTAAATACCGAAGAAGCCTTGTTAAAAGACGAGCTGCAAACATTAAACCCTCAAAACGCTGAAATGGTTGTTTCTGATGATGAAGGTACAGCTTATGTAACCCTTTCGCCAACTAATGAGATTGGTGAAGTGCGAGTGACGGCTCATGTGGGTAACTCTAGCCAAGAGTATAAGACATGGTTAAAGCCGGTTGCAAAAGAATGGGTGGTTATTGGCTTTGTAGAGGGAGCTGTTGGTTTTGAAACTCTAAAGTCAAATACTGAAAAATCTGAAAATACTGACTTTGATTCTCAAGCAAAATTTTATGCAAGAGGTAGGATTAAAGGTGAATGGATAGCTACAATTGCTTATGACAGTAGAAAACAGCAAGTAGATGATGAGTTTGGCTCTGCTATTGATCCTGACCGTTACTATACAGTTTATGGCGACCAGACCACTCAGCGTAGAGAGGCTGCAAGCCGTGAAAAGCTTTATTTAAGAATAGAAAAGTCGAAGTTTTATGCTTTATTTGGTGATTATGAAGCTGGGCTAGTCGATACAACACTTGCTCGTTATAATCGTGCTTTTACTGGTGTTAAGACAGAGTATGATGGAAAAGTTATAGGATTTAAAGTTTTTGGAACTGAAGCTGATAGTAGCTACCAAAGGTTTGAAACCATGGCCTCTGGTTTTGGAAACTTAAGACTTAATAAAGCGCCGGTTCAATTTAACTCTGATCAGGTAAGAATAGAGGTAAGAGATAAATTTAATGCTAGTAAAATTATCTCTTCTAAAGTGCTGACTCGTTATTTAGACTACAATATAGACTTTTTGAATGGTGTTATAAACTTTAAAAATATTGAGGATTATCAGGCAAGAGACTTTAATGGTAACCCTAGGTTTATTATTGTTGAGTTTGAAACAGAAGGTGTTAGCAGCAAAGATATAATTGCTGGTGGTCGTTTAGAGTTAAAATTATTAAATCAAAAATTAAAAATTGGTGCTAGTCATATAAGAGAAGAAGAGGATGCTGAAACAAATACATTAAGCGCTTTAGATGCTACTTATTACTTTAACAATAAGACATCTGTAGGTTTAGAATTTGGTGAAAGCGATAGAGGCTTAATTAATGAATTAGGAAGTGCTTTTAGGGCCGAGCTAAAGCATAAATCTAAAAGTTTTGATGTTAACGTATACACTCAAGATATTGAGTCTGCATATGGCCTTGGACAAGAGTCTGTTGCTGATAGAGGCACAAAAAAATATGGTCTAAGTGCAAGATATAATTTCTCTGAACGCTGGGGAGCAGAACTACTTTACGATGATGCATTGTTTGATACGGGGAGTTCAAGAGAGTCTGTTGAAGGGCAGTTAAAATTTCAAGAAAAAAGCTATCAAATTGCGCTTGGAGCTAGAAACGTAAAAGAAGAGGTCGGTTTAATAGAGTCTAACTCTACTCAAGCTATTGGCTCTTTAAGAAAAAATTGGTTGGGAAGTAAATATGAGCTTGAGGCTCGTGTAGAGAAAAACATTCAAGAAGATAGCCTGCAAAGCCAAGACTTTCCCGATAGGTATGCTGTGCAGCTTGGTTATAAGTTATCTCCTAAAACAAGATTAGTGTTAGGCCAAGAGTTTTCACAAGGTCAGTTTAGAGACTTATACACTACAAAATTTGGTGTAGAAAGCTCGCCTTGGGCTGGTGCTAAAATTAAGTCTGGTGTGAATCAAGAGTTTAGTGAGTCAGGTACTAGAAGTTTTTCTAACTTGGGTTTAACGCAAAATATTACTCTTAGCGCCCACTGGAGAATGGACCTTGCTTTTGATATTGCAGAGACTCTGTCTCAAAATCAAGAGAGTACACCAGGTATTGATAGCTCGTTACCAAATAGTGTTGGTGGCTTTTTAGGCGATACTGGCTTTACTGAAGATTATAAAAGTGGAGCTTTAGGCTTTCATTATAAAAAAGAAGACTGGGCTTGGAATATTCGTGGTGAGACAAGGTTTGGCGAAGAAGAAACACGTTACGGCCTTCAGTCACAATTAAGCCATGAGCTAAATAAAGGTGTTGTTGTGTCTGCAAGGACCCAATATTTACAGTCATTTTTTAATAAAGATTCTAAGGCTCAATCTTTGCAGACCGATTTCTCTATAGCTTATAGGCCTTTAAAAAGTAAGTGGTCGCTACTTAATAAGCTAACAATTAAAAGTGAAGATGTTCAAAATCCGAATTCTCGAAACTTATTAGGTGAAACCACTTTTACTGGAGACACAGACTTTAAGTCTTTAGCTCTTGTTAATAACTTTAATCTTAATAGGCTGTCTGCAGATCGCCGCTTTCAGTGGTCTTTTTACTATGGTTTTAAGTTAAACCAGGATCAGTTTGATAATGAAAAATTTAAGTCATTTACAGATATTGTAGGCTTTGAAGCAAGGCACTTCATTGGCAAGTCTTTTGACTTAGGCTTACATGCCTACGCCTTAAACTCTTGGGAAGCGAATATTCATGAGTATGCTATTGGACCATCGATTGGTGTGAGTCCAGCTAAAAACACTTGGATATCTTTGGGCTATAACTTTACTGGATTTACAGATAAAGACTTTGATGCTGCTCAATACACAAACCAAGGTGTTTTTATTAAGTTAAGGTTGCGTTTTGATGAATCTACTTTTGGTTTAGACAGTAAAGAGCAAAAAGAGCATCTAGAGGAAGATTGTGAAGATCATGATAAATTTGTGCCTCCACCGGCAAGGCTTCCGGCCAGAGTTTTACCAATGATTTTAGAGCTTCCTGATTATGAAAAAATAGAGCCTGTAATTTTGGAGCTTCCATTGTTTGAGGCAATAGAAAAAGAAGCGTCTATTAAAACTACAGATTGGGTCTACACAAATGCAAATCTTGAGTTTACAATTTTAGATAAAGAAGGGGTGAACTAATGAAGTTAAGAGTGCTATTTATAACTTTATCTTTTTTAATGGCTACCTCTTCTTATGCTGACCAGGTTGCTTTTTTTGAAACCTTTGCTGGTAATATCAACTTTGTCACTGCAGGTAACACGTTAAGAACAAGCGCTACGGATGCTTGTGCTGTAACGACTGGTCCGGTGAGTGCTGACGTAGAAGGTGTTCCTGCTGGCTCTGTAATTAAAAAAGTTTATTTGTACTGGGGTGGCAGTGGATCTACTTCTGATGACACAGTGACCTTTGCTGGAAGTACAGTAAATGCAGAAAGAAGTTTTTCAGATACTTTTGTTTTTAATGGGACTGACTATGATTTTTGGCAAAACTATGCTGATGTGACAACTTCAGTGCCAGGAAATGGTAGCTATTCAATAAGTAGCCTAGAAGTTAATACTGGCGCACCTCATTGTGCTGTTTCTGCTGTTTTTTCTGGTTTTGCTTTGTTGGTTCTTTATGAAAACACAAATGAAGACTTAAGGGTTTTTAATATTTATGATGGTATGGAGTTTTTTCGTGGAAGCTCTGTTATTTTTACTCCTAATAATTTTGTTATCCCTACGTCGCCAATAAGCGGTAGGATTGCTGTTCTTTCTTGGGAAGGCGACACTGGAAACTCTGCTGCTCTTAATGGCTTTACTGAGAATATCTTTGCTAACGGCCTAGTTATGACAAACCCGGCAAACCCGATTAATGCTCAGTATAACTCGACAATTAACACTTATGGCACTAGCAATGACTTTTACAGCATAGATTGGGATGAATACGATATTAGTAGTGTGCTGTCTGCAGGGGACACAAGTGCAACATCAACATTTAGTGCTGGTGAAGACCTGGTCTTGCTGGGTGTGCAAGCTTTTTTAAATACAAATACACCGGTGAGTGATTTAACTCTTTCAAAAACACATAATGGTGATTTTAACCTTAATGAAGAAAATGATTTTAATATCATAGTAACTAACAATGGCCCGAGTACTACGTCAGGCACTACGACTGTTAGAGATGAGCTGCCTGCAGGTTTAAATTATGTGGCTGCAACTGGCCCCGGCTGGACCTGTAACTTTGTAGCTCCAGCAGTTAATTGTACAAGCACTCAAGTTGTTGCCGATGATGCTGATTTTGCGCCTATTACTTTGACTGTTGTACCAGAAAACTCTTTATATCCTCAGTTTCAAAACACAGCAGAAGTTAGAGGGACTAATTTTGACAACATAACAAACAATAACAGGGCAACAGATACAGTCGATTTAATAGCCCCAGATATATCAACAAGTACAAAGACTTTTGAAGATATTAATAATGGTGAAGTGAATGTTGGTGATGTATTACAATTTAAAGTGAGCTTAATTAATACAAGCTCGGCAGGAGCCGCAGCAGCTCAGTTAAGGGATAATATCCCGGCGGCACTTGGAAACTTAAGTGTAGTGAGTTTGCCTCCTGGTGCTGTGAATAACTCTACAGGTAATGGTACGGGGCCTAATGGTAATGGCTTATTGGCTATTGATAATATATCAGTCCCTGGAAATTCTACTGTCGATGTTGTTTTTAATTTATCAGTATTAGGTGTTGTAAGCCCTGGGGATACTTTTTCAAATACTGCAGATTTGCGAGAGCCTATTGGGTCTTCTGCTTCACCATCAACTTTTAGTGTTGTCGTTTCACCATCACTAGTACCTAACTCGGGCGTTAAACAGCTTTATGTAGAAGATAATGGAGGTCGGGTGCTCCATAGGTTAGTGAATAATAGCACTACAAACATTATTCTTAATGGTGGAGCCAATCGTTTGTATACTTTAAGCCCGGCCCTGCAAACGGATTTAGAGTTGGGTGCAGGAGTAATTACAATACCTGTTCAGCTGAGAGAGACTGGGGCCGGGACAGTAAGGACAGTTGAAGTTATACTAGATTATGTTGGCCCTTCTTCGGCTGGTGTTATTGGTACAGATACAATCGTTTATGACTCTGCTAACGGTAGTGCTTGGCAAACTTTAACCTTTGGTATTGACCTTAATTCGGCCGTAAATATACCTGTAGGTTCTCAGTTAAGGCTTAGAGTTACAAATTTAAATACAGCTGTCGCAGAAAGAATTCGCTATAGAGAGGTAAGAGTTGGTGTTAACTTTAGGATTAACTTAAATGCAAACACTGTAATTAAAGTTGAAAATACAGAAGCTTATGATGCGGCTTTTGGTGCTGGGGCGCTGTCTCAAAATTTTACTCCTGGTAGTACAATTTATCTTAGGTCTGATGTTTCAGACCCATTTGGTAGTTACGATATTACGGCTGCCAGGATAACGATAAGAGATCCTCTTGGTAATGTTGTAGTAAATAATCAGTTAATGACTGAGGTTAATGACTCTGGCCTTGCTATTAAAACTTATGAGTTTCCATACGCAAGTGCAACAACTTCAGCTATAGGCCAGTGGTCTTACACTGTTACAGCAGAAGAAGGTACCGAGGGTACAATCACTCATACTCATGCAGGCGTATTTAATATTACTGATGCTGTAGTTGATATTAAAGCGACGAAATTAAATGTGTTAATTTCTGATCCCGTTAGAGGGACTGTAAGCCCGCTTCGTATACCAGGCTCTGCTATTGAATATATAATTAATACTCGAAACGAAGGGGAAGCGAGTCCAGACAATAGCTCTGTTATAGTTACAGACCCGTTGCCACCAAGAATGATAATGTGTGTGGCAAATACTTGTTCTGGTGGCCCAACACCAGTTAGGTTTAATGACGGCTCTCCGAGTAGCGGCCTCAATTTTAACTTTTCTACTGATGTCAGGTACTCTAACCAAGTGGGTGGGGGCGCGCCTTATAACTACACGCCAGTACCAGATGCTAATGGTTTTGATGAAGCGGTAAAAGGTATTCAGGCCGCACCAACAGGTGTCATGAGTGGATCTTCGGGATCAGCTCCATATCCAAATTTTGATATAATTTTTAGAAGTAAAATTAAATAAAAAAATAGACTGTTTTACAGAGTCCACTTTTCTAATAATGGCCTAGTGTTTACATTGCAGCCAAGCACACTTAAAAAGGTAAATGTGCCTCCAAGCTTACGGTCTAAAAACAGTAACTCTTTTGGCGGAGTACGCAGCCTAAATTTAGTAATAACTCCTTTGGCTTGATCTAGAACGCGGGTAGGTAGGTCACTTTCACCCCAATTATAGGCGCCCTTTTTATCCATAAGGTCCGTCATTTCCCACTCGGGCTTACTGAAAGGCTCGGTAAACATAAAGCAAAGGTCTATAAATTTATCGACTAAATCAGAGTCGTCATCATCAAGTAAAATACCTAGAGATAAAGCGCCTTTACGAACCATGTCTTTGTCTTGTAACAGAGATCCAGCCACCATGGGTTTGTATTTTTTGTGAAACTTATCGGGTACAAATCTTACAGCTCCGTAATCAAAAAGTATAAGCTGGTCGTTACCATCTTTATCAATGCGTACACTGTAGTTGCCGAGGTGAGGGTCTGTCTGCATCATTTTAAAATCATTAAGTTCGCGTAGGTAGAGCTCTAAGTAAGCTAAGCCTAAGTTATTGCGTCTTTCTTGAGACAGGTTTTTAACTTTTTTAGAATCTACAGCTACTCCAGGCTCAAAGCTTGTGGCTAAAACCTTTTGTCCTGAAAACTCTTTATAGCATTTAGGGACTACAAACCTCGGGTCGTCTTTTAAATACTTTGCTATTTTATCTAAAAAAACAGCTTCATTAGTGTAATCAACCTCTTGATAAAGCATTTGCCTAACTTCTTCAAAAGTAGACTCAAAAGAGGCTTTTGAAGGTACTAAGCTTAAAAAGCCTAAAACTTTTTTAAGTACAGCTAGGTCGCTATCGACAGATTTATCGACACCAGGGTACTGAATTTTTAAAGCTATAACTTCACCAGTTTTTTTGACAACAGCTTTATGAACCTGGCCCAGTGATGCTGCGGCAGTGGCTTCTTCTTCTATATCCAATTTGTCAAATATTTCACTGCCAAATTCTTTAAGAAGCACTTTCCTTAAAACAGTCCAGTCGACAGGTGGAGAGTCTTTTTGTAGAGTTTTTAATAGTTCATTAGCTTCGGCTGGCAAAAGGTGCTCTCCGTAAGTAGAAAACATTTGCCCGGCCTTCATGAGGCTGCCTTTAAGTTGGCCTAGCTCGTTGGTCATTAAGCCTATCTGTTTAATAAGATGGTCTTTATCTAATGCCTCTCCATCTTTTGATGTAAGCTTACTAACGGCTTTTCCGGTGGCCATAGCACCAGCTTTAAGTGACCATTTAGAGACGGCCATAGACCTTGAAAATAGATTTGATTTTATGCTTTTAAGCTTTTTTTTTGGTTTTTTATTATCTGCCATAAAAACACTATATCCTAAAAGAGGCGCTAGACCTAATGGCATTAGTTAAGCAAAAAATAAACTCCAAGCCTTGATAGGATTAGGTCTAGCTGGCACTCTTAAACTATGAAAGCAGCAGTTATTGCCATCGGCACAGAAGTGACATCGGGTGAAATAAACAATACTAATTCTAGGTGGTTAGCTCAAAAACTTGAAGAAAAAAATATAGAAGTTTTAATGCATTTAACGGTACCGGATGAAGAGAGCTTAATGTTTGAGGCCTTTGATTGGGCCGAAAAGCATTGTGACTTTATTTTTACGACAGGCGGTTTGGGTCCAACTACAGATGATTTTACCAGAGAAATTTTAGCTAAATATTACAGCTCGACTTTAGTGTTTAGTGTTAAAGAGCACGATAGGCTTGCAAAATTATTAGCAGATAAGGGCGTGGAAATTAAAGAAGCTCATAAGCAGCAATGTTATTTCCCAAAAGGCTCTACTCAGTTAGATAACTTTAAGGGCACTGCCAAAGGCTTTATGATTGAAGGAATAAGCTCTAAGCTTTTTGCACTTCCAGGGCCACCAAAAGAAGTAGAGTCGGTATGGGAGAATGGGGTTGTTAAACAGTTGCCTGAAGTAGCGCAGAAGACAAAGTTATACAAATGGGAGTTTACAGGAATTCCAGAGTCAGAAGTGGCAGAAAAAGTAGAGGCTTTGTTTGAGGGTACCAGTGTAAAGCTTGGTTACCGGGCTAATAGGCCTCGAGTCATAGTTAAAGCTTGGGTCGATGTAGGGGAGATAGAGGCATTTAAAAATAAGTTAGCTGCTGTTGGGGAGCTTTTTTAGAGCTCAGTTCTTTTTATTGAGCCTTTATATTTTAACTGTTTATTTTTTAGTATGTCGTTAACTAACTCATAATAGACAACATAGGGGTCAGATTTGTCAGAATCAACAGTAATAAAATGCTTTTTATTACTGACTGTATGATAAATAAATGAGTTAGCGTCGCTGTAAGTTTTTAGTGTGTCACAAGGAATATTTCTTTCGACTTCACTTGAGAGCTGATATGTCAAAATATTGCTATTTTTCTTTTTACTGTAAACTCTCTCTTCGATACTACATAAAGTTGTTCCTGAGTTTTCCTGTGGCTCAGCTATTATTTTTATTTTATAAAATTCAAAGTTATAAGATATGTTAGGGTCTATTTGCTCACAACCTAAAATTCTTTTTGTAATGGGAGTGAGGTTACCACTGATAGTAGTCTTTGTACTATTTATGATTACAGCATTAGTTGTTTTATTATTAACTATAGCGCACTCAGATGGATTTAAACTTGTAGGTTTTCTCGATTCACTAGCTTTTAAGTTAAAAGAGATAAGCGAAATTAAAATTACAAAATACAAACTTTTCATATTATATCCTTAGTTTATAGAACGTATGTTCTTTTATTGTTCTGCAAACCTTTTTTCCATTTTCTGGCGCACATGCTTTTGCGTTAACTTTTCTATTGGTCCATGATTTTTCAGTCTCGGGTGTAGCATAATGTGTTACAGAGCTATATTGTTGGTAAGGCTTGCCATTAAACGTAACTGATATAGAACCATTTTCCACGTTATCTATAACTTCAAATGCTTTCTTTATTTTTTCACGCGCTCGTCGCTTTGTATGAGAAGTTCCAGCGCCGCTAAACAAAGCACGCTTTATGTTTTTTCCATCAGTGCTATCTTTAACTCGTTTTCCATTTTTAAAGTTGTCATAGTTCCAAAAAGAGAACTGCCTTGTTTTTAAGGCTGCAAAAGCTATATTGTATGAAGTATCTTTTTGCGATTCTTCTTTGTAAAATAAAGCATTCCTGTCTTCTATACTTGTTAAAATATTATTAAGAGCTTTGTTTTCGGCTTCATTACCAATACTGGTAATTCTCTCAAAGGTATCTATGTCTCTAGTATCATGTTTGATATCTCTATAGGCCTTATGCTTTTTGTCGCAACTGTTTGGTACTAGTTGTGTATTGCTTTTTTCGGCTTCAAGTTTATGCCATTTTGTAGGGTGAGACTTACATATTGGCCCGTCGGAAGTATTAATACTGTAACCAGGCAGTGGAGCAGCTCTATTTTTTATGACAGCATAAACAGCTGCTTGTTCTTGGGCGTTCTCTTCGCCAGCTTCTCCTACCAGTGTGTATCCAGCAACTATTTTATCAACAACTTCAGGTTCAAGGTTTAATGCAAATAAATGGGCAAATTTTTCAACTTGAAGTTCATTGATTTTAGCTCCAGAAGGATTTCTGCTAGGTAAAGATGAAATCTCTTCGATAAGCTTTTTATGCTTATCTTGAAAGTCATTATTGATAGCATCATAGAGCTCTATGAAATCTACTTTACCTTCTTTGTATTTTAAATGAGTCAGCTCAAAATAACTAATTTTTTTATTTTCGTAATCATATTCAGCACGTTTTGTTTTGCTATCAAAACATTGGTGATAGCACTGAAGAGGGTTGCCCTTTGTTATATGAATCGAATTGCTTAGGCCAGCTCCAGGAAAATGACAATTGTATTTATTAATACAAAGGAATTGATCTATTTTTATGCCGTGGCATTGAGTTTTAATTTCGCCTTCAAAGGGAAGACTGCTGCAGGTGATATCTTTAAAGTTGCTGTCAGTAGTTGTTTTGCAATCACTTTGCCCCTTACTATCTACAACTGTAGTTTTATCCACCTTATCAGTATGTGAATGCCATCCTAGCCTCTTACCATTTTTTGAAAAATGAGCAAAGGTCTGCAATTGGGCAAAAAGAACCAGAATAAATACTAGGTGTTTCATATTAACTTTATCGGGTGATTTGAGCTAAAAGTTGAGCTCGCGACCTAGATCAAGATAAAGCTCTGTTTTTGATATAGCTCCTAGGTACCTAAATAGTCGTTTTTTTGAGCTATCAAAAACATAATGAGTGTAGTGACTATCATTTTCCCAGTCTAAAACAAGATAAGTTTTCTCAGCTTTTTTTATAAGCTTAATAGGGCTTTCTTTAGAGCTTAATTTTTCAGGGATAAACTCACAAGAAACTTTTTCTTTAATTTCAGCGGTTTTAATATATCTGTAGCCTTTTTCTGTGTAGGCGTAAATCTTATCAGCAACACTACAGCTGGCATCAATAGCTTTATCTTTGTCAGGGGGTTGCTGCACGCTCCTGACAATCAAAAAGGTATAGCTTTTATTATTAATTTGTTGTTCCAAAGTGGTGCAGTCAGAAACTTTAAAGGCATTTAGTGAGTTTTTTAAAGTATTCATTTCTTCAACAGAACGGCAGTCTTTAGATTGAAATCTAAGGGTTATGCTAGAAGGCTTTCTAGAGTGTTTTGCTGTAGCAGTAATACTGAATAAAATAATAGTAGCTATTAATAATTTCATTTATCTAACTCCTGTGCAAAATCTATGTTTATTGGCAGTAGTACATCCGCTGTTAACTGTACAGTATTCTACTTTTGCAGTTTTACATTCCTTTGTCCATGTTGGTGGTGAAGGTTTGTTTTTATAGGGCTTAAATAGTTTTGGGTTATAGTAGTGTGTAAGATCAGGGTTGTCTTCTTTTGAGTGTTCACCATTAACTTTAATAAAAGCTTTGTTGTTAGCTAAGCTATCAACAGTATTAAAAACTTTTCTAAGTTTTGACTCTGTTTTTAATTGGTTGGCCGTGGCAGAGCTTTGATAGACTAAGCTTTCTCTATGCCTCTCTGTAAGTATAACTTCTTTTTTATTTCCGTCAGAGTCAGTAATAGTAAAAGGTTTATGGCTTAGTATAGCTTCGTTAAGGGCTTTAGTCTTTTTAAAATGAGGGTCTCGCAATTGTTTGTAGTCTCTAGTAGGGTGCTGTAAAGCTTGTAATAGCTCTTGTCTTAGTTTGGCGGTTTCTATTTTTTTAGAGTTTGCATCTAGAGTAAAAGCAACAGATTTATCATCTAAGCTTTTATTGTTATTCCAAAATGAAAATTGGGCAGGTTGGTAGCTGGCGGCTAGCATATTGAAACTGTCCGAAGTGCCAATGTTGGCCCCATTAATATCTTTAATGTCAGCAACATCATCAACAAGCTGATTTACATCTTTGTCTCTAAATCTGTTTTTATAGCTATTGCAGGTTTTAGTAGAAGCACTTGAATTCTTTATGCATAGACCGTTAACCCATTTGTAAATGATGTTTTGGCTTCTAGCTTTTATAGACTCATAAACTGCAGCTTGTTCTGCGGAGTTTAAGTTGCCAGCCTCTCCATATAAAGTGAGGGCGGTAAAAACCTGGCTAATAACTCCAGGGGGAAGCCCAGAGTTTAATAAATGAGAGACTCTTTTCTTTGTTAGGTCACTGGCTATGCTCTTTGATAATGAATTTTTTCTACCACTTTTCCAATTAATATAATCTCTTTCTGCTTTAGCAATTACATTTGGATTTTTTTCTTTAAAGTCAGCAGACAGACTATTGAAAAGTGAAAATAAATTTTCATGGCATTCATCTTTTAGCTGATATGCACATTGAGCAGTAGCTTCAGTCAGTATATTTGAGGTGCTAAAAATGAGTCCAGGCTCGCTAAAATTACTTTCACAAAAATACTCGGTATCAGCAGCATATAGCCCAGAGCTAAATAAAAAAACTATAATGATTACGATAACTTTCACATATAATGTATCGGAATGAGAGCCCAAAAAATTAAACAGCAAATTAAACAAAAAGTTAAATATTTAACTGCTTTAAATAGGCCTGTATTTGATCTGATTTATCTTTATTTTCGATTTGGCTGTAAACTTTCGTTAATCTTTCGCATTTGCGTAACATAATAGTTTTAAGCTGCTTCTGAATTCCTTTACTTAGGCCACTAAAAGCTTCTTTATCAAAAATAAAAGGTACAAGTGCTTGAGTCCGCCAATAGTCTAGCTCATGGTGGGTTACTGATAATTGATCGTCATGGCCTCCATGCTTATTTACTAAAATATCTTCAACTAGGCCCACTTTAAATTTATAAGTGGCGCGTAGCCAAAAATCATAATCTTCACAAACAGGAAAGGCCTCATTAAATAAACCAACAGTATCAAAAACCTCTTTGTGGACTAAGCTTGTAGAGGGGCCAATGCTACAAAGGGGGAGGCATTTTTCAAAAACATAGCCGCCATAGCGTTTGTATTTAGAAGGCTGGTTTTTCTTTACGCCCTTAAAAAGCCATTGCTCATTACTATGAATTATTTTTATATGAGGGTGTGCATTAATAAGCTCGATCTGTTTTTGTAGTTTATATGTAAGCCATTCATCATCTGAGTCTAAAAAAGCAATCCATTTATTTTTAGCGGCTTTAATGCCGGTGTTTCTTGCGGCACTTACTCCAAGGTTATTGTTATGTTTTATGACGCTGAATCGGGGGTCAGTAATGGATTTTAGGTACTCAGTGGTGCTATCTGAAGACGCATCATCAACTATAATAAGCTCTAGATCTTTGTGGGTCTGGGTTAAAACAGACTCTAGGGCTCTGGGTAGGTATTTAGCCCTATTATAGGTTGGAATTATTACAGATATTGTGGACATATTAGGTGTTTAAAGAGAAAACTCTAGTTTAGCAAGTTGGTGGCATAAAACCATACAACGCACAGCTTCGCAAAAAGGTACCAGGCACTTAGCTGCGAAACTGCGCGTTAAAATTATTGGAGGCATTACAGAAATGTTTTTTGAAGGCAGCGAAAAAAAATTTGAAATCCAAGTTAAGGGTGTCGACTTACTCTCATGGCCTAAAGAGTATTGGTCTGAGTTAGTTTCTAAATCTGAGGCGCAAATTTTATCTGAAATATCTAACGATTATTGCAAAGCTTATTTATTGTCTGAATCAAGCCTTTTTGTGTGGAAAGACCGCTTAACTATGATTACTTGCGGTCAAACATCTCTTATTAATGCGCTTAATTTTTTAATGGAGAAATTTAAAAAAGAAGATATTGAGTTTTTAATTTTTGAAAGAAAAAACGAATATTTTCCTCGCGAGCAATCAAGCCATTTTTATGATGACGTAAAAAAGTTAAAAGCACTTAAGCTTGAGGGGCCAGCTTTAAGGTTTGGTCCTGCAGATGAGCACCATCTTTATCTATATCACCTAGACACATGCTACAGGAGTGATGAAAATGATATGACTTTAGAGTTACTGATGTATGACTTAGCTCCTGAAAAAATTAAATTATTTCAGAAGCGGGGTTTGAAGTCAGAAGAGTTGCGTAAGCAATCAGGTATTGAAAACATTTTATCAGGTTTTCAAATAGATGACTTCGTTTTTGAGCCCTACGGTTACTCTCTTAATGCCATAAAAAAAGATAAGTACTTCACCATACACGTCACTCCGCAAGAGCTAGGCTGCTATGTCAGTTTTGAAACAAACATTACATGTGACCAAATGTATAAAACTGTAGTGAGTAATGTTTTAGAAGTTTTTAAACCTAGAGCTTTTGATATGGTGACTTTTGCTAATTGTGATTTAGATTTTTTACCAGCTCAGTCGTTAACAGCTGTGCCTTATGCCTTAAGGCGGAGAGTTCAAAAAGAGTTAAGTTGTGGTTATAATGTTAATTACAGCACATATATTTCAGATATTAATAAAATAGAAAAGCCCCATGTATTAAAGGATGTAGAGTTATGAGCGAAATTCAGTCTAAAGCAGAAATTATTAACAGAAACGGCGATAACTATATAGTAGAGGCTCAAGATGAAAATGGTTTTTTCTTTGGCTTTAAACTAAAAAACATAAAGCCACTATTTAGTAAACAGTCTGAGTTTCAAAAAGTAGAAGTTTATGCGTCTACAAACCATGGTAATATATTATTTAATGACAACCTTACGATGGTGTCGGAGCGCGATGAGTTTGCTTACCATGAAATGATAGCCCATGTGCCTTTGTTTACCCACGACAATCCTAAAAAAGTATTAGTGATTGGTGGGGGCGATGGCGGTACAGCTAGAGAAGTTTTACGACATAAAGCTGTAGAAAAATGTGTAATGGTTGAAATTGATAAGGCGGTAGTGGATGCCTGCATAGAGCATATACCTGTAACGGCATCAGAACTTACAACCAACCCAAGGTTAGAGCTTAAAATAGAGGATGCAGTAAAGTATGTAGCAGAAACTCAAGAAAAGTTTGATGTTATATTGGTGGATTCAACGGACCCTATAGGGCCTGCGGCCCCATTGTTTGGCCCTGAGTTTTACAATAATATTAAAAAAGTTTTAAATGAAGATGGTATTGTTGTCTCTCAAGGGGAGTCTGGCTGGTACGAAAGTAAAATGCAAAAAGTGCTTATTAGTTTACTGTCTGATCGTTTTAAAACTACAAAGCTTTATAATTTCTCAAACTTAACTTACCCGGGTGGTTTATGGTCTTTCACTTATGCTTCTAATAAATACGACCCACTTAGTTTTGATGATGCAAAAGTAAAAGCTTCAGGGCTTAGCTTTCAGTATTATAATAAAGATATCCATAAGGCTGCTTTTTGTTTACCAGAGTTTATGAAAAAGCAGTTAGCAGGCTTGTTAAGCTAACTTTACCTGTAGCAAATAAAAAAAGCTCAGAGTTCTCTGAGCTTTTTTATTATGAGAAGATAACTTGCAACTAGAATCTTGGCTTTGAACCTGGCCCAAGATTTTTTCTAATGTATTCTGTTTGCGACTCATTAAGCTTTTTAATGCTTTCGAGGGCTTTAGTAGTCCAGCCTATGCCATTTACTTTGTCGTAAGCTTTTTTAGAAGCATTTAAAATAAGCTGAGTGCCTTTAGCTTCTTGTTTGTCTGCTTGGAGAAACATATTGCTAGTTCTTAGATTTAAATTACTTTTTAAACTCTGAAAACTAATAGTTGTTGTTACTCTGCTCTTAGCTTGTTCACGTAATTTTTTAGCTTTATCTATTAAGTTTAATCCGTCGGTAATAGAGGCTTGTTCTTCTACATTTACTGCTAAAGCTTTTTTAATAGTTTCTATGATGCTGCTGTCTTCTGTGTTTTCATACTGATCTACGATGGCATCAAGAGCTGTTTGGTTAGATTGAACAAGTTCAATGGCTTCATCAGTTCCCATGTCAGAGTTAATGGTGTTACAGATTACTATTGCATCTTCTGTATTGAGCTCACATGTAGCTACTTGGCTAATGCTAGACTCAGTAATATCATTAGCATCTGTCTTTGCATTAATTCCATCAACTCCATCAGAGCAAGCGGCTAATACTAATAGGCATATAGTCATTAATATTTTTTTCATTTTAGACTCCTTAAATTATTATTTACCCTTATAAAGGCAAAGAGAGTGCCAACTTATTTTGGGGTTTAAGGGCTCTAGGTTGGATGTGGGCTTGTGGCTATGTAATGCTTACAAATAATATTAGACAGTTTTACGATTTCAAAATATGTTGGCCCAATAGAAGCTGGCAACAGAAGCTAGCAATAGAAATTAACAACGAAAGCTACCAATGAAAATCAACAGTACAGGCAATATAGATATAAGTAGTAATGAGCCTGTGTTTCCTGAGTTTAATATAGCGAGCAACACAATATCATTTGATGGCAAGTTATTAGATGTGAGTCTTGTCTTAGATAAATTAGACCACCTTATTTCTGAGCCACGTAAAGTAAAAATAGAAAGCACTATAAATAATAGGTCGCTAAATATAGCCCCTGTTTTAGAAAACATTTATGACCGCGGCAATGTTTCTGCTGTTATGAGGAGTGCAGAGGCTTTTGGTTTTATAGATTTTAATATTATAGATAGGGCTGACGGTGAGTTTAAAGCGGCTAATCGCGTTACTCAGGGCGCAGACAAATGGCTTGATATTAAAAATTTTGAATCAGCGCCATCATGTGCTCAGACTCTTAAAAAAAGAGGCTTTAATATTTACGCCACTCATTTACAGGCATCTACAACTATTCAGGAAATAGATTTTACTCAGCCAACAGCTGTAGTTTTTGGTAATGAAAAAGACGGGGTGAGTGACGAGCTTTTAAACTTATGTGATGGCTCTTTTATTATCCCCATGTACGGTTTTTCTCAAAGTTTTAATATCTCGGTAGCCTCAGCGCTAACATTTCAGTTTATTCATCAGAGGCTTAATGAAGATAAAGAGGCTCATCAAAAATATGTAGAAAAAAACATAAACCGACATAAGGCCTTGAAGGCATGGTATTACATCCAATCTATTAACGCGTCGTCTCAAGAAAACATACTCCAGGTCTTAGCAAACTAAGATCACCAAAAAATAAGATTAAAGCTTTTTGCCCTTCTTGCTGTTGGTCTAGCTGGGTGGTAATTTTTACACAGTTTAAGATCTACTAAAAAAGGGAGTGAGCATGAAGTTCGTATTAGTACTAGGATTGTTTTTGGCATCATTTGGAGCTTTGTCTACAGCTCAGGCAGAAGTTATAGATTTGTCTGAGATTAATATGACAAGTAACTGGAATGACTCAAATTTACGAGTTAATGCACCTATAGATGTGCATAACGACCCATATAACCTTTTAGGTTATGAAGCTAAGTTAAGAACCTTAGAAGAGTCAGAAAGCTTAGGATTAATGTCTGCAAGTTCAAGCCTTCAGCCTTGGTCTGATTTTTACTGGGCTTTTTATTCTGGTGGTCTGGCTTACCGTTACCGTTCTAATGACTTTACATCAGCAGAGCAAAACCCAACAGAAAACGACTGCCAGGGGCAGGACTCTTATGTTTGCTATCGTAACTACTATAGCCGCTTTAACAGCGACACGATGCTAGGCTTTGGCGATGAGGCAGCTATTGATTTATTATCACCTTCTGAAAAGTACGAACTATTAGTGGGCGACCAAACTTTTGCAATTACGAATGCTATGTGGTCGACAGGGGACTATTACCACAGAACATTTGGTACAGTTGAAAAATGGCAAGGGGCTTGTGAAGGGACTTCTGCTGCGGCCAGTGTTTTGCCGGCTCCAGAAAACACGGTAACTGTGACCTCTGCTAATGGTACAAAAATCAATTTTTACCCTCAAGATATTAGAGCATTAGTGAGTTATACTTTCTCTGGTGATAGGGCTGATTACAGAGCTATTGGTAGGCGTTGTAATACAAAAGACCCTGCTGTGGACGGCTCTGGCCGTATTACTGATGTTGCTTGCTTTGATACAAACCCAGCAAGTCTTCATTTAGCACTTACTAATGTTATTGGTTTAGATAAGCAAAACTTAGTGATCGATTCTAACTATGATTACGAAGTATGGAACTATGCTGTATTTGATTACTCATATAAATACTTCAACCCACAAACACGTTACTACTCAGACTCTATTGCAGAAGCTGGTGTAACTCGTACAGATTACTACAATGACCCTTACCAGGCTTACCGTGGCGACTATGACTATGTTGTTGGTATAGAAATGAAGGCTAAGTATGCAGCGGGTATTCAGCCAAGCCGAGCTACTTATATGGGCCCAGGTTCAGATAAAGTAACAGAAGTGACTTACTACTATGACCTAGAAATTAAAAATGGCCGTATTGTAGGCGGAGAGTGGTACTCGCAAACTCGCCCAGACTTTGTATGGAAACTAGTTGATGGAAAGCTTCCATATACAGCTTATGACCAGCAGATTACAACAGAGTGGAATGACTTCACTAAGCCTATCCCACGTGATTGGCAGCAAGCGGCCAGAAATGCATTCTCTGCCAGCAACACAACGACTCGCCCTCAGACTGTTCTGACTGTTGTTAAAAGGCTTTTAGATGCATCTAGGCCTAATCCTCCAGCACCAGCTCCTTCGCCAGAGCCAATGCCTGAGCCAGTTCCTATCCCTCAATAGTTCAAGGTTAATTGGCCTAAAGAATGAAAACCGTAGCCACTGTGCTGCGGTTTTTTAGTTTAAGATTGAAAAATGTCTCTCTTGCAGTATAAAAATGGCATGAGCGATAAATTATACGGCGAAATAGCCATCGAAGAAGCAAAATTAGAACGATTTGAAAACAGAACCCAGGTTAGGGATTATGAGATTAAATTCAGTTGCCCTGAATTTACATGTCTTTGTCCGCGCAGCGGGTTCCCAGACTTTGCAACTATTAATATTAAGTATGTGCCAGACAAGTGGTGTGTCGAGCTTAAGTCTTTAAAGCTATACATAAATACTTTTAGAAATAAAAAAGTATTTCATGAAGATGTAACTAATAACATAATAGACGATCTTATAGAGTTATTGGACCCACGCTACATAAAAGTAGAGGGTGACTTTACTGTGCGTGGTAATATTAAAACTATAGTGACAGCAAAGCATGAGAAAAAGAAAAAGTAGTCTCCTCAACGAATACAAATTCTAAAACCTTATTTTTTAAAAAAGTAAGGTTAAGCAACTGTAGCTCAATGGATAGAGCACTTGACTTCGGATCAAGGGGTTGGGGGTTCGAGTCCTCCCAGTTGCGCCAATGATTACGGGGAGTTGTGGGGCCACAGTTAGGGCCGTAAATTGCTAACACCTGTAAAGCTCTACTGTCGTTATTTTTGACTATGGCACCAATCCTTTGAATTTATTTCTATACTTTTGATTCAGTTGCCACTTATTTTAATCTGAGGCTGTGGCATGGCGATTGCTTTATATATCACTGAAACAAAAAAATATGCATGCAAGGGCCCTATGTAGGTTTTGTATGCTTATAACAGTAAGGAATAAATATGAAAAAAATAGCTTTATTAGCAGTAAGTACATTATTTGTAGTGGCTTGTTCTGATGAAAACAGAAGTGTAATGGGTAATAAAATATTTACTGAGCAAAACGGTGATTTAGTGGCTTCAAGCGTAGTTTTTACTGCTGGCCAAAATGAAGCTGATTTCTCTGGTTGTATTGTTGGTCCTAATGATCTTGATCCAGAACGCTTTAAAAAAGTGACTTGTCCATCAACCAATGGGCTGACAGTAGAAGAAGCTGTGGAAGTTAATAAAATTAATGTAGCCTCTTTGGCTGAAATTAAAAATGATGTTGTGGGAGCTTGGGCTACTGATGATAGAGGCCTTATGTCTCCACATAAAGGAAAAGAGCTTCAAGAAATTATGGATGCGGCCAATAGAGAAGATGCTTTGGTTAAAGCTGTAGATACTGAAATTCAATCTGGCCTTATGATGGCTGAGCATGCTGAAGAATTAATTATTGAAGCTGACGTAAAAGAAAAAGACCATACTGAGAATGCAGAAGCAGACCTTGAAGACCTAAGAAATAAGTTAACTCTTCAGAAGATGTTACTTTCTGATGACAGTAGTGATGTACCGTCTGTAAAAGCTTTGAACTCTATTTCTGAAATTAAAGCAGAGATCGCAGCTATACAAAACCGCCCAGAAGAAATTAAAGCTTTAAGAGCTGAAAGCCAGCGTTTGAAGTTAGACTCTGAGTACAAAATTGTTAATTCAACTGTAAATGCTGAAAATAATATTTTTGATTCAGAGAGAGATTCAATGACAATCGAAATTAATTTTATAGCTCCTGAAGAGACAGATGCAAATTTAGATAATGGTGCTTTAAAAAGACATCAGTAGTTCTGAAGTATTCATCAATGAAAAAGCTAGGCTGCGGCCTGGCTTTTTTTATGTTTATTTAAATAGTGGTCTAGTTCTTTTTTATGGGTAGTGGCATAAACTGTTAAAATCACATGGCTTTTTTGTGCGTGAGCATAATCATGTGTTTCTGCTCACAGTGCTTACCCACTTATTACATTTTGTTAAGTCATAATAGTTTCTTAACAAAAGGATTAATATGCAGTCTTTATTTTCAGAAAAAGCCTCTTCAAAAATTAAGTGGAAGGCAAATAGTATGCCTCAATTTATCGATGATAAGCCAGAGGCTATAAATAAAAAGTCTAAAATTATAATTGTAGAAGATGACATAGATGCTGTTTGCCCGGTCAGTAAGGCTTTGAAAAAAACAAACAGCAATATTTCATACTGCATGTCAGGCGCCGAAGCCTTAGAGGTGATACCGATAATTATGCCTGACCTTATTGTTATCGACTGGCACTTAGGTGATATGAATGCCGATGAGGTTTTAAAAAAACTGGATGGGCTTATTTTTAATGAAGATGTAAAGCCTGCAAGGCTTATTACATATTCAAGCTTAAAAGAGTCTGAAATTAATTTGAAATCATTAAAGTGTTTTGATCATATTGCTCACTGGCAAAAGCCTTTAACTATGAATCAGATTAAATACAAAGTGAGAGAGCTTAGTTTATAATATTAAATATAGTAGCCTACGCCATAAGAGCTATGAATAACTGAGTGTGGATGCAGTTTTTTTCTAAGGTTTTTAATATGTTGATCTACTTTACGCTCATCAAAATGTTCAGTGTCACTAATATTTGTACCTATAAAATCTCTTGTTAAGGGTGTTGGCGAGCTTTTGTATAATAAGTTTATTATTTTAAGCTCAATACGTGTTAGCTTTTCTTTCTTTTGCTCTTTAGTTTCTGGGTTAGAAACTAAAGCTTCAAAGCTGCTATTATTAATAACTACGCTTTGGTGCACTTTAATAGAGTCATTGCTTTTTTTATTATTATATTTTTTAACTCTAGCTTTCATTCGAGACTTAAGCTCAAAGCTATTAAAGGGTTTAGTAATAAAATCATCAACGCCTAAGTCAAAACCCAAAACAAGTTCAGATATATCATCGCTCGCAGTTAGTATTAAAATGGGTTTATCGTTATAATCTTTTAAGTTTTTAAGATGTTCTACAAAGCTATACGACGAGCCATCGGGCAGGTTAAGGTCTAAAAGGAAGGCGTCAAAACTATGCATACCAAGTAGTGTCATGGCTGTTTTGATATCACCAGCCTCTATACAGTTAAATTCAGGTTTTAATGCCTTAGTTATTGCAAACGAAGCGTCTGGCTGGTCTTCTAAGACTAAAATAAGAGGTTGTTGTATATCACTTTGTATCATTGTGTTAAAAGTATAACCTCAGCTTTAAGTGAGATGCAAATATGGAGTTTCTTATATGTTTATAGTCAAAGTGCCAGAAGACCTAATAGAAGGCTTCCCACTCTTTATCGGTAGGAGGCATAGAGATTTAGCTTCTTTAAAGACGGCACTCCGCAATAAGAATGTGAGAGAAATCTACGATATTGGCCATAAAATGAAAGGCACGGGCTCTGTTTATGGTTTTAATGAAATTACTATTATAGGTGGTTTGCTTGAAAAATATTCTGATGAAGAAAACCACGAGGAATTAACTAAAACAATTAATCACCTAGAATATGCCATCAATAATTATACCAAAGAAGTGGTTCCGTGATAGAAACTCAAGAAAATATTAAGCAGCTCAAGCAGCAAATTGCTCAGCTAAAAAAAGAAAGAGACTCATTTAAAGAAAACTCAAGCTATCATAATGAGCTATCAAAAACTAAAGATAGGTTTTTAGCTTCTGTTTCTCATGAAATAAGGACCCCACTTAATATTATTTTGGGGTGTGCAGATTTAATGTCAGACCTTGAAGGCGATATCATAAAAAAACAATTAGATGTGTACTTGAGTAAAATTCAGTCAGCTTCAGCTCACCTTAACAGTCTCATCGAAGACATTTTAAATATAAGCTTAATAGAAAATAATCAGTTAGTAGCAACGCCTACTTCATTTAATTTAAAAGGGTTTTTCAATGAGCTTGTAGATGAATTATCTATCGTAGCTACTAAGGGTAAAAATAAACTAAAACTTTATTGTGATGAAACAGCAGATGTTAATTTTATTACTGATAAAAAGTTTTTAAGACAGATTGTATCTAACTTAGTATCTAACTCTTTTAAGTACTCTGGAGTGCAAGATTGTAGCGTTGCCGTAAGCATAGATGATGGGTCGCTGAATGTTGTTGTTAGGGACTTGGGGGCTGGCATGAGCCCTGACGATTTAAGTCGTGTTTTTGAACCTTTTTATCAAGTGCAAAGCCCTGAGACTATTTCAAGGACAGGAGTGGGCCTGGGGCTATCTTTAGTAAACATGCTAGTTAAGCAATTAGATGGCCGCATAAAAATTAATAGTGCTATTGGCAAAGGGACTCAGCTTGATATTGAGTTGCCACAACTTAAAGTGAATAAAGATAGTGTGCATGAAAAAGTATTACTAGATAAAGCTGACCTTTCTGTTTTGTCGGGTAAAAGTTTATTGGTCGTAGAAGACGATCCAGATAATCGTTTTGTTTTTGAAAAGTTTTTTTCTAAATCGGGGGCTGACGTTAGCTTTGCTGAAGACGGCCTAGAGGGCTGGGATAAGTTTTTAGAGCATCACAAAACATTAGACTTAGTATTAATTGACCTAAGGATGCCTAGGTTAAGCGGCTTAGAGCTTATTGAGAGGATACGAGGCTGGGAGACTGAAAATGGTCAAAAACCAATACCGGCGCTTTGTTTGAGTGCAAATGTTTCAAAAAACGACCAGCAAGAAGCGCTCAGTAAGGGTTTTAGGGCCTTTATACAAAAACCAGTTTCAAAAGTTGATTTATTGAATGCATCTGCCTTAGCTGTGTGCAATAAATAGTAGCATAATTATTTAATTTCAAAGGTATATAAAAATATGTCAAAAGTTAATAAAATTGATCAAATTAAGGGCCTTATTTTTGGCGAAGAAATGAGTAACTATGAGTCTAGATTAGACTCAATAAAAACTGAACTCGATGAGGTTTTTAAAGAACTCAATGGCTTAATGTCAGCTAATGCAAAATCATTAGAAGATCTTAAAATAAAATCAGCAAATAAAACAGATAGGCTTAATGAGTCCTTCACTAAAAAGTTAAAAGACTCTCAAGAGAAGCATCAAAACCAATTGTCCCGTTTAAAAGAAAGACTTTTAAACGCTGTAGATAGTAATGAAAAGCTAGTTCAAGATAAAATTGCAAGCTATGATAAAAAAACTAAAGCAAAGTTTGAAAAAATAGAAACAACAATGAGTGAAAAAATAAGCCAACTAGAGGCTAGCTCTATGTCAAAAGATGATTTTTCAGATTTACTTCTTGAAATGAGCTTAAGGTTTAATAATGGATCTATTAAAAGGCCTGGATCTCGTAAGTCTTTAGCTAAAGAAGCCAATGCATAGAGAAATTCTAGGTAAGAGTGGGGAGGCCATTTCCAAGGTCACTCCAGTGAAGGATAAGTTTGCTGATTTAAAAAATATTTTATTTCAGGATGATTTGTCGCGCTTACAAGAAAGTATTTCTGCAAACACTAAAGACATAAATCAATCTATGTCTGCAGAGGCTAAAACTGAGCTTTTTGATCAATTTTTAGTTTCTGCATTGCAAGAAAAGGCAAAATCAAACCCTGAAGAATTAGCTCAAATACTATCAACAGTTTTGCCTGATGCATTTAGCTCTGTAAGAAACAGAGACCAAAAAAATAAACTAACAGAGCAGCTTTCACCTTTTGTAGGCAAAGCTTTAAAAACACAAATACAGAAAGAAAAAGATACAATCATTGATATACTCTATCCTATTATTGGTACTTTAATTTCTAAATATATAAAAAGTGCTTTTGCAGAGCTTAATGAAACAATAAACACTCAGGTAGAAAGCGCTCTTCCTATTAATATTATGCGCCGTCGTATAAAATCTAAAATGACAGGCTTAAGTGAGTCTGAAATATTATTTCAAGAAAGCATTCAAAGTCATATAAAATCTTTTTATCTTATACATAAAGCAACAGGTGTTGTTGTGGCCTCATCTCACAGTGAAGACAGCCATGCAGAAGAAACTCAAGAAAGCATGATTGGTGGAATGTTTTCAGCCATTACACATTTCGTAAATGACTGGATTGAAAGTGGTAAAGAGGACGCTGAGCTTTCTTCTATAGATTACGGAGACTCTACCATCTCATTTATTTCATCGGGCCATTTGATGGCAGCAATAGTTGTTAAAGGCGAGCTTAGTCCAAAATTAAAGGGAAGCATGCGAAAGCTTTTAATTCAATTGAGCAGTGAGCATCAATCTTTTATTGGAAATTTTGACGGAGACACGAGTAGTGTTCCTGAAGAAATAGAAAAATCACTAAATAAGACATTAAATATTTCTAATATAGAAATTAAAGAGAAGCCGGCCCTTAATAAGAAGCATGTGCTCTTAACGCTAGTGGTTGGAGTGATTTTATTTGGTGCTTATAAGTACTTTCTTTAAAATCTAAAATTGGGGATATCATAATCCACTAAGTATTTAGAAAGATGACTAAAAAGCTCTCCCACTTTATTATCTTGTTTTGCAGAAGTGGGTATGAAATCAATAGGGGGAGTGTCTTTAAATATTTCTCGTGCTTTTTTAAGCTGATGAGACTCTTCTTCTTGCAATAAGTCTGTTTTATTTAAAGCTACTGAGAAACAAGCTTTGTCTTCAAATTTTGTATAAAGCTCTGAACATATTTTTTGTGTTGATCTAAAGCTATCTTCATTGTTGATGTCACATGTAAATACAAAGCCAGAAGCGCCGCTAAGGTAAGTTGTGGGAAAATGTAAGCCCTTTGATGTAAAGCCTTCCAGGTCCCATAGGATAAGCTCGATGTCGTAACTATCAGGCACTTTTATAAGCTTATTACTTAGGCTCACTCCAATGGTAGAGATGTACTTGTCATCAAACTTATTGTCCACATAGCGACGTATAAGGCTTGTTTTGCCAACGCCCTCTGGGCCAATGAGACAGATTTTTTTAGTATATTTCTTCATAGTTTTATAAAGCTATGTGAGTCGGTTAAAATATACAAGCTTGGCCCCTAAGTTGCTTTTATATCTATTATAATGAGGCCTGTGTACACATAAAGGCTTCAGTTTGGATATGAGGAAGTAAATGGTT
The DNA here is from genome assembly GCA_023299885.1 of Bdellovibrionales bacterium. Lineage (GTDB taxonomy): Bacteria > Bdellovibrionota > Bdellovibrionia > Bdellovibrionales > UBA1609 > JALZUS01. Next base: position 25,740 of record JALZUS010000055.1, on the reverse strand, counting down.
AAACCTAGGTTACAATTTTTGGCTCTTGTCATAGTTTTTACAGCTATTATGGGAGACAAGGCACATGCGACATCTTGCCAGTTGGCTTTGAGTGATATTGTAACAAAAATATCTCATATAAAGCCCCAAATTGCTGAAGTATCAAAGGCAGCGGCTCATTATCAAAAAGTACAAGATGAAGCGATAGAAGAGCTGCCTATAGAGTCTGGGTTTTTTAATACTTTTTATAGCGAAATAGAAAGCAATACTAAAAAATTAGCTTCTGCTAAAGCCTTACATAAATTAGAAGAGGCTGCATACTATGAAAATACTATTAATAGTTTGTTGGCATCACTGGCTATGTCTATTGATACTTCTAAAATAAATAGTAAAAATAGTTCGGTCTCTTTGCATGCGCACTTTAAAACTATTTTTAGTAAAAAAGGAAGTATAGAGAAGTCTGAAATTTTAACAGCATTTATGGCTGAAGGTTATTTGCCGGCAGAGCTTGAGTCCAAAGTGTATAACAAGGCTATCCGTTTTTCTGAAAGTTTTGATATTATTCATTCTAGTTTAAAAATAGTTATTCATTTAGATGAAAAAATAAAAACTCTACAAGAAGAGTCTAAAAGCTTAACTTTGAAAAGTAGGATTGACAGTAACGCTAAGTCTATTGTGAATTCATTAAACTTAATGCTTATCCACTTAGAGCTTGCTACAAACCTTTATTATGGAGACGTAGCGCGTTCTTTTTCTCATATTAACCCAGAATTTAGGCCTTAAGCTCTTCCATTACACTAACGGCATGTTCAGTGATTTCAGGCTCAAACAGCGAATGGCCAGAGGCTTCAAGAATTTTTAGTTGAGAGTTTGGCCAAAGGGCATGTATCTCAAATGCATTTTCAACAGGGCAAACCATGTCATAGCGGCCATGAAATAAATAAGCGGGTATATGTTCAACTTTTTCTATATTTTCTAGGATATAGTTTTCAGATTCATAAAAGATATTATTAATAAAATAGTGGCACTCAATACGAGCAAAAGCTAAGGCAAACTCCTTGTCTTTTTCTGTGTCGGTCAGCTTGTTTTTTCTTTTAATCGTTGATGTAGAGTCTTCCCAGTAGCTCCAAGCCCAAGAGGCTTCGAGTTGCTCCTGCTTATTGTGGCTTGTGAGGCGTTTATAGTAAGCCTTAACAAAATCATCACGTTCATTTTCTGGAATGGCATTTACATATTTTTGCCAAGCTTCAGGAAATACTTTTCCTGAGCCTTCTTGGTAAAACCATTTAATTTCTTTTGGCCTACAGAAAAAGAGCCCACGTAAAACAAATGTTTTAATGGCCTCAGGGTGAGCAATTCCGTAACAGAGCGCTAATGTGCTTCCCCAGCTGCCACCAAATACAATCCACTGCTTGATGTCGTATCTTTTTCTAATAAGCTCTAAATCATTAATAAGCTCAGGTGTTGTGTTTTCTTTGATCTCTGCAAAAGGAGTGCTTTGGCCGCAGCCACGTTGGTCTAGCAGTATTATTCTGTAGTGTTTGGGATCAAAAAAACGACGATAATCATCTTGAAGACCGCCTCCAGGTCCTCCATGTAAAAATAAAACAGGCTGTCCTTCGGGGTTTCCGACTTGCTCTACATAAATAGTATGTAGGCTTGAGACTTTAATTTTTTCTGTAAAGTAAGGCTTAATTTCTGGGTAAAGTTTCATAAGATAAACCTGCCATCTCATATATAAGGTGGCAAATGGCGGCTTAACCTTTGCTGCATAAATTGCAATTCAGAGCTCAAAGACTATGCTAATTTTTATGTAAAAAGAACAAAAGCTATAATTTAAGCAGTTTAGGTGATTAGTCGCTTAGGCCTCTATATAAAAGAGATTATGTTTAAGTACTTATTGTTATTATTGCCAGCCTTACTATTATTAAGCCTTTCTGCAAAAGCTGAGCTAGATGTCTATGACACTAGCAGTAGCGAGCTAAGGCCATTTGTGATTGTCACTGAAAAGGCCTTAGAGTCTTGGTCAGGTTATTATGAGGTTGTTAGCTGTACAGATTGCAGTAAGAGTTTTTTTGAGGATGGGCAGCTGATGCCTCAAGTTAAAGGAATGGGTATCAGCTTTATTAATGGTCTTAAAAAAGACCATTACAAAACAGAATTTGATATATGTTTTTCAGAGCAAAGAAGAGAGCAGTTGGGCTTTATAGACTGTTTCGGCCAAGGTTTAAGCAGTTATGTACAAAGAGGCACGGGTAAAAGAAAAGTCGTTTCGTTAGGGGTGCGTAAAGATAAGTTTTTTTACAGTATTCATGATGATTTCAGAAATGAATATGATAAAGTCACAGCGGTTAAGGACTTAGAGTCTGGCTTAGTTACTTTAACTCGTGATCTTAAAAAAATGGATTCAAAAACAAAAAAGTATAAGATTGTAAAGTATAAGGCTAAGCTAAAGTTAAAAAAAGACTACACAATAAAAGTAAAATTAAAAATTTAATAAAGGGGAAAAGAATGAAAAAAATTATTGTAATTTTAGGTTTAGGATTAATGCTATCGGCTTGTGGTGTTAACCATGAGGGGCAATTAAGTATTACAGAGGGATCTACTTTAGATTTAGTCAACGAAGCGGGTCAGTCTGTTAAATTTACAGAAGGTTTAATGAACATAAATGTAACTGAGCCTATGGGCGCAGACAGTTTAAACGTTGAGCTTTCTCAGGGTGATAAGCTTGCTAATCTAAAAATTAAAAAAAGCTTAAAAACAAGTGAAGAAGGTTTTGAAGTTGCGGGTTCTGATATTGGTCAAAATATTTCTAAAATTTCAGGTGAATATTTAAAAGGGGCTTCTAGCTTAGCTAATAACTCTTGTCTGGATGATGTAAAAGCTTATGAGATTCGCTTTTATGATGTTAAGCAAAACATAACAGCTCAATTCAATGCTACTTATAAAGAAGGTAACAATACGTCTTGTAGATAGTTGTTATTTAAAAAGCATAAAAAAAGGAAGCTCGTTATGAGCTTCCTTTTTTTTATGCCTTAAAATTTAGAGGCTATTTTTCGATAATAGCAGTTACGCCCATGCCGCCAGCTGTGCATATGCTGATAAGTCCGCGGCCGCTGCCTTTTTCATTAATCATTTTAGCAAGGCTTGTTACTATTCTTGATCCTGTTGCAGCAAATGGGTGACCGATAGCTATGCTTCCACCCTTAATATTCATTTTGCTTTGATCGATACTGCCTAAAGCTTTGTCTAGCCCCAACTTATTTTTGCAAAAGTCTTCTGACTCCCAAGATCTTAAAGTACATAAAACTTGAGCTGCAAAGGCTTCATGAATTTCATAAAAATCAAAGTCTTGTAAGGTGAGGTTCGCTTGCTTTAAAAGTTTGGGTACAGCATAAGCTGGGGCCATAAGCAGGCCTTCATCATTGACATAATCAACTGCCGCAGTTTGCCCAAAAGTAAGATAGGCAAGGACAGGTAAGTTGTTTGCCTTTGCCCATTCTTCGCTACCTAATAAAACGCAAGAGGCGCCATCAGTTAGAGGCGAGCTATTAGCTGCAGTGAGAGTCCCATTTTTTTTGTCAAAAGCAGGTCTTAGTTTAGCCATTTTTTCTAGTGTAGAGTTAGCTCTAATATTTTGGTCTTTTTCTACTCCATTAAAAGGCACAACAATATCTTTGTAAAACCCATCAGCCCAAGCCGCTTCTGCATTTTTATGGCTAGTAAGGGCCAGTTTATCTTGCTGGTCTTGTGGTATATTCCAATTTTTAGCCATTACCTCACAGCTTTCGCCCATGCTCATTTTTGTGCGTGGCTCTTTTACTGTTGGTAGCTGTGGCTTAAAGTGCTTAGGTCTTAAAGAAAACCAGGGCTTAATTTTGTCTGATTTTTTTCTTGCTGTGTAGCTGCTAAATAATATTTTTCTAAAGCCCTTTGAGAAGGTAACAGGAAGGTCACTATTAGTATCAACTCCACCAGCTATGCCGCATTCAATTTGTCCCAACGCAATTTTGTTTGCAATAAGAATGGCGGCTTCTAAACTTGTGCCACAGGCCTGCTGTAAATCATACGCAGGAGTTTTTGGTGAAAGCCCGCTTCCCATAGTTACTTCTCTAGCTAAGTTCCACTCTGTAGGGTGTTTCATAACTGCGCCTGTAGCGACTTCGCCAAGCTCTTTTCCTTTAAGATTGTAATCATCAACTAAAGCTTTAATAGGGGCTAAAAGTAGGTCGTAGTTTTTTACTCCCATATACTTTGTCATCGATCTAGAAAATGGAATCCTGCGTCCACCAATAATAGCTACTTTTTTCATTGCTAAGTGTCCTTTTTTTGTTTGTTTAGTTTTGTTATTTATCCGCGTTTAGCAACATAGCTAGCTTGTGAGCGCCTCATAACGGTAAGCTTGATTGAGCCAGGGTAGTTGCACTCTTCTTCTATGCGTGTGGTCATTTGCTTACTAAGCTCTAGAGCTTTTCTGTCTGAAACTCTTTTAGCGTCAACGCGAACTCTAACTTCGCGGCCAGAGCTTAAAATAATAGCGTCAGTAACGCCATCATAGCTTTCTACGATACTTTGTATTTGATCAACCTTTTGGTTGTAGCTAGTTGTTGTAGAACGCCTTGCCCCAGGTCGTGCTCCTGATAAGGCATCAGCCGCAATTACTAGGTAAGCAAGGTCTGTTGATGGTGTTTCATCAAAGTGATGGGCTCTTACGGCATGAACTACATCTTTTTCTTCGCCATTTTTTTCTATAAAGTCAGCACCAATAACAGCATGGCCACCATCAACACTGTGATCCATTGCTTTACCAATATCATGAAACAATCCAGCTCGGCGGCCTTTTTGAGGCTCTATGCCTAGTTCGCTAGAGAGTAGGCCACACATATGTCCCACTTCAGCACAATGGTAGTATTGGTTTTGTGTGTAGGAGTATCTGTATCTTAAGGCGCCCATCATGTTGCGGACCTCTTTAGAGACTTTATTCAATTTAAGTTCTTTAGCTATTTTGTTGCCATCACGCTTAATATTTTCAAGTAAATCTTTTTTACAGCGAGTCGCTATTTGTTCGATACGTTTTCTGTCGACAGATCTATCTTTTGAAAGCTTTTGTACAGTACGCCTGCCAAGCTCACGTCTTACAGGGTCAAAGCCAGAAAAAGACAATGTGCCATTAGCCTCTTTGTAAATAATGTCGATACCGCATACTTCTTCTATGATAGGAAGGTTTGCGTTCTCTGGGCCTAGCAAAGTCTTTTTTTGCTTTTCATTTTTAAAAATAAAATAGCCTAAGTTTCTTTCTGGACAAAAAGGTCGTTGAAAGCGGCTTAAAGCTCTGCAAATAAAGTTTTTAGCATCACGCTCAGCATTATGAAGTGAGTTTTGCTCGATAGCTTCTTGGTTAAGTTTAGCATCAGCTTCAGTTTGCCTTATAAGCTTAGTTTTAACACTGCTAGTGATTTGCTCTTTTTCTATTTTGTGATGAGAAAGAATTTTTTCAGCATAAGATTTTTCAAGTTCTTTAATTTTTTGTTGCTTATTTTTTAAGTTTTGTTTTTTACTTTGAACCGATTGGTTGTACTGGGTCCATTCTTCTTTAAGTTTTGAAAGTTTCTTTTTATTTTTTTTGTTTATATTGGATATTGTGTTTTTGTACTTACCAATAGAGTTTTTAAGTCCACTCACTTTAGGCTGCGAAAGTTGAGCTAATGAATCAGAGTTTTCAGAGGAGTCTTCTTTAATATTTTCTATTCTTAATTGAGATGCTGTTTTAATATCGTTGGCTTTATATTTAGCCTCTTCAATGATATCGCCAGCATAAATTTTTGCAGCATGACGAATGCTTAACTGGTTAAGCCATTTAAGTATAACGGGGACCATAAGCCCAAATAGAAAAAATCCTGAATACCATATCCACATAAGATAATTAGGCTAGCATAGCCCTTGCTATGGGTACAGCCTTGAGCCTATGTATTTACCGTTGTCCATTGTGTATAAAAAACGATCATGTAGGCGATGATCTTGGCCCATCCAAAGCTCCCAGGCCTCAGCTTTTATTAAAAAACCGCCCCAGTGCTCTGGGCAGGGTACAGGTTGGTCTTTAAATGTCTCTTGAGCTTCTTTGTATAGTGTCTGTAAATGCTCTTTTGAAGGGCATTTTTGTGACTGCCTTGATATATACTGGCTTAATTGGCTGGCAGGGCTTCTAGAGTTCCAATAGCTAACAGAGTCTTCTCTAGAGGTTTTAACGGCAGTTCCTCTAATATGAACTTGTCTATGTAAGTTATGCCAAAAAAAAGTAGCAGAAATACTTCCAGTCTTTATTAAGCCTTGCGCCTTAGCGCTATTATAGTTGGTGTAAAACTTTACACCTTCATGGCTAATAGATTTTGCCAGGACAGTACGAGTAGATATTTTGCTGTTATTATTTGTAGCTATAATCATAGCATTTGGGTCGCGGCATTCAGCTTCTGAAATCCATTGTGATAAGATTTTATGGGGCTGATCTATTGTTAAATAATTGGTAATTAAGTGATCCATAGCTTATTAGAGCAAAATTAATAACTAGTGGCTAGCGCAACCAAAAAAGTGGAGTTATAGTGTTATCTAATAGAGGTGTAGATATGAAAGAAGCAGCTGTAGGCGAATTTATAGAAAAAGTAGAAAGTGTGTACGAAGTAGACTACGGAGATTTCAAGCGCAAACTTAGCTTATATATAGCCACTCTTGAAGAATCATTAGGGCAAAGCTCTCATGCTGTTATTTCAAAAATGAAAAAAAGAGCTATTTATACTTCTGATGGTGATATTGAAAACACCAGACATGCTGTACTCGACCTTGTTAAAGAGATTTAGGTAATTTTTTTATATTTGTTTACAGGCTAAAATATAGACAGCTAAGTCTTTCTCAAATCAAAAGTAAAGCCATTTAAAGTGGCATTCTTTATGCATCTTACTATAGGGTGAGAACTTTAAATTTATTTAGAGCTAAGATATTGCTGGCAACGCTTCTGTTGTTGCTTTCAATTTCTGGGCAAGCCATTTTGCTTACTGAGCAAGAGGCTGCCACTTATGAGAAAAAAGTAAAGGCTAGTTTAGGTCTCGATAAATCAATTAATCTTAAAGAGCATATAGATAACTCTATAAAGTATTTGAGAGGGCTTGAAGATACTCCTGAGAAAATTGGTCAGCTGGGTGATTACCTGCATAGAGCTGCTCACTTGGCAGAAAAAAACAAAGACTATCTTGCTGCGTATGCAATTCATGAAGAGTCTATGTATTGGTTTATCCTTAATAAAAAGTCAGGAATAAAGCTAAAGAGCAGTTGGGATGATGGGATTGAGCATGTTTTAGAGCATATGTTTATGAACCTTTTTGACCATGCCTATACGTTGATGCTGTCAGGGGAAGTAACTCTTGCTGAAATGTTTTTTGATAAGGCGCTTAGCTTTACTAAAAATAGTCAGATAACAGCTTATATCGATCACCTTATGATAAGCCCTCGTTTTTCAAAAAGGTATTTATCTTTACTAAACTATAAAGACATAGATGAAATGGACCAATTGCTTAATAGGTTTGTTGGAAAAAAAATTAACAGTAAAGCTATGCAAGAAGTGGTTTTTATAGCTAAGCCGAAGGTAAAATTAAGTAAAATAAAATCTTTTGAAGAAAAGGTCCGTAGCCAATTTGCAATACCAGTAAATGTGCCTTTAAAATCGTTTTTAGAAATACAAATTAAAAGTTTTAAAGAGTTTTCTAGCTCAGAAATAAAAGCCTGGGTATTGGCTGAATCCTATCACTACTTAGGCCATATAGTAGAAAAGGAAAAAGATTACCTGCAGGCTTATAAAATTAACTTAGAATCTTTAAAATGGTACAAAAAAAATAAAGGTTTAGGGTGTCAGGCTCAGGGCTGCTGGGGAAACGGTGTAGCTCATGCTATAGAACATATTTTTGAAAACTTATATAGGCATGCCTATAGTTTGGCATTGTCAGGCAACAGAGTAGCTGCAGAAAAGTATTTTGATAAAGCGCTAAATTTTATTGGAGAGGCTGATTCACAAAGCTACATTATAGAGCTTCTTGAAAGAAGTCCTCTATTTCCAGAAAAGTATATTTCGCTCATTAGGTATAAAGAGTCTGTTTTATGGAGCCAGCTTAAAGAGATGCAAGACTCTTATCAGGTTGATGTGTATGCAGATATTGAGTCGGCTATAGATTTATCAAGTATCATGAATTCTGGGCACCCTAACTCATGTGCCTCAAGCCTACTTAAGGGCCTGTAAAAACCTTGTTCAGAAGGTAGTCCATAACTTAATTTCAAAGGCTACTGATTTGATTTCCTAGGCATAAAAATTGCGATAGATAAGGGTATGACTCGTTTACTTTTATCTTTAATTTTTAGTACTTTAATAGCCTCAACAGCTCATGCTAATTTGTGTAAGCAAAGCTTAAGCTTGATAAAAACAAGTAAAAACAATGTCTTAGCTGTGTCTTCTCAGGTAGTTAATCAGCTGGTCAAAGCGCGAGTTCTTAGAAGTACATCTGAACTTGATACAGCCTTTACAGAGCAGCTGGCTCAGGCCTATCACAATCAACTTGAGTCTGGAAAAACTCAGGATCAGGTGTCAAAAATTGTCATTACTAATATGAATGTGACACCTGTTGCTGAGATAAATAATGGCCATGCTTTACAGCTAGAGCATATATTGGCTTTTGAGCATGCAAAGAAATTATCGGGGCTAACGACAACAAGCTTATACGACGAATGGCAAGCTTTGGAGTCAGTAGATAAAAAGGTATTTGTTTTTTTTAATGCTGGTGGAAAGCGTAAGATTAAAATTAAAACAAGGCGTATAATAAGCAACTCTGATTCAAAGCTTATTAAGTTTTTATTTAATTTTAAGGTAAAAATGAATGCTCGCGGTTTTAGTGACCCTCATTTAATACTGCCGAGGCGTTCTCCTAAAGACACAAATGAAATGGTTGAGTACACATGGCAATTAGCTAAAAAAATGTATGATATCCGTTTTGCTTCTCAATTTTTGCTACCAAGCTTTTACACCATTGGGACTTACCCAGTAATATCATCAAATGGGGCGCCACATACTCCAGTGAGTTTTGATACTCGTCAAAGCCAACTCTCTTATAATGCCAAAAGCTCTTTAACTAGTAAGAACTATATGGGTTTTGCTTTTTACCAGGGGCAGCTTTTTTTAAGCCAATTTGGAAAAGTATTCACAAAAGATTATCGTAACAAGGTAATAGGGGCTTTAGCTTATCATGATGCCTTGGTTTACGAGATGCTTTCTAGCTTGAGAACGCTTAACCCAAATTTTATGCCTCTAGCTAAAAAAGACAAATGGAGGATGGGCGGAGTACGTAATCATGTTTATGGTTTATTATCTATGGCTATTCCTAACCCATCACCAAGGCTTAATAGGTTAGGTGTACATAGGGTAAACCAGCAAGACTATAACGAGGTTTTTAATATTTATGAGGCGTCACCTGTTTTAAATACATCAGCAGATTATTTGGCTGGTAAGTATAATAAAAAATTTGGAACAAAGCTAAATTACAAGTGGGCAGCAAATAATGTAGGCCGTATGTGGTTTGCTACATTTACAGCTTTAACTTTATCTTATACTCCACAAATTTATGCTGCAGGAAAAACTGTTAATTTGCCGGCTATTATGGAGATTGTAAAAGTAACACCAGGAGCCATTACCGATGTCGTTTTAGATGTGTGGAAAGGCGTTGATAGAAATGCAGAATCAAAAGCTATTGATTACGCCGGTAAAATGCAATTATGGAAAATTTTTGATGCCAGTATTAATAGTGTTTGCTCGGCTACAGAAAATAAACAATTACTATGGGATAATTACTGGTCTGGTAATACGGGCTTCTTTAGCTCTAAAGAGCAAACTTATGTTATGGCTTATAAGCTATTGAATAATCAGAATGATTTTGTAGGCCTATCAAACTCAGCTATTAAGCAGCTTAATAAAGTAAATAAAGACTTAAAAGAGCGTATAAATCACCCAGAGACGAATGAGACAGCTAAAGCGAGTCATCAGCAAGAGATAGAAAACAATAAAGAAAGAATAGATGGCCTTAAGCAAAAGATAGAAGCTTCATCTAACCCAGAGTTTATTCAAAGCTTAGAGATGTACTTAGAGCATTACCAGGCTATGGAAGCCGATAGCTTGGCTAAGCTTAGAGACGCCTCAGGAAATGTCTCAGAGGCTGACTTTGTTGATCAGTTAGAAATAATTTTAAATGGCCAGTAAGTTTAAATAGAGTCTTTTTTAGGTTTTATGCAGGCTTGAAAGCTGTTGTTTATATACTTAACAACTTCACCTACAGTGCAAACTTTTAGTTTGTTGCTGTAAAGGTATTCCATAACCATTTTACTGGCGATAACAGTTTGAGGGTGGATATCATGAAACAGTATAATGCCGCTATTTTTTGGCGAGTTATTCATTTGTAATAACACGCGATTAAAAATAGATTCTGGGTTTTTATCTTTCCAATCTAAAGTATCAACATTCCAAAAAACATGAACCATGCCTGCGTCAGCTATACGTTGTCTTATGTAAGGGTTTCTGACTCCAGCTCCAAAAGGCAGCCTAAATAAAAACAAGGGGGTATTAAAACTATTTTCAACAATATGTTTAGAGTTAAATATTTCGTAGTCAATGGTCTCGGCACTGGCTTTAGATAAGTTGGCGTGGCTGTAGCTATGGAGGGCTAGCTCCATTCCGTAATCTAAAATACTTTGTACAGCAGTAGGATGCGCAATTGCTTTTTTAGCAAGGACAAAAAAACTAGCTTGTTGCCCGTAGCTTATTAAATTATTTAATACTTTACTTGTGATTGTCTTATGTGGGCCATCATCAAAAGTTAAAGACCATGTATTTTCAGGAAATGTATTGCCAGTAATATTGCCAGCTCTGGATGCAGATGGATACACATTTAAAGAATTTTCTATAAGAGTGTCGACAGTGCTTGTTATCAACTGAGTCTCTACTAGTTGTTGTACACGGTCGTAATTTTCAAAGTTTGAAACTCTTAATAGGCTTGTAGGGTCATACTTTTTTAAATCATAGTCATTATGTTCGATAAGCTCTCGAGTCAGCTGAATTCTTTTATAAAGCTCAGAGCTATTGTTAAAAGCTTTTCCATTTGCGAGCTGTTGGTCAAACTTTTTAATAAGTTGGTCTGCATAAATATTTGCGTAATAAGATTCTGAAGAGGCGGTAGCTATAGATGTATTACTTAGTATTAAACATGATAGTAAAAACAATATCTTCATAGATAGATATTATAGGCTTAGCCTTTTTGTGTAAAAGCTAAGCCTATTTAAAGTATTTTTTACATTCCTGTATAGTCAGGGCCGGCTCCACCTTCACGAGGCTGCCAGCGTGGGCCTATAACGTCAGTCGCTTTGCAATCGATACAGTTAGGAGCATTCACTATTAGCTTGTCGCCTTCTTGCTCGTAAACCCCAGCAGGGCACATGTGGACATACATTTTAGCGACATCAGCAGGGATATCTTTACCAATAGTTAAGTGAGATGGGATGTCATCTCTGGTTTTATTTCCAGATTTATAAACAGCATCTACCTTGCTAATGCCTTTGTAAGTAACTTCAGTATTGTGAATAGTTTTTGGGTCGGCAGCATCTTCTTCACAGTGATTCATGTCACCAGGAAAGGCGCCACCAGTCACTGTCATAAGGCCTGCTTTAATGCCCCCAGATATAAAGCCTGATTTAAAAGCTTGTCTCATGTTACGTACTTTTTTTAAGTCTTTATAGACGTAAGAATTTTCGACTGTTGTTTGGTAGTCTTTTAAAGTTTCTGCTGTATAGCTTTTTTCTTTTAAAGCTTTAAAAGCTGTGCGGGCAGCATACATTCCTGTTTGCATAGCATAATGTATTCCTTTAAGTGCAGGTACATTTACAAAACCAGCGCAATCGCCAGCCATGAGTAAGCCGTCGCCATAAAGCCTGTCGGGCAAAGCATTGAGGCCACCTTCAGGTATTGTCTTTGCGCCCCATTCAATACATTCGCCACCTTCGAGGTACTGCTTAAAAAGAGGATGTTCTTTAAGTTCTTGGAGCATATTATGAACATCAGTATTATGATTTTTATAATCAAGCCCAACAACTAAACCAAAAGAAATATGATCTTCGCCCATAGGGTACATCCAACTGCCACCAAAAGCTGATTTTGGTAGTGGCCATCCTAATGTATGAATCACTTCTTTTGGCATTTTTTTAACTTTCCAAAGTTCTTTAACGCCTAATGCATAAATTTGTTCGTACTTAGAGCTAATGTTTTGCCAGTCTGTATAAGCTTGCGCCAATGGGCCTCGAGTACCTTCTGTTAAAATAGTAATTTCAGAGGTGATATCTGTGGCAGGCATATGTTGGGATCCAGGAGTGCCATCTTTATTAAGGCCACCAGGAGTGGTTCTAACGCCAATCACTTTGTTATCTTTAGTCAGGAGGCTGTCTGCTGGGAAGCTTGTAAAAACATTAACTCCAGCATCTTCAGCTTTTTTACCAAGCCATCTTACAACCTCGCAAATAGAGGCTGTGTAATTGCCTTTGTTGTGCATAGGTGGGGGAGTGGGCATTGGGATTTTCCCAGTGCCAGTCATAAAGTAAACGCTTTCAGACTCTACTTTGTTTTTAAAAGGAAAGTCTTCATCTTTTAGGTCTGGAAATAATTCTTTAAGAGCGCGTGGGTTAATAACAGCGCCTGATAAATTATGCCCACCTAAATTGGCCGCTTTTTCTAAAACACCAATTTCTATTTCGCCAAGGGTGCCACCATTAGCAGTGTCTTCTGCTATAAGTCTTGAAAGCTCAATAGCACCAGCAAGTCCTGCAGGACCAGCCCCAACAAAAGTAACATCCATTGGTACGGAGTCCTCATTAACTTCTGCATTTTTTATAATAAACTGATCAGTATTTAATTTTGGTTGGTGATCTATAGGTTTAAAATTTGCCATATTTAAGAGTCCTTTTTACTAGCAGTTTGTTCTTCTGTAGTGTCTTTAGTTGAAGGGTCATGAAAACCAGTTCCTTTAAGTGATACAACAACATCTGTATAAGAAAGCATACCCACAAGTTTATGATTGCTTGTATCGATAACAGGAAGTACTTGTTGGCCAGATTCATTAAAGCTATCAGCAGCTTCTTGGAGTGAAGAGAGTTCAGAAATATAGTTAGTGCTTCCGATAAGCTTTTTAGCTCTTGTAAGTGGAGCTCTAAAAGGGTCAAACATAACCTCTTTAAGGTTGGCAATATCAATAGTGCCAACAAAAGCATTATTTTTATCTATAACAGGGTAGATGGGCATAGTGTGTTTATCTACAAAGTTAATAACTTCTTTTACTTTTGCAGACTGCTCGATTGCAAAAACTTTTCTGTTAATAAGTAATTTAATAGTTTTAATTTGATGATGTTCAGCTGGCTTAATAAACCCAATATTAGTCAAAAAGTTATGGATAAGGTCGTAGAAAGCTAAGCCGGTCTCTGTCCCTGTGAGTAAGCCGCCAACCTTCACTTCTCCCATTTTAACTAAAACAGTTCTTAATACTAATGGGCCGCCAAGTTCAAAAATAAATACAGCTGATAAAATAATAGTAGAGATGGTCGCAAAAATTTCATCATTACTATTTTTTTGTAATTGAGCAGTAATGGCCATAGCTGCTCCACCATGTGAAAGGACAGCTAAACTCATGGCTCCGCCCACTTTAGCAGGGCTTCCAGAAAGTTTTGCAGCAAGCCTGGCTCCAAATAAATAAGCGACACTACGAGAAAGAATATAAACTAAGCCCACAAGGCCAACAGTTTTGTATTGCTCTTGTAAGTGTATATGAGCACCTGCAATTAAAAAGAAGAGTGCGTATATGCTTAAGCCCATGCCTTTAATTCTTACGTGGAGTGACTTCCCTGTAGGTGAGCAGTTTACAACAGCAAAACCCATAAATAAGCTAACCAATAAAGGCTCTAGGTGTAGATAATGAGAAACTGTAAAGCCTAGTAAAATAACTACTATAGAGGCAAAAAGAAGCTCGGCTTCGTTATTTTCTTTTTGCTCCCATACGCTAAATAAAAACCCTAAGAGGCTTCCGGCTAAAATAGAGCCTAAAACAGACCAAATCAATAAAGCAGCATGGACTAATGGACCAGCGTTTCCGCCACCAGTTATCATGCCGATATCTTGAAAAAAGAATGTTAAAGCATGGGCGCCGACAATAGCTATAATTGTGCCAGTAGCTAAGTAAACCATGATGGACTGAGTAATAGGTCCTTTTGATTCGAGCTCTTTAATAACGAGTAAAGTTGTTGGAGGTGCTGCTGCAATAGCAATAATACCTAGAAAACAAGCCAGAACTATTCTTTGTGTAACATCTAAGTTGGCATCAAAATAGGTAAAGCCAAAAGAGAGTACAGCTACAGAAAAGAAAATAATAAAGCAGAGGTTTAAAGCATATTTTACATTAAGCCTTGTCACTTTTTTAAGTAAGCCTTTATGGAACTCTCCACCAATATTAAACAAGATAAGCCCGAAAGCGATTTCATTAATAATATGAAAGCTTTCAGCAAACTCATGAGTAATTAAGTTGAGTACAGAAGGACCTAAAATAAGGCCTGTAAAAATATAGGCACTCACCTTTGGTATTTTAAAGTAACGAGCAAGCTTGCCGGCAATAAAGGCCATAACAAGCGCGATTCCAATTATAGGTATTTTATCAATCATAATAAGTAAATTATATACATAGTAAGGGCTTAAAAACACTATTCTAGTCGCTGTGGTGCGTCCGTAAGCTTATTTTGTTTGCTTAAAAAGAAGGCTAAAGATAAAGAGTTTTATGCAGAATTTTAAACAACCTATAAATACATCAGAAGCTGTCAGTCTTTTGAGCAGAAATGAGGTTGTAGCGCTGCCAACAGAAACTGTTTATGGGTTGGCCGGTTCGATAAATTCTGAAGAGGCCTTAAAAAATATTTTTTCTATAAAAGAGCGCCCATTTTTTGACCCACTCATTGTTCATATCTCAAGCCTAGAAGAGCTTAAAAGCTATGTTTCTTATTATCCAGAAGAAATAGTACATAAACTTTCAAAAGCTTTTTGGCCAGGGCCCCTCACTTTAGTTTTGCCTAAATCAGATAAAGTAAATGATATTATTACATCGGGCTTAGATACTGTTGCGCTAAGAATACCTAATCATCCAAAGTTTTTAGAAATAATTAAAGCTGTCGGGCCGTTGGCAGCCCCTAGTGCTAATAAATTTGGTAAGACAAGCCCAACAAGTAGTAGGCATATAATAAAAGAGTTTGAAGACAGTGTGCCAGTCGTTGATGGCGGAGATTGTGAAGTGGGTATTGAGTCTACTATTTTACAAATAACAAAAAGCAACGAGCTTAATATATTGCGCCCAGGGCAAGTGACTGCAGCACAAATTGCAGATGTTTTAGGTTTAGATGTAGGGGCAATAAAAAAAACCTACGAGGGGAGCGTGGCTCCAGGACAATTAAAGTATCACTATCAGCCTAATAAGCCATTGGCATTGGTTAATCGTAGTTTTAATAAAGAGGATACAATTGCTAAAGTTAATGATGAAAGTATAAAAACAGCTGAAGTTATTGAGCTTTCTTTAGACCCTCAAATTTTTGCACGACAAATGTATGCAGCTTTTAGAGAGTATTCAAAAAAAGAAACTGACCTGTTGATTTTACCAATAGACAAACAGTCCTCAGAAGATTGGGACGCTATTAACAATAGGCTTAAAAAAGCCTCGACATGGGACTTTAGAATATGAGCCAAGAAACAATCAACAAACCATCGGTAAGCCTGCAGCAATCTACAGGACAAGCTTTTAGCGAAGAAAAGTTTTTTGAGGCCCGAAGATAGATATTGGCCCTGTCTTTGACGGCCATGAAGGGGATTACGGGGAGACATTTGTTGTCGGAGAAAATAAAGGCTTTGAGGCTATTATAGCTGCTAGTAAAGAGGTTTTTCAAAAGACAGCTGATGTTTGGAAACAAGAATCTAAAAGTGGAATAGACCTTTACGAGTACGCATCAAAGATATCAGAAGAGATGGGTTATAAACTTAACAATAATATGAAGGGCCATAGGGTTGGCGATTTCCCACACCATGTTTTTTATAAAGGTGGCCTTAATGAAACAGAAGAAGTGCCTTGTGAAAATTTATGGATACTAGAAAATCCATTTAGTTTCTTTATGTGGCACTTATGGCGCTTTCTATGAGGATATTTTAAAAGGGTAGAGCTTAATCTAGTAGAGATTGCTGGATGGTATTTTTATCTTATTATTAAGCTCAGAGATCTAAAAAAGGCTCTGAGCTAGAACTATTGGGTTGAAAAAATAACCTTACAGCTAATACTTAGCCATCTAAAGCTTTAGAGCATAAACTTATAGTGGTGCTTTTAGTTTTCCTTATTTTTTTGACTTTTTCACGAGAGCTTTCCTCACTAATTCTTAGGACTTGGCCTTTTTGTTCCCACTGCCAATTGTCACTAGCACGTATGCTCGCAGAGGCAGTTTCAGTATCACTTGATTTGAGTATCGAAGCCGCTACTTTTTTGGCATCAATATTAGAATAGCCAGCTCTACGCAAAGAATTAGAGAGCAATCTTGGCAAAATGCGTTGCAGACTGCTAGTTAAGCTGCTTTCATTGCCAGTAGAATACTCGAATGATGCGATATAAGTATGTCTAGCAGCAATCAAATCAGCCATCATGTCCACGGCTTTAAAGCCTTTAGCCTCTAACCCGTAATTTGGTTGGCTGGAGTTATTAAAGTTACTAAATTTTACATCAGCTTCACTGTAAGAAATATTATATAGCTTTAAAACTTTGGCAATTTCAATGTCTAAGACATTAATATCTGAGTCGAAAAACCTTTGCTCTGTAAGTGCTGAACTTAATCTATTAGCTGATTCAGAATTTAAGCCTAAGAGTCTAAGTGAATCATTAATAGAAAACTTCATTGCTCTTCTGAGAAATACTAATATTTGTTTAACGTTATCAGAGGCATCAGGTTTATTTAATGCATTAAATGTACCCGCAAGAGAATCAACATAAAATTTGTTAATCATAATTATCGGGGCTTCGACAAGCTTATATTTATTTTTCGAGCCACCAACCTTGACCCACTTAAACCGCTCTGGCACTGCGGGCAGCTCTGAAAGGTTTGGAGCAATGACTACTTTATTTTTAAGTCCTTTTGTGCTAACTACTTGATAAAGCGAAGGATCAGCAAAGCGATGTCCATCTTTAAGGAGCTGCCATGCTAAACCATTTTGCAAAACAGGCAGCTCAGTCGTATCTCTATTAAATACTCTTTCTATGCTTCCTTCAGTATGCTGTGCCTGTGAAACCGTCGAGGCTACAAGCACACAGATACACGCAAACATTCTCACCACTTTAGTAACTTTAAATAAACTCATTTTTTTCTCTTTATGTGTTTTTTGACATACATTTAAATAAAGCAAAAATCTTGCCAAGCTATTGATAGCTATATCCTGACCTGTTGCTTCCTGTCAGGATAAAAACTGGCATGAGTGTTATTTTAATATACATAAAAGTATTTTTTACACAATTAAGAACTGTTACTGCTTTTCAAAATATATTTTTAAACTTACTATTTGTAATCAAGTTTCAGAATAAAATTAATGTGTCTAAATTGTCATGAGTGAGGTCTTTAAATGAGTAAAGAAATAGTTGATTACATAAGTGAATGCTTTAACCACAGAAAAAGTAACGGCTTTAAGTTTTCCCTGCGTGCATTCGCTGCCATTCTAGATATTGAGCCCTCAATACTTTCTAAAATATTATCTAGAAAAAGAAAACTTACTTTCGATACTGCCGATAAAATACTAACAAATTTAAATACTGAAAAGAGACTTAAGCAGACTCTACTTTTATCATTAGCTACTGAGACTGATAGCTCTGACAAGCTTACAAATGACAGGTACAGGGACCTTACCGAAGAAGAACTTAACCAAACTTCTGAGTGGTACTTCTATGCAATTGCAAGCGCCTTAGAAGTAGAGTGTATTGAGAAAAAGCCAGAAGATATTGCAGAGTACCTAGCACTACCAATTGAGCTTGTTCAAGAGACACTCAACTTACTTGAAAAGCTTAAAATGGTTTTAGTGGAAAATGGACAGTTTAGACACACTGGCGAATACTTTTCAGCTTCAAAATCTGATAAGACTTCAAAAGCTTTCATTGATACTCAGTTAAGCCTCATGGATAAGTCTAAGCAAGTATTAATATCAAGGCCAAGTGATTGTAGTTTTTCCGGTATCACTGTGTCAGTCCCAGACTATAAATATGATTTAGCTAATAAAAAAATAATGGATTTTAAGCGTGAGCTTGCCCTATGGCTATCTGAAGACGATGACAAATCTGACACAACAATTCTTAGACTTAATTTCCATCTATTAAAACTTAATGAGCCTTCATAGTAGGTGAAAAAAATATAATAGACAGTTGATTTAATATTTTTCTTGATAAAGAGAATATAAAATGGAAGGTTCTCTAGCATGAGTAACTTAAAAAACTATATAATTTATTTATTTGCTATGACTCTTTATAGCACTAGTGCCTTTGGTGCTTACAGTAACGAATACGCGCCCTGGAAAGTTAGCTTCAGCAAGCCAATGAGTAAATGCCAAGGTATTATTATTTCAGATAAGCATGTACTGACAGCCGCTCATTGTGCCATGGTCCCAGAAGGCGATTCTATGGAGACACTTCCTATATATGGTGTAGACTACCTGGCTAACAAACAAATCCTAATAGGCACAGTTAAAGACGTTGATATTTACGATAATTGGGATGCAGCTACAGCTGAGGGCGACCTTGCTATACTTACTTTAGAAGAAGACATTAATCTTGATGATAATGTCTCTATTATTGAAATAGCGGACCCTGCAGAACAAAGTGATTTTGATTCTGCTCAGTTTTGGGGAGCCCTTAAAGAAGTGTATGATTCTGGAGATTATATAATAAAGCATAAGACTGCTGAGTTAAATTTAATTACAGATTTCACAAATTCAACTTACTGGAGTGATCGTATTGGAGAGAGTGATTATGAAGCTAATTACTCGTACCTAGGGGCAACGGTCTTTGTATCCGAAGGCAACGAGATCTCGCCATGCATGGGCGATAGCGGTGGTCCGCTTGTGGCTTTTGCTGAAGGCGAAGCTATGTTGATTGGTGTAGTTTCATTTGGGACCATGGTTTATGATAATGTCTACAAAATGAATATGTGTGGTGGTTTCTCTGCCTTCACCAATGTGCTTTATGAAGACTATTATGAATGGATCTCAGATATAGTTTTGCTTTAGATGCGCTACCAATCCTAGCCCACTAGCTAATAATATAAACTTTTCATATTACAAGACTGAAATATTAATTCATGTTAGTTGTAATCCATATTAACTAAAATTTTAAACTCAATCTAGGAGATAAATATGAGTAGTATTGCTTTAGGATTATTATTTTTAATTGCTTACCAGGGGGTCGCTTCAGCTGAATCTATTGAGCTTACAAAAACTTCTTACACTCTAGAGGTTAACGGAATAGAGCTCAGGGCTCGTCTTATAACAGGCGCTGATGGCTCAATACTAGTAGAGGACCCTAAAGTTGTATCTGCGACTAAATCCTACTATGTTCCTAAATTAACAAACTCTATGATCGGTCTTTGCAACCTTTTAGGGAAAAGTAACTTCAGTACATTTAGCACAAGAAACTCATCTAGTAGGACACTTCAGTTAAATGCTAACAGCGAGCCAGAACATTTTCTGTCGCCCAAAAGTAGCCAGCGAATAACTGTTATTGAAACCATTGTTTGCACTAACTAATAACACTCATTTTACAAGTGTTAACACTTGTAGCTCAGCCCTAGTTAATTAAATTTTTATAAGGCTTAAACTTATCTAAGGATATTTCCCACACCATGTTTTTTATAAAGGTGGCCTTAATGAAACAGAAGAAGTGCCTTGTGAAAACTTATGGATATTAGAAATCCATTTAGTTTCTTTATGTGGCACTTATGGTACTTTCTATGAGGATATACTCACTACTTAAAGCTAAAGCCATAACCCACTTTTAAAGAAATAAAGTTTCCATCAGCGGAGTCAGCACTTGGTAATAAAGAGTACTGAATTTGTATAGGAATCATTTTTCCAGGGCTAATATGCCAATCAATGCCGCCACCAATTTGGAAAGAAGAAGACAGCCCTAAAGACTCTTTATCTAAGGCATTAGTATCATCAGATAATGGAAATAAAGCATAAAGGCCGCCGCCAATCCATGGCTTAAACTTATCTAAGCTTTTTAAAAAGTGAACACGCCCCCAAACATCAGCAGCAAGTGAAGCTAAGTTGGCAAAGCAGGCTTGGTTGATGCCGCAAAAGGTTTGAGACTCATTGGCAACACTAAGGCTTTCGTATCCGGCTTCAACTCTTAAGTTGAGCCAGCTAATAAGCGGTCTGTCATAAAAGGCTTTTAAAGAAAACCCAGAGCCTGTCATGTTGGCTACTTGTGTTGATGTGATTTGTGAATCAAGAGTGTAATTAGAAAAGCCAACCATGGCTCCTAAGTAATGGCCATTGTGAGTAGTGTAGGTTTTTCTTTTCTTTTTTCTGTTTTTATACACTTTTTGGTCGGAATCGTAATCACTATCATAATCATCTGGGTCAAACTCATCAGCAACAGGTGCGGATTTGCGGACTTTCTTTGTGGGTTTTTTAACAGTACGTTTTACTGTTTTTCTTACCTTGGCACGTTTACTTAAAAAGTCTCCAATGTCTGCCGTGCCTTTTCCTAATATAGCAATAGCTCTGTCACCTTTAACTTTAATAATTTTAGCAACACCTTTTTTTGTAGAGTTAGTATCTATTACATAAAAGATTTCGCCTTCGGTTAAATCTTCAAAATCAGAGGACACTAAAAGTTTTTTATCTTTAACTTTTTGTATACTGACTTCTGCATGTGAAAGAGCTGGGGCTATAAAAGAACAAAACATTAAAATAAGAATAAAAAATTTCATAAAGAACTTTCCTTTGCAGTTGTATTTATATTTTCGGCCCAGTCCCAAAAATAATCTTTATCATTTTGGTAACGATCATAAAAAGAACTTGATAGGTTTTCAGAATTTAATTTTTCACAGACAATAGTAAACGGTTCACCTTTAGAAATAAAATAATAGTCATAGTTCTTAGTTTCTAAAATAGAGAGCTGTTGGTCTATAAACTCAGTATGGCTTTGGCTGATAGAGTCTGTTGTTAAAAGGCAGTTTTCAGGTGTGCCTAATGAAGACAGTTGAAAGTTTTCTCCGCCTTCTCTAAAAGCTTTGCGGCCTTCTGATTCATGTAGAGAACATGAGAGCAATAGTAATGTGAGTGCTATAAAAGTTAAGTTTTTCATAAATCTATTTTATGAGAATTCAGCACAGAGATATACTTAGACTAGACTTTTGTGAGTATATATTAAGCAGCAGGTAGAGATAAAAATTCGTGTTAGGCCTTTGAGAAGACTTGAGAAAATACAGCTCTGCTTCACAGGCTTTAATCTCTTGCTATAGCTCTATAAAGAACCTAATTTTAGGCTCTCTTGTCCGCTAAAGGACAATGATTTAACAGGGCTTAATTTAATTATGAGCCTAATATAGAAAAGGGGAAAATATGGCAGGTGTAAATAAAGTAATCGTAGTGGGGCGTTTAGGCGCAGATCCAGAAGTAAAAAACATCAGCCCAGAGCAAACAGTAGCTCGTTTAAGTGTTGCTACTAGCGAAAGCTGGAACGACAGAAACGGTCAAAAACAAGAGCGCACAGAGTGGCACAGAATTGTTGTTTGGGGAAAGCTAGCTGAGTTATGTGGTAAATATTTATCAAAAGGAAGACAAGTTTACTTAGAAGGAAAACTTCAGACTCGTTCTTGGGAAGATGACCAGGGCGTAAAAAAGTACACGACTGAAATTGTTGCTAACACAGTACAATTTTTAGGAGCTACTCAATCAGCAGGTAACGATAACAATAAAGGTTTTGCTGATAATTTTGGACCAGAGCCAAGCTTTGATTCATCAGATGAGTTACCGTTCTAAGCCAGCTATTATTTAAAGCCAAATAATACTGACCAATAATACTAATAATAAAAAAAGCAGCTCAAGGGCTGCTTTTTTTATTGTTTAAGCCCTGTGCCTACAAAGATTTTATTTTAGAAAAATTAGGATTACTTCTTAAACTTCTTGAGCTGGCTTTAAATAAATAGCGCTCGCCACCAACAGTAGCGCTTTTAAATTGAGTAATAGGTAAAAAAGCTAACTTTAGTGTTGGGTCTACTTCGCCTACAGTTTGCACATCCATTCTTAAGTCATAACTAGTAAAGTTGGGAGCTATAGATTTTCCTTTAGCAATAAACTTTAAGCCCATAGTGCCTTTAAAGCGTAAAGAAAGGTTATCTTTAGTGGTGCCAAGCACGCCGTCTTCAATTATAAGTTCATCATTGATAAGGCGACCTTTTAGTTTTAGAGCACTCCATTGCATTCGTGGCAGCTCTAGTTGTAAGCCCCCTTGGTTAAATGAGATAGGGAGAAGTAAAACTTCTGGAGATGTTATATTAAATTCACTTTCAGGAGCTTCTTTAAAAGTTTGATCAATGGCAGCAGTGATAGCGCCAGTAATTAAGCCTTGTAGCTGTAAGGGCACTTTAGAGGGTATGCTTGAGGATACTTTTTTAAGGTTTATTTTATCAAAATTGATATCAATGCCTTGCAAAGGGTTGCCGTCGTTACTTTTACCTTGGCTAGCTAGAGAAATATTTAAATCACCATCAAAAAGCTGATGGGCTGAGGCTGTAAAGCCTGGCTTTAACTTTAAAAGAGAAAGTAAAGAAGGAGTCACTTTTAGGCTATCAGCTTTAATGGCCTGTGATCCTTTGTTTTGAAAGCTGATGTCTTTAAAATTTACTGAGAGAGGTAATGCAAAGTTCATGTCATCAAATTGAAAAATAACATTATTATTTGTAGCCTCGGCTACTTTTGAAGTCACTAGGTCGCCTAAGTCTCCAAATGGGAACATAAAGAGTAAAAACAAAAAGCTAGCAATCCAAAAGACAAGCCACTTTAGTTTGTTTTTAAAAAGAACAAAAATAATAAAGTTAAAAGCTTTTTTTATTAAAGGCATTAGCGGCCTCTCCTCTTTTTAGGCTCTTCAGCTTTGGGGGTATTTGGTTTAGGTGCCTGAAAGTAACTCAGTGTATATCTTGCATTTAAATAATTAGGTTGATCAAGGCTCTGGTAAATATTCATTGCTGTGAGTTTACCTAAAGGCATAATGTTTTGAATGCTATGCCCAGCTGCAATAGCTTGTTTAAGGTTAAGGTTTTTTAGCTCTACTTCTAAGGCTGTCTCTTGTATTGGTTTTTTTGCATAAGAGCCTTTAGGGGCTACAGTCACACTAAAGCTAGGCGTATCTTCGCCAAGCCTTAACCCAATAAGTTTTTGAGTGGCAGAGCTTTTTAATCTGTCAGCAGTATTAAAGCTAGAAAGAGAGCTTGTTGTTGGCAGAGCACTAATAGCTAGTAGCTTTTTTACGATTTGTCTTTTTTCAGCATACTCAGCATCGTATTTTAGTGATGACCTGTAAGTAGAGTAAGGCAATGAAAACAATAAGAGAGTAATAAGTATTGCAGAGCCAATGAAGATGGCTTTTTGTGCTTTTGCAGGTAACTGTATAAACCGTTCTCTTATTGAGTTATAAACAGGGCTTTCTTGTATTTGGCCTTTAAGTTGGCTGAGGCTATCTTTAATATTATCTAACATTACAGGCGACCCTTTCTTTCAATTTTAAATGTATAGCTAAAGGGGCTCCATCCTGCGCGGGCAGAGTAGTTAGTTCGAGTACTTTTAATATCTCCAGTAGCAATTTTTTTAAGGCCTGCTTGAATCTGTGAAAGTGTTGAAGAGTTTGCTTCGCCTTCTACAGTTACTCTAGAATTCTCTATAGTAAGCCTCTTAATTTCATAACTAGAAGGTTTTCTTTTAGGGCTGTTTTGGCTAATGGCATTGAGTACATCTAAAGAAGAGTTCATATCTACAAGGTCTTTAGTTAATTGAGCTTGTTTTTCTTGGTTTTCTTTTTCCTTTATAAACTTAAGTGCTTTTCTTGAATTAGCTTTTCGGCCTTTAATTTTCATAACTAATTCTATTTGTTTTTTCATTTCGCTATGAGCTTTGTTAGCCATAGATTGAGAAAGATTGTTTCTAACAATAGCGTAAACAAAAAACAAAACAAAGGCAGTGGCTAGTAGCATAGCTGTATACGACCAGCGTTCCCATGCTTTAGAAAAGCCTTCAGAAGAAGGAGCTAAATCACCTTGTAGTAAGTTAGAGGCAGGGTTAGTAGAAGTTTTAAGGCCTTCTAAGGCTAGCCCGAGTGCTACCCCTGATGTGCGGCCTTCATACTCACTATAATTAACTAATGACTTTGGGTTTCTCACTAAAAATTGAGTGGGCTCAACAGGGAGCTCGATCTTTTGTGTAAGGTAAGGAGCAATATTTTTAACAAGACTAGCTCCACCAGTAATAAAAACCTGACCGATATTAACGGAGTGCTTTTTTTCTATTTCTACAAAATGAAAGCGTAAAGGCCTCAGTAGGTCATCAAGACTTGAAGTTAAAGATTGTGAAAGCGCTACTTTTTCTTTAGTGGCGACAGTGTCATTAATTAAAATTTCACCATGAGCCAATAACTCCTGCATAGCTTCACTAAAATGCATACTTTGTTTGCGAGCATGAGCATTAGCAGCATCTTTTAGGCCCCAGTCAATAAAACGAGTTTCTACTAGAAATTCACTAGTTTTAATAAGTAGCAATGATGAGTTTTGTCCTAACTCTAAAATAGCCTGAGCTTGGTGGGTAGGTGATGCTGGCTCAAGTGCTTCTTCTGGGTTTTCTGCATCAGCTTCAATCCCAATAGTTTCTTGAGCCTTAAATGATAGAGGGCCAGCATTGATATCGCTAAAAAGATTGTAAAGCGAGATGCCGTTAGGCACTACATGAGAAATATTAAGACCAGAGTCTTTAGCGGCTTGATAAACCTTTTCTACCCTGTGCTTAGGGATGGCAGAAGCTAAGACTTCAGCGCTGTTGCCTATAAACCTTTTAATTTTTGCGTCGTAAAAGGTTTCCATTTGGTCAAAAGGAAGGTCGTCTTCAAGCTCAAAAGCTAAACTTTTAAATATTTTAAAACGCTCTTTAAATGGGAAAGTAACACTTCTTTGGCTAATTAATGAATCATTGATGCCTAAAACACATTTGTACTCTTTGCCTGCATAGTCTTCAGCAATTTGCTTTAAGGTTTCTATAATTTGGATTTCGTTATCGGCATTAGGATTTACATCAAGCTTATAGGATTGATACTTATAAATTTTGTAATCGCCACGAGTGCTTTGTATTTCTACTAATTTAATAGCAGAGCTTCCTATATCAATACCTAAAGAAATCATATGTAAATGATAAGATACAATAGGGGATAAGGAAACGAAGCAGAGCTAGACTTTTGTTGTGTCGCTCTTTTCAGGCATCATAGCTGCTATTTTTTAAGGCGTATATTACTCTTCATTCCAGAAAACTATAGAAGGGCGGCCGGTTGGTGGCTCTATAACGGGGGGAGCTGGTGCTTGTGTGCCACTTGGGTTGCTCCCATT
>JALZUS010000054.1 GCA_023299885.1 Bdellovibrionales bacterium | reverse complement strand
TATAAATATAGAAGATAGAGTTTGGAAGCTTAGAGTTGATCATATTAAGCCCAACGATAAGCAGCCAAGAAAAGAATTTGAGCCAGTTGCATTAAAAGAGTTATCAGACTCAATTAAACAAAATGGCTTATTGCAGCCAATAACTGTTAGAAAATTAGCAGATAAAAATTATCAAATTATAGCTGGTGAAAGACGTTGGAGGGCTTGCCAGCAAGCCGGTCTATCAGAAGTACCTGCGTTAATTAAAGATTACGATGATCAAAAAACATTAGAGCTAGCTCTTGTAGAAAACATTCAAAGAGAAGACTTAAACCCACTTGAAGAGGCTTTGGCTTACGATCATTTAATGAAAACATATGGATTCACTCAGCAACAGATGGCTGATAAAGTAGGCAAAGAGAGAGCTACTGTGGCAAATTCATTAAGATTGCTAAAGCTTTCTGAGCCAGTGCAGAATATGGTCGCAGGAAACCAACTATCATTAGGGCAAGCAAAGGTTTTAGTAGCTGTAGATGATGATAAGGCTCAAAGGAAAATAGCTAAAAAAGTGATCGAAAAAGGGCTTAGTGTTAGGGCTACAGAGGCATTAGTTAAGAAATTTAAAATGGGTTTAGATTTAAACTTTGAGGCTATTGCAAATACTGATGAATCATTAATAAAAAGATTAAAAGAAGACTTACAAAAGGTATTTGGAACTAAGGTAAGTATTGATTATAAGGGTGGAAGAGGAAAACTTTCGGTTCATTATTATTCAGATGCTGAGCTTAACAAAATTGTAGATACAATTAAGAAGAATTAACCTGAAAGCTAATAAATATGGAAGAAATTAAAGGCCTTTTTGAGAAAGGCGTAAAATTTGAGGGACGACTTAGCTTTGAGGGTACATTAAGAATTGGTGGCGACTTTAAGGGCGAAATTTTTACAACTGATACATTAATTATTAACCCTGGTGCCATCATAGATGCACAAATAGAGGCAGATACTGTTGTCATTAGTGGGGATGTTACAGGCCATGTTTTTGCAAAAAAACGGGTAGTTCTGCATCCTCCAGCTAAATTTAAAGGCTCGGTGACGACTCCAAGTTTAAAGATAGAAGAGGGTGTTATTTTTGAAGGTGCCACCTATATGCAGGAAGAGTAAAACTTAACTTGACCCAAACCTTATAAATAGATAATTCACACATAGTAATAGAGAGTTATTTGAGCTGATTTTTAATAGGTCATATCGTAAGTCTTTTAGAGGCTAAGTATTCGCTTTTAAAGGTTTATTTTTGTCTACGATAAGTTTTAAAATTAGCTCCAAAAGCATCGGGTAGGAATTATGGAAGTCATTCAGGCAATCGGTTTAAACTCAACTTTGTTTTATCAACTAGGCATTTTCGCAGTTGTTTATTTCTTATTAAATACAATACTTTTTAAGCCTTATTATGAAGCCCAGAAAATAAGAACAGGTTTAACTACTGGTTCTGATGAAGAAGCTGTTAAAATTTTAAAAACAGTAGAAAGCTTAGAAGAAAACTTTGGCTCTGAAGCTAAAGAGCATAATCAAAAAATTAAAACTATATTTTCTGAATCTGAAGTGACTTCAAAAAAAGAAGCCACTCAAATTATTGCAGTGGCTAATACAAAAACAAAAGAATTTTTAACAAGCCAACGTGAAGAAATTAAAAACCAAGTAGCTAAAGCAAAGCAGCATCTTACTGAAGAAGTTCCAGGCATAAGCGCAGCGATTGCGGGCCAACTTTTAGGAAAGGATGTTAACTAATGAATAAGTTATTATTAGCTTTAGCTTCACTATTATTATCAACATTAACTTTTGCAGCCGGCCCTGTAGACGGACCTGTTGTTATTCCTACTAAATTTATATTAACGCAGTTATTAAATTTTGTGATTATGTTGGGTTTATTGGCTTATTTTCTAAAAGGCCCGGCTAAAACTTTTTTTGCTGCACGCTCAAAAGAGTATAATGACAAACTAGCTGAGTCTCAAAAAACATTAACTGCCGCTCAAGAAAAATTAGATCATATCAATGGAAGTATTTCTAAATTTAAAGACACAAAAGAGAGTAGTTTAAAGCGTGCTGAAACAGATGCTAGCGAGTTAAAAACTAAAATGGTTTCTGAAGCTCAGGCTACAGCTACTCGCATGGATTTAGATGTTAAAAATAAAATCTCAATCGAACTTGAACATGCAAAGTCTGGATTAATGAGTGAGCTTTTAGATCGCTCTGTGGATAGTGCAAAAGTGAAAATGAAATCAGAAATACAGCCATCAGATTACCAAAGGTTAAAGGGTGAGTTTGTTGATAAAGTACAAGTGGTAGGTGCCCAATGAGTATGAAGACAAATGAAGTATCAAGACGATATGCCAGATCATTATTTGAAATTGCAACAGAAGATAATACATCTGAACTCATCCTGTCTGAACTAAATGAAATCAATAAAGCTTATAATGATAAAGAAGTTTCTGAGTTCATGAAATCATCATTGGTAGACTCAGAAAATAAATTAAAAGTAATAGAGTCACTGACTACAGCATTTAATTTTTCAGATACTATAAAAAACTTTATGAAAACTTTAGCCAGAAAAGATAGGCTGGCAATTTTACCTCAAATAGCTGCAGGCTTTGAGCTGTGCACAGATGAAAAGAATCAGGTTGTACGAGGCACAGTAAAATCAACTCATGTTTTATCTCCAGAAGAAAGAGCTGAAATTGAGAAAACAGTACAGGCTGCTATTAATAAAAAAGTGATCCTTACTTATACAGAAGAAGATAATATAATTGGTGGTATTGAAGCCCATGTTGGCGGATATACTTTTGATGATAGTTTATTAACGCATTTAAACAGACTTAAAGAAGAACTAAAGAGGAGTGTTCATTAATGGAACTTTCTATAAAAGCAGATGAAATCAGTCGCGTTCTCAAGGAACAGATTAAAAATTACAACAAAAATGTTGAAGTTACAGAAACGGGAAGTGTACTTGCTGTTGGTGATGGTGTTGCAAAAGTTTACGGACTTGAAAATGTAATGGCAGGGGAACTAGTTGAGTTTCCTGGAGACATCTTTGGAATGGTACTAAACTTAGAAAAAGATTCAGTTGGTGTCGTTATTTTTGGTGAAGATAGAACCATTAAAGAGGGTGATATCGTTAAAAGAACAAAAAAAATTGTTGAAGTCCCAGTGGGCGAAGCATTACTTGGTCGTGTAGTAGATGTTTTAGGTAATCCAATTGATGGTAAAGGCCCTATTGAAACATCACACAGAAAAGTAGTTGATATTAAAGCTCCTGGTATTATGACTCGTCAGCCAGTTGAAGAGCCTTTGCAAACAGGTATTAAGGCTATCGATTCTATGATTCCAATTGGGCGTGGTCAGCGTGAATTAATTATTGGTGACCGTCAAACAGGTAAAACAGCAATTGCTATTGATACAATTATTAATCAAAAAGATACAAATGTTCATTGTTTCTACGTGGCTATTGGCCAAAAGAAATCAACAGTGGCTCAGGTTGTTGAAAAGCTTAAACAAGCTGGAGCAATGGAATACACTACAGTTATTTCTGCTACAGCATCAGATCCGGCACCACTACAATATTTGGCTCCGTTTTCTGGTTGTGCCATGGCAGAACATTTCAGAGACACAGGAAAGCATGCATTAATTGTTTTTGATGATTTAACAAAGCAAGCACAAGCTTATCGTGAAATGTCATTATTATTACGTCGTCCTCCGGGCCGTGAAGCCTTCCCTGGAGACGTATTTTATGTTCACTCAAGATTATTAGAGCGTGCTGCAAAGCTCTCTGATGAAGAGGGTGGCGGTTCATTAACAGCTCTTCCAATTATTGAAACTCAAGGTGGAGATATCTCTGCTTATATTCCAACAAATGTAATTTCAATTACAGATGGTCAGATCTTTTTAGAAACAGATTTATTCTACAAAGGGATTCGTCCAGCAGTAAACGTTGGTAAATCAGTTTCACGTGTTGGTGGTGCCGCTCAAATTAAAGCTATGAAGCAAGTTGCTGGTACACTTAAGCTTGATCTTGCACAGTTTAGAGAGCTTGAGGCTTTCTCAGCTTTTGCATCTGATCTAGATAAACAAACGCAGGCCCAGTTATCAAGAGGTGAAAAGCTTGTTGAGATTTTAAAACAGCCTCAATATGCACCTTACAAAGTAGAAAACCAAATCGCTTTAATTTATGCAGCGACAAACGGTTACACTGATAATATTGAGACGTCTCAACTAAAAGCTTATGAAACACAATTTAATGATTTCCTATCTCAAAAACATCCTAACGTTTTAGAGTTAATTACAGAAAAGAAAGCATTAAAAGATGATGTTAAAGCAGCACTAAAAGTAGCTCTTGAAGAGTTTAACGCTGTATTTACAAGCTAGCTGATTGCACAGGGAGATAGGCTCCCTGTAGCAAAATAAAACTTAACCTAAGATTTAAAAAAGGAAACTTATTTAATGGGTTTAAAAGATATACGAAGCAGAATTGCGAGTGTTAAAAATACTCAAAAAATTACAGGAGCCATGAAAATGGTTTCTGCTGCAAAGTTAAAAAGAGCACAGGATAATATTACTAATATGCGTCCGTATGCCAAAGGCCTTTTAAAGGTTATGGCTGATGTTGTTGCCTCTGAAAGAGTAACACACCCGTTATTAACTGAGCGAACAGATAACGCAAAAAAAGTTTTAATGGTTGTTGTTTCTTCTGATCGTGGTTTATGTGGTGGCTTTAATGCGACAATTACAAAAACAGCAATGGCTTATTATTTAGAGAATAAACCAAAACTAGAAACTTTAGATTTATTTTTTATCGGTAAAAAAACAGCTGCAAGCTTTAAAAGTAAAGAAATTTTAGGCAAAGAAACTCTTTTAAATGTAGCTAAAGATATTAGTTATAATTTAGCTTCTGATATTTCTAATAAATTATTAAAATCTTTTAATAGTGGTGAGTACGATGAGATTCGTTTGGTTTATAATGAATTTAAATCAGCCATCGCTCAAGTCTTGCGTGTAGAAACACTTTTACCAATTGATATTGAGGCTATAGAGGCCTTAAATGCTTCAGTTGAAGAAAAAGATTCTCAATTCTCTAATGATATGATTTTTGAACCATCACCAGAAAAAATTATGGAAGACTTTATTAAAAAGTATTTCACAGTGCAGGTTTATAGAATTCTTTCTGAGTCTGTGGCCGCTGAGCATGCAGCAAGAATGACAGCGATGGATAATGCAACTACCAACGCTAAAGATATGATTAAAAATTTAACTTTAACTTATAATAAATTAAGGCAAGCCGCCATTACAACAGAGCTTATTGAAATCTGTAGTGGTGCTGAAGCCCTGAAAAACTAGAGGAGAGACTTAAGATGACTTTACAAAATGGAGTTGTGAAACAAGTAACAGGACCCGTTGTGGATATCGAATTTAAGGATGGTCAGTTGCCAGCTATTTTATCTGCACTAACAGTTTCTAATAAAAATATTAGTGATAAACAGTGGAACCTTACTTTAGAAGTAGCTCAGCATTTAGGTGATAATACTGTAAGAGCCATTGCGATGGATGCTACTGAGGGTTTAACTCGTGGGCAAGAAGTACAAAATATGGGTGCTCCAATTTCTACACCAGTAGGTGAAGGAGTTTTAGGCCGCATTATGAATGTAGTTGGTGAACCGATTGATAATAAAGGTGCAGTGGCGACAAAAGAGCGTTGGCCCATACATAGAGATGCACCAAGTTTTGCAGAGCAAAGTACTCAAGCAGAAATGTTAATGACGGGTATTAAGGTTGTTGATCTTTTAGCACCATATGCAAAAGGTGGTAAAATTGGTTTATTCGGTGGTGCCGGTGTTGGTAAAACTGTTTTAATTCAAGAGTTAATTCGTAATATTGCTTCTGAGCATGGTGGATACTCTGTATTTGCTGGTGTGGGTGAGCGTACTCGTGAAGGTAATGATTTATATCGTGAGATGGAAGAATCTGGAGTTTTAGCAAAAACTGCACTTGTTTTTGGTCAAATGAATGAGCCTCCAGGAGCAAGAGCTCGTGTTGCATTAACTGGTTTAACTCAGGCTGAGTACTTCAGAGATACAGAAGGAAAAGATGTATTATTTTTCGTAGATAATATTTTCCGTTTTACACAAGCTGGTGCAGAGGTATCTGCTTTACTTGGTCGTATTCCTTCTGCCGTTGGTTATCAGCCAACTCTTGCTACTGAAATGGGTCGATTACAAGAGCGTATTACGTCTACAAACAAAGGTTCAATTACTTCAGTGCAAGCTGTTTATGTACCTGCCGATGATTACACGGATCCAGCTCCAGCAACTACATTTACGCATTTAGATGCAACAACAAACTTAGATAGAGATATAGCTGCAATGGGTATTTACCCAGCGGTACATCCATTATCTTCAAGCTCTCGTGTTTTAGACGCTTCAATTGTTGGTGAAGAGCATTATAATACAGCTCGTGAAGTGCAATCACTTCTTCAGCGCTATAAAGAGCTTCAAGATATTATTGCTATTTTAGGTATGGATGAACTTTCTGAAGAAGATCGTAACGTTGTTCATAGAGCAAGACGTGTACAGAAATTCTTAAGTCAGCCATTCTTTGTTGCCGAGCAATTTACAGGTTTAAAAGGCGCTTATGTAGATATTAAAGATACAGTAAGAGGTTTTAGAGAAATCTTAGAAGGTAAGCATGATGCATTACCTGAGCAAGCTTTCTATCTTGTTGGTACTATTGAAGAAGCGATTGAAAAATCGAAGACTCTATAAAAGGATAAAAAATGTTTTTAACACTAGCGACACCAGTAAAAAAGTTTTTTGAGAAGCTACCTGTAGAGGAAGTTATTGTCCCTGCAGATAAAGGCCAGCTTGATATTTTAATTGGTCACTCTCCAATTTTAACAACTTTAACTGAAGGTGTTCTTACATATAAAACTAATGGCAAAATAAAGAAAATTGCTATCAGTTGGGGTTATTGTGAAATTTCTGGTGAAGATATTCAAATTTTAGCAGAAATAGCAACAGCTCCTGAGGACATAGTTAAAGCTGATGTTGAAGCAGAGATTAAAGCCTCTGAAAAATTAATTGAAGAGGGTATGGACCCTGTAGACTTAGATAATGAACTTTCTAAAGTAAGACAAGGCCATGCAAAGCTTCAAACAATCCAGTAAATTTAAATAATA
>JALZUS010000053.1 GCA_023299885.1 Bdellovibrionales bacterium | reverse complement strand
CATTTAGAAAATTTATTAAGTTCTTATGGCTTATTGCAGGCTGAAAACTTTTACTTTGTAAATGCTAATACACAAAAAGAGTTACTGACTGATAGCCTTAATCAAAAAAACTCAGGCCAGTTGTGGGATAAGCAATCAGTTAATCTGCAAAACCCTATAAGTGAAGAGCTTAATCAAATGCGTAAAAGCTTAGCTGTTGGGTTGTTAAAAAACCTAGTGAATAACTATAAGTATGGATCTGAGTACGGTCGTGTTTTTGAAACAGGTCCTGTGTTTGGTGGTGTAGACTCAGAGTCTGATGGTTTATCTTTTAGTGAGCAACATAATATGTCTTGGCTTTTTTGGGGAGACAAAGCGTCTGCATGGGATAAAAATACAACTCCAATTGTTTTAGAAATGAAGTCTTTATTAGAGAAATTGTTTAAAGACTTAGGTGTTTCATCTTGGCAGCTAAGAGATCTTGCTGAGGTGCCAGGTTTTATACATCCTGGGCAATGCAGTGCTATCTTTTTAGAGGGCAAAATTATTGGTTATATGGGTTCTATTCATCCAAGCCATTTAAAAAGTAATAAGATAAGATCAAAAGCTGCTTTTCTGGAGATTAGCCTGACATCCCTTATGCGTGGCTACCCAAGAAAGACTAAACTAAAGTCTATATCAAAGTTTCAATCTATTAAAAGAGATTTTGCCTTTGTAATACCTGAAACTTTAACAGCAAGTCAGGTTCTAAATGAAATTAGAAAAGCTTCTGGTAAAAATTTAGAGGATGTAGAAGTCTTTGATATCTACTCTGGCAAGCCATTACAAGATAATGAGACATCATTAACTTTTAGAGTAAGCTATAGAGATGCTGACGGAACTTTAGATGAAGCTAAGTTAACAGAACTTCAAAAAAGCATATGCGAGAAAGTCGCAAAAAAGCTTAATATCCAATTAAGGTAGGTTTTCAAATAAGAGGCAAAAAAACTTGCCTCATTTCAATAACTTGGTAGCATTAGTTAAGGCAGTGAAGTTTGCAGCCTTATACCTACGGAGGGGTATTGATATGAACGACCAAGCCACTAATAGTAGCGCAGTTAACAACACTGCCGACAAAGCAACTCTCACAAAAGCTGATATTGTAGAAAAAGTTTATAACAAAATTGGGTTTTCAAAAAAAGAAGCTCTAGAGCTTGTTGAACTTGTATTCGATAGCCTTA
Source organism: Bdellovibrionales bacterium (assembly GCA_023299885.1). Taxonomy (GTDB): domain Bacteria; phylum Bdellovibrionota; class Bdellovibrionia; order Bdellovibrionales; family UBA1609; genus JALZUS01. The sequence goes on along the minus strand of JALZUS010000053.1, from coordinate 13,297 downwards.
AAGATGTTTTGATAGCAGGCGATAAAGTAAAAATATCTGGTTTTGGTAACTTTGATATCAAAGAAAAAAAATCTCGTGTAGGTAGGAATCCTCAAACTGGAGACCAAATTACAATTAGTGCTCGTCGTGTACTTACTTTTAAACCGAGCCAAGTATTAAAAAACATTTTAAACGAGAAGGCTTAATAGCATGTCAGAAAATAATAAAATTACACATTTTGAACTTAAAACATATGCTCCCTCTCAAAACGTAGAGCCTGTTATGGAAGTGGATAAAACTTTAGCGACAGAGCTTCAAGCTATACCTGATAAAATGGCTTTTAAAATTGGAGAAGTTGCAGACATGGCAGAGCTTAAAACTCATGTTTTAAGATACTGGGAGACAGAGTTTTCAGGTTTGAATCCAAAAAAAGCGAGCAATAATCAGCGCATCTACCAAAAGAAAGATGTGGAAACTGTTATGCTTATTAAAAAGCTTTTATATCGTGATCGTTTTTCTATTGAAGGGGCGAAGTCTGCTTTAAAAAAAATGAAAAAAGAAACTAAAAATCATAAAAAAGTGACTAAGGCCATTAATAACTTTGAGGGCCTTAGAGACAGAATGCATGCTTTAGTTTTAGAGCTTCAAGAGCTTAAAAAAGATTTTTAAGATTTAATTAAACTCTATAATATTATCTTCAGGGTAAAGGTCTTGTCTGCAGTTAAAGCGAGAAGACTCTATAGTATTTTGTACTGATGACCCTGCTGTTAAATAGTCTGTATAGCTACTAAACTGATCCCACATCCCTTGTGGAAGTTTTCTGTCTGGTGTTTTAGCAAGCCTAGAAAACTGGTCCGTAAAAAAGTAATCATCGTAGTGAGTGCTTTGGTTCTCAGAAGAAATATCTTTGTTGCTAAACTGACTAAAATATCCTTTTACTTCTATGTTGGAGTAATCAGAAATAAAGCTACGCTCAGTTAAAGTGGCTCTTTTTCTATGAGTTTTTAATTCATGGACATAGTATTTAAACTTACTCATATAAAGCTTTCTACTATTATAACTAGTAATAATAGGGCTGAATTTAGCCTCACTTTCGAATAAGCCAAATTCAAACTCAGCATTAGCTAGAGTTATATCTTTTGCTTCTTGGCTAGCGTTAGTGTCTACAAAACTATAGTCTGTTAAAAAGCTATCATACTCGGGGTCAGTAAGGTGTATAGTTTTTGTCTGTTGGCTTATTATTCTTGTTTTTCCAAAAATAATAAAAGAGGTTTCTTGGCGGCTTGTGCAGGGGCCATACATTCTTGTTCCGTTTTTTACCCAAGTGTAAGCAATAAAATCTACCTGAAGATCTGCTAAAGAATTTACAAATAATTCATTGCACTCAGGTGTAGTTGAAATAGTGTTCCTAAGTACAGAAACATAGGTTTCATTATTTCTATTAAAAACTTTTGAATCAGAGCTTCTTACAGGGTGGCCACAGTACTTATCAAGCAGGTCGGCTGTTGATTCTCTGATTTCTAAGCCAGTATGCTCTGCACCTCTAAAATCTAAAAATAAAGACCCAGCTTTTAAGTCGACTTCTAATAAAAAATTACCATAATGCTTAGAATTTTGTGGGTCTAATGTTGAGTAGAGGCCTTCACCATAGTTACCGCCTTCGGGATTATCAAAAAAGCGCGCTGCACTTGGTGCAAAAAAATGCTTAAAGAAAACTTCGCTTCTGGAGTGGTAGTTTGAAGTTTTAGATTCATCAAGCCTTGTCCAGTGGTAAGTTTTGATGTCTCTGGATAATGCTTTCCTAAGTTGTAATAAATCTTGAGTAAGGGCTTGCTGAGCTTGGGTTTCAAGACTTTGAGAGAATGCTGGCAAGCTAAAAGAAAAAGACAATAGTAGCGTTAAAATAAATTTACTCAATTTTAGATCCTTTGTTATTATATGTTTTTAAAATACGGCATTGATATTCTGACTCTGGGTTATTCATGTTACTTTCATAAAAGTTAATACATTGGTTGATTGTGTCGATATAAAGCTGAGTGCTTTTTACATATTGAAGGTAATAGGCTTTTATAGAGCTAAACATATCATTTTGAAGGTTTGCAGAGACAGCAAAAGGCATATTAAAGCTTTTTGCTAGGGCTTCTTGCCAAAGCCTTGAGGTTCTTCCGTTGCCATCTTCAAAGGGATGTATTGAAATCAACCATTTTTGCATAAAGCTAATAAACTCTAAAGGAGTCATTAGTGGGTATTGGCTAGGTAATGTGTAGTTAGAGGCTATTACTGAGTAGTAGTTATTAAAGAAGCCAAGCCATTTCTCCATATGATGCGGTACCATCTCTGGGTGTACGTGGTAGTAGTTTCCATTTTCAAAGCGGGCAATCCAGTTAAGGCTTTTGCCTTCGCTATCTGTTTCTTTCGTTTCAGGAAGTAAGCCAAGCTGTCTTAAAAAAGTATTTTTTTCCATAAAGATTTTGACCTGTTCAAAATCTTTATGTGCTTTAAGATTTTTGCAAAGCTTCATTTTTTCAGGATCAGCTTGCCTGTTGGGGCCAAAGCATGAGTCCTTATTTAGGTAATATTTGTGATGGTTGTATCTTATTTGTAGTTTCCATCCCAAGCTTGTCTTTTTAGTGTTAGGTTGAGTGGCTCTATAAAAACCAGGGCTTGGATCATGGTTTTTATTATCTATCATAAGCGCTAAATGATAAAATCGCTCATGAGAAAGTTTTAAAGAGATATGGCTTATTGCTGGAGTGGAAAGGTTTTTTAGTTGCATGACATAGCTGTCTAGATATTGAGTGCCGTTTTCCCAGCTGTCCCATACAATTTGAGAGGCTTGATAGCTCCCTGCGGCCCTGTTTCGAGGCTGGTAGATTTCGCTCACAGGGACTTGTCTAAAGCTAATGTCAGGATGATATTTTCGTTTATTTTTATGCGCCTTAGTGTATGCTTCAATATTAATAAATCTCAAAGCTCTATTTTTAGAAATAAACTCTGGGCTAGGCTGAGTATTAGGATAAATACTTTTTAGTTTTGTTATGTTTGGCGTAGTAAAAAATCTATTTTGCGCCAAGGCAAACTCATTTTGAAGTTGGCATTCCTTAGAGATCTTTTTAGAAAATTCATCAAAGTTATCTTTTTCTAAAAGCTGAATGTCTATTAGCGAAAGCGCATCAGAGCTTTTTGAAGTTAGCATTGTAAGTCGACCTTGGATTTCACAAGGAGAAGCAGCGTAAGACTCAGCTGAGGCCACTAAAATCAATAAAAGACTTTTTAGCAAAAGGTTCATTTTCGGTGCTCCTATGCCTAAGTTTATATCATGTATGCTTTAGCTAGGCATAAAAACAGGAGTTTTTTGAAAACTCTTCAGGGTCAGGTTTTATATTTTTGCTAAGCTAGGCCTTGTTTAGCACCGTGGTGCTTCTGACGTAAATGTGAGAAAAAGAAGATATTGATCTGCACATGGATAACCATAGGCTAGTTATCTCTCAATCATAGGTCTATTCTATGGCGATTATGCTTTTCAAACCTACAAATAGCAGCAATAATTTAGTCTAGGTTTTTATTCTTACACATGGAGAGCGTATGAAATTAATTATCACATTACTATTAACGGCAGGCTTTTATGCACAGGCAGATTATTTAGACCCGCCTTATGAGGTGTTTAATCCACCAATTAATTTAGAGGCAAACTCTAAATCTATATCAGCATTCAATAATTTAAGGAGCACAGATACATTGGCAGCGATTTTAAAGCAGTCGCCAGTTAAGTCTCAAGGGTCTCGTGGTACATGCTCAATTTTTTCAGCGACAGCCTACTTAGAGCATCATCTTGCCGAGAGTGCCGACTTTGATACTTCCGTGAATTTATCTGAAGAATGGTTAGAGTATTTAATTATGCGTCAGCGTGGGAGGGAAGGCTCATCTTCTGGTTCTAACTTTAATGCCTTGTTAACATATGGAACACCTTTAGAAAATACTTGGCCTTATCTTGGCGAAACATGGGAGTCTTTAGACAACCCTTTAGCGGAGGAAAGATGCTCTGCTTATCAGAATGATAGTTATAGTTTAGACAGATGTTTATTAGGGCATAAGAGCCCATGGTTACTTGAAAAATCAGATGCTGAGCTAACGGACCCTAGTAACTCTTATTATGATCCAAGCTTTGCAAATGTTCGAAGTGAGGCTTCTCAGTTAAATCAAGACTACTTATTTCCGAAAACATATGATTACCGTCTTAATTATGTAAGCCAAATTAAATCTGAGCTACAAAATAGTGACCCTGTAATTTTAGACGTAGACTTTTATTATGGGGCTTGGAACCACAGGAAAGCTACTGAATTAGGTATTGGTCGTGATATGAGCCATTGGGATGAAGGAATAGTCAGCTATCCTGAAATTGGCTCTGTAGATATAAAAAAATCTTTAGAAAGCCGTGCGGGACATTCTGTATTATTGGTAGGTTATGATGAAAATAAAGTTGTGACAAAAACTATACTTATGCAAGATGGCCAATATAAGACCTTCACTTATCGAGGCGTGTATTACTTTAAAAACTCATGGGGAACAGATGGCTTTGGTGCTAGCTTTACTATGGGCGGGCAGAGCTTCCCAGGCTACGGCATGATTACAATGGATTATGCTCATAACTACGGCTCATTTTACAGAATTCAATTCTAAAAAAAGCTAATAGTTTAGTATTAATTGAAGGCTGCGTTATGCAGCCTTTATTGTTTGAGTTATAGTAAAATCATGAGAATTTTAGTGACTGGCGCCACGGGCTTAGTGGGCAAAAAATTATGTATTCAGCTTTTAAAAAATGGACACCAAGTGAACGTCCTTACTCGCAATGTAAGTTCTGTAAAAAAACGGTTGCCGCTACCAGTAACTGCTTTTAAGTGGGAAAAGACAGACACAGTAAAGCCGCCTGTAGAGGCCTTTGAGGGTGTAGATGCAGTTATACATTTAATGGGCGAAACTATTGCCAGTAAATGGACAGATCAAACCAAAGCTAGGATCTACAAATCGAGAGTGGATTCTACAAAGCTAATGACCAAGGCTATAAACTCTTACTCTAATCATAATATTAAGACATTTATAAGTACATCTGCTGTAGGTTTTTATGGAAGCCGGGGAAATGAGATTTTATCAGAAAATTCAAGCTCAGGCAGAGGCTTTTTAGCTGATGTATGTATTGATTGGGAAGAAGCACTCGAAGAGTTAAAGTCATCAGTAAGGCTTTGTGTTGTTAGAGTGGGTGTTGTTATAGATAAAGCGGCTCATTTTATGAGTGAAATAGGAACGCCTTTAAAAAATAAAGTTTTAGGGCCCCTCGCCGGTGGTTCCAATTATGTATCGTGGATACATTTAGAAGATTTAGTAAACATTTATGTCACGGCCTTAGAAAATAAAAATTATAAAGGCACGTATAATGGTACTGCGCCAGATACACTCACAAACAAAGAAATGACAAAAGTACTTTGTGAAAAAGGAGGCTACAAGCCTAGGCCTTCAGTACCAAAGATAGTTTTAAGACTAATACTTGGCGAAATGTCTACTATGGCATTAGCTTCAATCAACGCGCGCCCTAAAAGATTATTAGAAGAAAACTTTAGTTTTAAATATTCAAACTTTAGTGACGCCATAGATGAAGTTTATTCCCGGTCTGTTTATGAAGAGTATTTTGAAACCTTTTTATGGCTCGATAAACCCATTGAAGAAATGGCTACTTTTTTTTCTGATCCTTATAATTTAGAAAAGATAACTCCTCCATGGCTTAATTTTAAAGTCACTAAGATGAGTACTCCAGAAATTAAAGAAAATACTTTGATAGACTACAAGTTAAAGCTTAAAGGTATCCCGCTCTCTTGGCAGACACGGATTTTAGATTGGAATTTACCTCACTACTTTACAGATAATCAGGATAAGGGGCCTTATGATGTTTGGCATCACAGGCATACGTTTACCCCATTAGCTGGAGGCACATTAATGACAGATCAGGTTCATTATAAAGTGCCTGTAGGCCAACTAGGAGCTTTAGCGGCCAATTGGTATGTTAAAAGTGATGTCAGTAAAATCTTTAGCTACCGTACAGAAGCTATTCAGAAATTATAGCTTCTTTTTATGGTTGCCGATTAAAGCCAACAATTATAGCAAACGTAACGCACCTGTCCGCAGGATGTGCCAAGTCGCTTACAGGGCGTTGACCCTTTAAGTAGGCCTTAATACCCTTATGAGGTTAAGAAAACAAATTAAGGAGATATTAATGAAAAAAATGATTTTACTTGTTGCTGGAAGCCTAATGGCTTTAACAGGTTGTAATGAAAAAATGGGCGGAAAAGTTTCTTTAAACAGTGATAAAGCAAAATATAGTTATGCTGTTGGAATGCAAATTGGCCGTAATATGAAAAGTCAAAACATAGAGCTAGATCAATCGGCTTTTAGTGGCGGAATCAGTGATATGCTTGCAGGTAAAGATGCAAAAATGTCTGATGCGCAGGTTCAAGAAGCTCTTAAAAAAATGGCTGACATGAGAAATGAAAAACGTAAAAAAGCTGCTGACGATAACAAATCTAAAGGTGAAGAGTTTTTAAAGGCTAACAAAGCAAAAGAAGGCATTAAAATGACTGAGTCAGGCCTTCAGTATAAAGTATTAACAGAAGGTAATGGCGCAAAACCAGCTTTAAACGATACAGTGAAAGTTCATTACAAAGGGACTCTTACTGATGGTAAAGAGTTTGATAGCTCTTATAAGCGTAACAAGCCTGCAGAGTTTCCAGTGCGTGCGGTTATTCCAGGTTGGACAGAAGCTTTACAGTTAATGAGTGTAGGTTCTAAGTACCAACTTTTCATACCTTCAAAGCTTGCTTACGGAGAAAGAGGTAACCCTTCTATCCCAGGTAACTCTGTACTTTTATTTGATGTTGAATTACTTGAAATTAAAGCAAAGGATAAAAAATAATGGGAGCATTAGAAACAGGATTAGCTTTTTTAGAAGCCAATAAGTCAAAAGATGGCGTTAAAACAACTGCAACTGGATTGCAGTACAAAGTACTAGAAGAGGGTACGGGCGCTAAGCCTGCAGCTTCTAATACTGTTGAAGTTCATTACAGAGGCACGCATATTAGCGGTGCTGAGTTTGATAGCTCTTATGCTAGAAACCAGCCAGCTCAATTTCCTTTAAATGCTGTTATTTCAGGTTGGACTGAAGGTGTTCAGCTGATGGCTGAAGGCTCTAAATTTCAGTTTTACATTCCATCTGAGCTAGCTTATGGCGAAAGAGATATTCCGGGTATCCCAGGAAACTCTGTGCTTATTTTTGATGTTGAGCTTTTAAAGGTTATGTAGCCTGAAAACATTTGGCAGTAAAAATTCCAATGAAAAATACCATGAGCGCCCAGGTGCTTATGGTATTATCCTTAATAGCAAGCAAGAGCTTGCTATTATTAAATTACCTGGTGGTTACTTTTTACCAGGTGGTGGTGCTGACTCTGGAGAAACTTCTGAAAAAGCTCTAGTGCGCGAAGTGATGGAGGAAACAGGTCATTCCGTAGAAGTGAATGACTATGTGGGTAAGTCGGGCCAATATTATTTCTCAAGATTTAAGAAAAAACATATATTTAAAACGGGTGATTTTTATACCTGTAAAATAGGTGATCAAGTTTCTAGTGCGGCTAAGGATCATGAGCTTGTTTGGTTAAAGCCAGAAGAGGCTATTAAAAACTTAAATCATGAATTTCAAAAATGGGCAGTAAGAGAAGCTTTTGAAAAACTCTTAAAAAATAATGTCTGAAGAAAAATACATACAAATAGTACCTAGCCAGTTATCAAAGATAGCTCTAGAAGGCCTTATTAAAGAATTTATTTTACGCGAAGGCACTGATTACGGCCTTAAGACATACACTATTGAAGAAAAGATTGAAAAAATACAAAAGCAGCTGAACTCTGGTAGGGTCGTTATTGTTTATGATACTGTTTTAGAAACAACGACACTAATTAAATCAGAAGATTTAATTAGCTAAAACCAGGTTAAATCAGAAGATTTAATAAGAGAGAGATAATATGTCTAAAACAACAAAACTGCTATTTGATGGGAACTGTATCGTTTGTGACATGGAAATTAGTCATTATAAAAAAATTGCTCCAAAACTTTTTGATATCATTGATATCAGTCATCCTGACTTTAAAGCTTCTGAATACAACTTAACAACAAAGGCTGTTAATAAACATATCCATGCAATTGGTCCTGATGGGGAATTGCTTATTGGAGTGGATGCTTTTGCACATATATGGGATCAAATAGACAAATACAATTGGGCAGCTAAGGCTATAAGAACCCCAGGTATTTATGCCTTATCTAAGGCAGGTTATGCAGTGTTTGCATCAATCATTAGGCCTATGTTGCCTAAAAAAAAGAGATAAAGCATTAATTCAGTTGCGAATCCTTCTTTTACATAAGAAAATTAGTCTTTAAATATGTAAAAAAATATAAGAATTGGCATCACTTATGGAAAAATCAGGAAATAATTTCGGCACACTAAAAGGTGTATTTGTACCCAGTATTTTAACAATATTGGGTGTTATCCTATTTTTACGTATGGGCTGGCTAGTGGGTCATGCTGGCCTCACACAGTCTATTATTATTATAGGCTTATCTTCACTTATAACTTTTTTAACAGGCTTATCCATTTCATCGACAGCTACAAATACAGCTATTGGTTCTGGTGGTTCTTATTATCTTATTTCTAGATGCTTTGGTGTTGAGCCAGGGGCGGCTGTTGGTATACCTCTTTACCTTGCGCAAGCATTGGGGATTTCATTTTACAGTGTAGGTTTTGCAGAATCTTTAGGTTTATTTTTTCCTGAAATACCTATTACCCAGGTGGCCTTTGCAACTTTATGTGCGCTCACTTTACTTACTTTTATTTCTTCTGATTTGGCTTTAAAAATGCAGGTTTATATTTTAATTTCTGTAATTTTAGCCCTTGTTTCCTTTTATTTTGGAAAACCTATAGACTATATGGCAGCCATTAGTAAAGAACCTACTGAGGCTATTGGCTCTATTGGTTTTTGGCAGCTCTTTGCAGTTTTCTTTCCGGCAGTTACTGGTATTGAAGCTGGTATTTCAATGTCTGGTGATTTAAAAAACCCACGTAAGTCTTTACCTATTGGAACTATGTCGGCTGTTGTTGTTGGGACAATAGTTTATATGTTTACTGCTTACATGCTCACTAAGCTTGCTGATCCAGTTCAGTTAGTGAGTAACTCGTTAATTATGACTGAGATTGCAGTGTTTTCTATTGTCATATTTGTTGGTCTTTGGGGGGCTACACTATCAAGCACAATGGGTGCGTTATTAGGGGCGCCAAGAACATTGCAAGCTTTAGCAAAAGATAGAATTCTTCCTAAATTTTTAGCTAAGGGGAGTGCTAAAACTAATGAGCCTCGTATTGCTACAGTAGTTTCTTTTTTAATTGCCTCAGCTGGGATATTACTTGGAGACTTAAACTCAATTGCATCAATATTATCTATGTTTTTCTTAACCTCATATGGGGCCTTAAATTTAGTAGCAGCACTTGAAGGCTTAATAGAAAACCCATCATGGCGTCCCATATTTAACGTGTCTTGGGTGGTTTCTTTCTTGGGTGCCATTTTATGTTTTGGGGCTATGTTTATGATAAACCCAGGTAGCTCGTTTATAGCTATTGGTGCCGTTATACTTATTTATTTTATTACCAAAAAAAGAAAAATAAAAACAAACTACTCTGATATTAGAAGTGGCCTGGTCTTTCATTTTACAAAAAAGTTTATCTACGGCCTAGGTGGCTTAAAGAAGGATGCAAGAAACTGGCGACCTAACTTTTTAATTTTTTCAGGTTCTCTTAAAAAGCGGTTTCATCTTATTAGGCTTGCTGATGCTATTGGGCATAAAAAAAGCTTTATGACTGTGGTTAAAGTAATAACAGACGATATTATTTCAACAGATAGGCTAGAGTCTTTTGAATCGGCCAATAAAGACTTTTTGTCTAAAAATAATATTAAAGCTCTTACTAAAATTGTTAAAGCACCAGGCTTAAAAACAGCAGTAGCTAATTTTATTGATTACTATGGCATAGGAGCTATTAAGGCGAATACTATTGTTATTGGTGATGCTCATACGTCAGGTAAATATAAAGAGCATGCTGATATATTATCTTATGCCCATAAGAGGGGTGTTAATGTTTTAGTTGTTAAAGATACGAGTGACTCTGAAAATATTTTTAATTCAAAAAAGAAAAAGAATTTTAAAATTGACCTTTGGTGGGCTGGCAAAGGGGATAACAAAAGTTTGATGCTAGCTTATGCTTATATGCTTAAATCTTCAGAGGAATGGAGAAAGGCCAGGCTTAATATTAAGTCTATTGCCGATGATGAGTTTGGTAAAGAATACTTAGAAACAAGCCTTTCAAAGTATTTAATAGATAGCCGAATTAAGGCTAATATTGAGGTTTTTGTCCACCCAGGTAAAGACAAGGCAGATATCATAGCCGCTAAATCAAAAGATGCAGATGTTGTCTTTTTAGGTATGAAAGCCCCTGAAGAGGGTGTTTGTTATGAGGAAGATTATAGGCGCATAATTAATTTTTCTAAAGAGCTTCAGACTTCAGTACTAGTTATGGCGTCTGAAGATTTAAACTTTCAAGATATATTTTTATAGGAGTAACAATGAACTGGGAAACATTATTAATATGGGGAGCTTTAGGCTTAGTTATTGGTATTATTGCTAAATATATTATGCCAGGTAAAGACGGCGTAGGAATAATTACAACAAGCTTAGTGGGTCTTGTGGGCTCTGTAGTGGGTGTTTTTGTGGCAAGCTTTTTAGGTATGACGGCTAGTTTTGGTGAAATTAGCATTATTGGTCTTTTGTTTTCTGTAGCGGGCGCGCTAATAGTGTTGGTTATTTTGAAGCTAATAAAGATCATTGTTTAAAGTGAGCGATATAAGCCCAATAAGTTCTTTGTGGAGTTATTTTAAAACAAAAAGAAAAAAGGCTTACAAAGCTTCCGTTTATTCAGTCTTAAATAAAATTTTTGATATAGCGCCACCATTACTCATAGGTTTGGCAGTAGATACAGTCGTTAAAAAAGAAAGCTCTTTTTTAGCGGATTACGGAATTACAAACCATCTTCATCAAATTTATACATTAGGTTTTTTAACTTTTTTAATTTGGGCTTTAGAATCTTTTTTTGAATTTTTATATAAGGTCAATTGGCGCAATATTGCTCAAGAGGTTCAGCACGCATTCAGAATGGATGCTTATAAACATTTGCAAAGCCTTCACATATCATTTTTTGAAGATCAAAACACAGGTAATCTCACTACCATCATGAATGATGATATTAACCAGCTAGAAAGATTTCTAGATATAGGTGCTAACGATATCCTACAGGTGGCTACAACTGTAATTACTATAGGTGTTATCTTTTTTATTATTTCTCCGACAATAGCAGCATTATCTTTTTTACCAATGCCTTTTATTTTATGGGGTTCTATTTATTTTCAGAAAAAAATTGCTCCAAAATATAAAAATGTAAGAGAAGAATCAGGGTTGCTGGCAAGTATTCTAGTTAATAACCTAGCCGGTATGGCGACGATTAAATCCTATGTGGCAGAAGGCTTTGAGTATCAGCGAATTGAAAAGCAAAGCCATAGGTTTTCCCAAGCCAATAAAGAGGCGATAGTGTTGTCGTCTTCATTCTCACCAATGATACGTATGGTGATTTTGTGTGGCTTTTTATTTACTCTAGTTTTGGGTGGTATACATGTATTTGAGGGTAAACTGGGTGTAGGGAGTTATTCAGTACTTATCTTTTTAGTACAAAGGTTGTTGTGGCCTTTAACAAGGTTGGGTGAAACTTTTGATTTATACCAGCGTGCAATGGCTTCTACTCAAAGAATTTTAAATCTATTAAAAACACCAATAGCTATTAATGACGGAGATTTAGGGCTAACCAAAGATGCTTTTAATCAGCCTATTGTATTTAAGGATGTTTCTTTTTCTTATGAAGAAGGTTTTGAAATACTAAAGGCTATTAATATTGCCGTAAACCCCGGAGAAACCATTGCCTTTGTGGGTACCACCGGTTCTGGAAAAAGTACATTATTGAAACTATTACTGAGATTTTATGATATTTCAGAAGGTGCAATACATATAGGTGGTAAAAATATTAAAAATTATGAGCAAGCTCAGTTAAGGTCAAATATAGGTGTTGTGTCTCAAGACACTTATTTATTTCATGGCACAGTTAAAGAGAATATTTCTTATGGTAGTTTTAATGTTTCAGAAGCTGATATTATAGAGGCGGCTAAAGGGGCAGAGGCTCATGAGTTTATATTAGATCTGCCACAAGGCTATGAGACTGTAGTTGGTGAAAGAGGCCAAAAGTTATCTGGTGGGCAAAGGCAGAGGATATCAATTGCTAGGGCCATGGTTAAAAAACCAAGTCTTTATATATTTGATGAGGCAACAAGCGCTATTGATAATGAGACAGAGGCTGCAATACAAAAGTCTTTATTAAGCCTTACTAAAAACCAAACTTCAATTATGGTAGCCCATAGATTATCGACAATTAAACATGCTGACACAATTTATGTACTAGAGGCTGGTAGTATTAAAGAAAGTGGCACCCATGATGAGCTCATTAAAGCCTGTGGAGCTTATGCAGGCTTGTGGGCTGTGCAAACAGGTGCCATTAAATAAGATTTACTTTTTCCAGATTTGCCCGGCAAATTGTGAATCTACTTCTGTTTTATTTATGTGGTTTATGTAATTACTAATTGTTTTATGAGCTACGCCTAAAACAACACCTAGTATATGTTTTTGAGTAAACCCAGCATCAATAAACTTTTGAGTGTCTTGCTCGCTTACCCAGCCTTGTTTGCTAACAACACTGCGAGTGAATACAGCTAGAGCATTTAATTTAGGGTTAGATATATCAGTGCCGGCTCTTAAAGAGTTAAGGACATCTTCTGGCATATTCATGCCTTTAGAAATAGTAGAATGGGCTGCCATACAGTAGTCACATTCATTTTCAAAGTTAGCTGCTAAGTACATAACTTGAGTTTCGATAGGGTCAAAGCCAGCATTGCTAACTTGATCACTCAATTGGATATAGCTTTCGATAACAGGTTTAGACTCAGCTAATACGCCCATAAGGTTGGGTACAAAGCCGTATTTGCCTTTAACAGCCGCTAGTATGCCTTTAGTGTCTTCTGGTGCATTGGTTTCGTTGTAAGATGTAAACTTCATTATGGTCTCCTTTAGTTGTTTTCTGAG
>JALZUS010000052.1 GCA_023299885.1 Bdellovibrionales bacterium | reverse complement strand
CAAAGAGAAAAACTGTAAAGAAAGCAGAGAAGCATAATGATACCAATCAGTTAAAACTATTTTGATTTTAACAACTCTTTAATGACGATTCACACAGTCGTAATTGACCTAAACTGTAGAATATGATTAAGTTGATCTAGAATGAGCGAAAACCCTATAGCCCCAATCAAAGACGACCTCCTCGCTTGTGGAGTCGAAAGATTAGGTCTATTTGGCTCATACAGCAGAGGAGAAGAGACCGTAGAAAGTGACGTAGATGTGCTTGTTAAGTTTAAGCCTGAGCAAAAAACTTATGACAACTTCGACCGTGTTTATGATCTCCTACAAGAACTCTTCAACCGAAAAATCGACCTTGTAACAGAGGAATCGCTAAGCCCTTATTTCGCTCCTGAGATCAAGCGCACTGTGAAATATGTCTCTCTCGCCTAAAAACTACCTATCTCATATCAGAGATGAGGCTGAATTTCTTCTTAAAGTCATCAAAGACTATTCGCAAGAAGAGTTTATTGCTGATCCTGTGGTTAAAAGAGCATGTGTTCGAGCCTTAGAAATCATAGGTGAAGCCACAAAAAAGCTAGATAATGAAACTATGGGTCTAGCGCCTGATATAGAATGGCGAAAAATGGCAGGCATGAGAGACAAACTCATCCATGATTACATAGGCGTAGACTACGTTTTAGTGTACGAGGTCGTAAATAGTAAAATCCCTTCGCTACTCGCTGCGATTGAAAGCATCGAAAATAACAATCAATAAATGCGTAAGAGCGCCTTAAATTAATTTCTCATTCTTATTAAGAATCCAACTTACAAGGCCTACAAAATACAGTAACCCAGACTGTTAAAATTAGTCATCTTCATCCTAAAAGTTTAAAACGCTTAAGGATATTGTTGATACAGATGAAAAAGAAGATACCCCTCTCTATGCATAACTCAATTGGCTAATAAGTTAAACTATTCTAAATAATGAAATTTTACCTAGGAAAGGCAGAATACAGACGAGAGAAGGAAAGACCTGATACCCCAGATAGTGAGGAATGCTTTTTTTTACTTAAAAGTGATTGGGATGACTATGGTTCGCTTGCTTCATTTCTCTTAGAATTTCAAGACTCTTCAAACAAAATCCATAGCATAGGAGATTGTAAAATAATTCACAAAAGTGAGCTAAATACTGAATTGGGCGAGTTGTTCAATAAGCTTGGAGAAGACTATATTTCACTTGGGCTGGATATAGATTATTACTCAAAAATTAGAGATGTATGTGGGGAGGAATTAGCAGGATTAGCATTGGAAGCCTTAAATGACATCGCCTATAATCCATCTTTAGCAGAACCATTTCAAATTAAATCTTCATTTCGAAACTGTCTATTAAGAGATAACTCTTCTGATAAAGCTAGAGTGTATGGGCAAAAAGCAGTGCAAAACGAAGTAATTCCAGACAGCTCTTCATTCAGTTACAATGGCCTAATTCCTAAAGCGGATTGTTCCACTGAAATAAATGTTAACTTTGACCCTAATGATCCTGTGCCTGGTAGGGTAGTGGGAATTATAGGAAGAAATGCTGTAGGAAAAACTCAATACCTCGCACAATTAGCAAACGACTTAGTAACCAGAAAATATTCCGCAGAACGGTTTAAACAAAGGCTTGATCGATTTGGCGGTCACCGCCCTGCTTACAGCAGAATAATAACTATCTCTTATAGTGCGTTTGATCGTTTTCCAAGGCCTCCAGAGAAAGATAGTAATTATAAGTATTGTGGGCTACGGAATCAAAAAGGCAAGTTTTCTAAAAAAAGCACGGAAGAAACTTATCGTAATAACCTAAGCCGAATGAAGGAGCTTAAAAGGGACCGTGAATGGTCTAATTATATGCTAAAAATCTTGGACGGTGATGAATTGGCTTTAAGTGCGATTCTAAATAAAGAATTAGAAAAAGATTTCGAAAAATCAGAACAAGATGACCCCTCGCTTTTTAGCTCAGGGCAAGCAATTTTAGTAAATCTTGTAACATCTATATTAGCATGGATTGATAATAATAGTTTAATTATTTTTGACGAGCCAGAGACACATCTTCATCCTAATGCGGTAGCAAGCCTTTTTCACACCCTAACATCGATTCTTTCTAAATATAACTCCTTTGCTTTATTAGCAACTCATTCACCCTTGATTATTCAAGAAATCCCAACTAAAAGAGTGATTGTATTTGAGCGGTCTGGAAACACTACGCATGCACAAAAACTACACGGAGAGACATTTGGTGAGAATATCTCCAACCTGACTCGGCATATTTTTGAAACCCATGAAGTGCCTTCTTACTATAAATCTACGTTGAAGAAACTCTCAAAGAGCTTAGACTATAAGGAAGTATTAGAGCTTTTTCCTGAAGGCCTGAGTCTTAATGCTAAGTCCTATCTATTAAGTTGTTACCAAGAATTACCTGATGAGGAAGCTGAATAAAAACAAAGGTGATACTAGTGATTTTGAATGGCACAAAAAAGTTGTTCAGTCTAAAAAAAACCCTCGCCGTTCCAAGCTTCAATCAAAAAGCTCTAATATAGATAATGCGATTCGTTCTTTTGGGGATGCGATTAATACAAATTCAATCGAAACAATACTTGCAGACTCTACCTTAACAGAGATTAAAGAAGATTTACACCATTGCTACCTTAACGAGACAGCTACTTTAAGAGATCTAAAAAAAAGTTTAGAATCTAGCCAAAAAGCAGGGCTATTAAAATGGTGTCCTTTTTGCGGGATCACAACCCCAAGTGATTTTGATCATTATTTACCCAAAGAAAAATACCCTGAATTTTCTGTGACAGCATTAAATTTGGTAAAGTGTTGTAGGTCTTGTAATTCT